>NZ_SCOY01000001.1:0-499336 GCF_005503035.1 Rhodococcus sp. Q
ACCCCACCCAGCCCGGCTACCAGCCCGCCGCAACCGCACCGAAGAAGAAGCGGAAGAAGTGGCCGTGGGTGGTCGGCGCCATCGTTCTGTTCCTCGCGCTTGTCGGCACCTTTGGCGAAGCAGACAAGGAGAAGAGCGGCGCCGCGACCGCAGCGTCACCGAGCAGCCAGGCGGCGGCCTCGCCGACCGCGTCGCGGCTCAGCAGCCATACCACCGTTCCGAGCATTTCCGCCCCTGCCGCGTCTGCGGCCCCTGCGGCACCTGCCGCACCTGCGGAGCCTGTGAGGAACAGCGCGCCGGCAGCGGCCATCGTCCCGCCGGTGACCACCGCAGCGCCTGCGCCTGCACCTGCGGTCGCGCCGGCACCGGCACCGGCCAAGCCGCAGATCAGCTCCAGCCAGCGGAACGCCGCCCGGTCCGCGCAGCAGTACCTCGAATTCTCTGCCTTCTCCCGCAGCGGGCTGATCGACCAGCTCGAGTACGAGGACTTCTCCACCGAGGATGCGACGTACGCGGTGGACAGCCTGGATGCGGACTGGAACGAGCAGGCAGCACGGAGCGCAGAGCAGTACCTCGACTTCACTTCGTTCTCGAAGTCCGGACTGATCGATCAGCTGGTGTACGAGGGCTACACGTACGCGCAGGCCGAGTACGGGGCCAATACCGTCTACTGACAGCACCTTTCGTCGGCGGCACGCGCACACCGCACACCGCACCACCGCCCGAGCATGTCTTCGCTCGGCGGTTGGTAGCGCGCGCAGCTCCAACTTGCGTGTGAGGCCGTCACCGAGGGGTGTGACGGCCTCACCCGCAGAGAGAACACGACATCACGGCGCGTCATCGCCAGTGCCGGTCACATCATCGGCGCTTCTCCGGTTCGGCCGCTCCCGTCGGATCCGCTGGCGGTCGAGTGCGCCGGCGACAAGGTGGTCCAGGTGTTGCCGGTGGTTGACCCGCGGCTTCCGGTCTGGATCGATGTGTGGCGGCGCAGTCCACTCGGTTCGACCCGGATGCGCCGACTCGGTTGGTGCGACGCGGGTTTTCCAACCGCCGGGGCCGTCATGGACGAGAGCGTGGCAGCTGTCGCAGGCGAGGTCCTCGTTGGTGATGTCGGTGGCGCCGCCGTCCTTCCATTCGGTGATGTGGTGGACGGCGGTGAGGGAGGCGGGCGCATCGCAGCCAGGTCGGGTGCAGCCGCGGGAGGCGGCGATGAGCGCGAGTCGCTGATCCGCGGAGGCGAGGCGGCGACTGCGGCCGAGATGCAGGGGCCGGCCGTTGTGATCGAACAGCGCGAGCACGGGGTGGGCGCGCTGGGCCATCCGCAGCGCGTCACTGATGGGAACGATCCCACCGGTCGCTGTGGTCGCCACGCCGGCCGCCTTTTCGAGCTGCCCGATCGTCATGGTGATGATCGCGGTCACCGGTAGGCCGCGATGACTGCCGAGGATTCCGGACGAAAGCATCTGCTGCAGCGCGACTTTCAGAGCGTCGTGGTTGCGTTGCACGGCGGTGCGTGTGTCGCGGGCAGCGGCCTTCGCCAGCGCTGTTCGATCCAGGTCCGGGGAATCGACGTCCCCGGATGGGGAGTCAGGGTCGTCGGGATTGTTCATTCCAGGCCTCGCAAGCTTGGCGAGGACGGGCTCGAGTAGGGCCCGCGTCTCCGGGTCCAACAGCCCGGAGACAGGAGTCATGAGATCGGCACCCTGCTTGCCCAGCCTCAGCCCGCGACGACGCTTGCGTTCACGCTCGTCGGGGACACTGCCGTCCGGGTTGAGGTGGGCGAGCAGATGGATGCCGACCTTGGTTACGTCCTCGGGCGTGGTGGAGCGTGCGGCGTCGGAGAGGATTCGCTCGGCGACGTCGACCTCATCGGCGGTCGTGCCGTGCGGGATTTGCCGCAGCGTCCGGGCGATCGCGGCGACATGGTCGGGTCCGATCGCGCCCTCCTGGACGGCCGACGCGGTGGTGGGCAGCGTGGCCTCCATCGCCTCACCGCTGACCGTGTGCCAGGTTCCGGTCTTGGTGGCACCCTTCACCCGTTTCGCGGCGTCGGCCGCCGAGATGCGGAGGGTCGAGACGAGGAAGTCGTTGACGGACCGGCAGGCCAGATTGCCGGGGATCGAGCGTTCCACGGCTTCGACTACAAGCCGATGCCCGACCGCGGAGGCCTTCCGTAGCGAAATCTCCATCCGCTGTAGCGCTTCGACGATCTCGGCCTCGGGCAGACCCGTCAGCGGTTCAGCGAGCAAGCCCTCGACGGCGGCATCGAGGGCGGCCAGGTGGTGTTCCACCTGGCCGCCCCCACCGATACCAGACTTCGAAAACATGTTCGAATACTAGCGCGGGGTACCGACAAGATTCGCTGGCCGGCTACGAGCCGGCAGTTCGGTACGCGCGCCTCCGGCTGATGGCAGGTGCCGTCGATCGTCATTCGCCGGCCGCGGTGTCGGGCATGTCCGGCAGTAGGTCACCCGACTACAGGGAGGCCGTCACTCCATATAGTGACGAGCTCAGCATCAATGGTGACAACGACCAATGTGCAGAGTGCACCTGATTGCACCCGTTCAGCCGTTCGCAGACAAACGCATCCGCACAGCCATGAGGATGATGCCGAGTGCGTTGTCGCCGGGGTGGGTGCGGTGACGCTCACACGAGCATGATCCCCAGGTCTGGTCGTGCCAGATATTGCCCTCCACGATCAGCGAGCCTCGGGTGGCGAGGAGCTTGCCTCCGAGTCCGGGATTGTGCTCGAACTTGGCAGTGACGACAGCCTCCATAACCGCGAACTTGTCGCGATCCCAGTCCGGACGCAGTGGCGCCGCGCGGCCGATCGCCTTGGCCTCGGCCGGGTCACGCACACCGGCGATCCGAACGATCGCATCGACGTCCGTTGTCTTGGCCGCAGCGAAGGCATGCTCACTGGTGGGGAACACTCGGCCACCATATGGTGTCGGCGCTGGGAAGAAGTTCGACAGGAACTCCCACTCGCCGACGAACTCGTCGATCACCGGCGACCGCAGCTCGCCGAGCCGCCATGTCCGATAGGTCATCTCACGCTCATTCGAAGTAGTCCTCGTCGACCTCGACGACGGTGAAGGTCTGCCAAGTCTGGACTGCGACTCCGTAGCGGATCATCAACTCCGCGAGGCGTTGTCCGTCGATGAGGATGATTCGCGTACCGATGTTCTGCGCGTACTCGCGAGCGCCCGACGTGAAGGCACTCGTAGTGATGAACACGCCACGGGCCGCGCCCACACCATGCAGGGCACCGACGAATGCCTGGATCTCAGGCCTGCCGACGGTGTTGCCTGCGGCGTACCGCTTGGCCTGCACATAGATTCGGTCGAGGCCGAGCGGGTCCTGGTCGATGATGCCGTCCACTCCGCCGTCCCCCGAGCCGCCGATGCGAGCCGCTCGGCCTTCGGCGCCGCCGTAACCCATGGCAACGAGCACGTCGAGAACGGAGTGTTCGAGAAAGTCGGGATGCTGCCCGCGGAGCCGCGCGAGGAGATCGGCGGCAACCTCGGCGTGCAAGCGAGTCACTCCGATGTCGATCTGCTCAAGTGGGTTCGCGGCCTCACTCGTCTCTGGAGCCTCATGCTTCGACGCACTGACTGCGCCGGCATGTCCCACCGGGACGTAGTCCCGGTACGCAGGGATGGTTTTGAGGACCCTCTCGTCGATACCACCCGGATACATGGCGAGCATCGCTCGCCCGGAATCTGCGATGACGTATGTGGCCCGCGCCGGCTTGGCGACGAGTTCGGCCCGATTCAGATCACTAAGTGCCCAACCGATTCGACTTACCACTCGACTCTGACCAGACGAGACCGACTCGGCGCGCTGCTCTTCGGTGAGCTCCATGTGATCGGCAACAGCCGCATAGAGGTCACGTCTGCGCCACACGTTGCCGTCGCTGAGCACCGCTAGCAGTGGAACCAGGAAACCCGTCCAGGTCGGGATGTCCGAGACCCGCCCGCCCTCCGTCACAGCTCACCTCGGAAGGCGCGAGATTGGAGAGACGCGAAGAGGGCGTCGAGTTCGGCAAGGGCGACGCGGTGATCCGCCATCGTCCGTGTGATGCGACTCGTGGCTGACGCGAATCGATCCTGAATCTCAATCGGTGGAGTCGCGGCGCCAAATCCAAGCACCTTGGCCTGAGAAATGTTCCGGACACCACTCGCTCCACTAGCCGCGTTCCGCACATATGCCCGAAACGCCTGGTGTTTGAACAACTGCGTCAAATACGCTTCGTTTACGTGCGCAGCATCACCCACCGAAACTCGCCATACCTTATCTGGGAGGTACAAGTGGCGTGGGGCATGGTCGACCATTGCAGTAATGCAAATCAGGTCCACACTGCCGCTGGCGCGGGTCATCAGGAGGTCGCCCTCCCGAATCTGATGCGTAGCAGGCGGTTCGTAATTCGACGGCAACGGCTTGGATTCACTGGCATCGAAGAACCCACCGGAGACCGCACTTACCTTGATCACGCGATTCTCAGGGTGTTCTTCCCCACCAGCCGCAACGACACTAAACCCACTTGATATGGCAATGCCGGCCGCTTTCAGCGTGAGAGAGCGCCAGCCCTTCGGGTTCGCCACGGGGTCGCCGAACATGTCGACAAAGATCGACTGGGTCAGCTCGTCGAGGCCGGTGAGGGCTTCGCGACGTCTGGCGCGGAGTGCATCGGCTTGGTCGAGGATCGCCGCGATCCGCCGCTGCTCCCCGATCGGCGGCAGCGGCAAGGGCAGTGCGGCGCAACGCCTCAAGTCTAGGTTGGAGATATTTGTAGTTTGCCGCGCGAAACTCCGAACTGTCGCCTGGATACGCGCTGACGAAAAGAACCTGTAGAGATAGCGCGGATCGACCTTCTCCCGGTTGGGACGAAGCGCGGTCACGAAACCGCCGAATGTGGACGGCGACTCCAACTCTGGAACCCACGAGCACTTTCCAACCAAGTTCCAGCTGTTTGCAGATGAGATAAGCAGGTCGCCCTCGTGCAGGTACTGCTCATCACGCTTCACGTGGCTCCGGTCGATCGACCAGACATCCGATAGATCGAGATCGAGCTGCACATTCTTCGTCCGCAAGCAGGAGACCGTTCCATTGGTCCCAGCCTCGACGACGTCAGTGGGTTTGAATGTCACCCCACGGATGAAATCGGCGACCTCACCGAGTGGAATCGTCTGCCACCCACTCACGCTGCACCGCCGGAAAGCATCTCCCGCAGCTTCGCCATGCCGTCGGTGATTTCCTTCTCGAGCCGATCCAGCTCGTCAAGAATCTCGGTCGGCGACCGGTGCTCTACCTCCTCGTGCACGATCTCCTTGTACCGATTGAGCGACAGGTCGTATCCCTGCGCGGCGATGTCCTCACGCGGCACGCAGAAGCTCTGCTCGGTTCGCGCCCGTTCCGCCTCCGACCCGTCGCGTTCGGCCCAGCGCCGCAACACGTCCGGCAGGTTGTTCTTGACGTGCTCGTCGTCCGAGAGCTCGGCGAGGGCACCGAGCTTGTCCCCGTCAAGCAGCGGATTGCGCTTATCGTCCAACGACCAACCGTCGGACTGCACGTCGTAGAACCACACATTGTCGGTTCCACCGGAGTTGGTCTTGGTGAAGAACAGGATCGCCGTTGACACACCGGCGTACGGCTTGAACACGCCCGACGGCAACTTCACGACGGCGTCGAGCTTCTGCTCCTCGACGAGGATGCGACGAAGTTCCTTGTGCGCCTTGGAGGATCCGAACAGCACACCGTCCGGCACGATCACAGCCGCGCGGCCACCCGGCTTGAGCAAGCGCATGAACAGCGCGACGAACAGCAGCTCCGTCTTCTTGGTCGTCGCGATCTGCTGCAGATCCTTCGCGGTGTTCTCGTAGTCGAGGCTCCCGGCGAACGGCGGGTTCGCGAGGATCAGCGAATACGCTTCGGCGTCACCGGTGTTCGCTTCGGCGAGGGAATCACGGTAGCGGATGTCGGGCTGTTCGATACCGTGCAGCAGCATGTTCATCGAGCCGATGCGGAGCATCGTGTTGTCGAAGTCGAAGCCGTGGAACATCTCGTGGTGGTACTGCTGCTTACCGGCGCCCGCGTTGATCGCGTCGGCGTGGTTGGCGCGCATGTACTCTGACGCGCCCACCAGGAAGCCACACGTACCGGACGCCGGGTCCACGATGGTGTCGCCCGGCTTGGGGGCCGTCATGTGCACCATCAGCTCGATGATGTGCCGAGGTGTGCGGAACTGGCCGTTCTGGCCGGCGGCGGCGATCTTCGCAAGCAGGTACTCGTAGATGTCGCCCTTGGTGTCGCGGTTGTCCATCGGCACCTTGTCGAGCCGGTCCACGACCCGTTGCAGCATGCCCGCGCTCGGGATCGTCAGCCGCGCGTCCTTCATGAAGTGCGCGTAGGTCGACTCCTCACCGCGCATGTTCTTGATGAACGGGAACACCCGCTGATCGACGATCGCGAACATCTCGTCGGGATGCTTGTCCTTGAACTTCGACCACCGCAGGTCGTCGAACGGGCGCCCGTCGGAGTCGTTCCCTTCTGGGAACGGGTTGCCACTGATCGGCAGGCGCAGCAGGTTCGCCTTCTCCAACGCCAGCGTCTGCTCGTCGTCGAGCCGGCGAATGAACAACAGGTACGTGATCTGTTCCATCACTTCGAGCGGGTTCGAGATCCCGCCCGTCCAGAATGCGTCCCAGACGGCGTCGACCTTGTTCTTGATGTCACCTGTGATCACGGGTACCACTACCTGCCTGTTCTGCTCGATTGAGTCCAACAGAACTGTATAGACCCAGCCACCGACACAATCCAGCCTGCGACGAACTGCACCGTCAGTCCGGCGCCGTGAACCTGTCGGGGGGTCGTGACAACCTCTCGTGCAGCTGCCGGGGAGGGCAGCAAAGGAGGGGGCCGACATGTCAGAGAACAGCAGCAACACCCAGAACGCCGACGTGAACGACGTCGTCGACAGCTACGAACAATCCGTGCGGAACATCGTCTGGTACACCATCGCGGGCCTTGCAGCGTACGCGCTTATGGTCGGAATGACGTCTCTCAGCTCGTGGTGGTTCAGCATCACAGGATCTGACGACACGGTGAAAACCCAGTTCACCTTCACCCTCGGTCTGAGCGATGGAGCCGCAGTCCTCGGGGTTCTGACGGCCGTGATGATCGCACTCCACGTCGTTGCGTGGCAGATCAAGCCGGCCGGACCACTCGCCAGTCTCGTGCACGCGCGCAGGCGACTGCTCGTTCAGATCGCGGGGCCGCTCGGAATCGCAGCGATTATCACGGGAGCGGCGACGATGCTTCACGGCGCCCCTGACAAGATTGGTATCGGGCAGCTTGCGGTTGGAATCTGCGCCGTCGTCGTCGCTGCGCTTGCCATCGACATCCAGTCGGCGCTCCGGGCCGACCGCGACCTTCACAGAAGGGTCGATGACGTCAGCCGAGACCGTGACGCGGCAGCTGCGGAGAAAGTGGCCAACCGCTGGGCAACCCCGCGGATGGCGACGGTTGTGGACACCGTGTGGGATCTCGCCAAGCTGTCCTTGATCACCGCAGTCCCATTGCTGGTCCTCGTCATCGTTCAGGCCGACTCTCGGACGATCGCTCTGCTCGCCGACATGGGTATGGCGCTGCTCTACGGCGCGTTCATAGCGGCGTTGATGACGGGAACGGTGTACGGCGCCGTACTGTCGTTCGTCACGAGAAGCCACTTCAATTTCCTCATGTGCGTACTGCCCGCAATGTTCTGGGTGCTGTCATGGGGTCTGGCCATTGCTATCTGGTGGATATCGGATGCGTCGCTGACCGTGAAGTCCGTACGCACCGTCACAGCTGTGTTCATCGTCTTCGTTCCAGCTGCTCTCGTCGCTGCCGGCCTCCGTCTGGAAGGCCACAAGTGTCTCCCCGGCCGAACGGCGCGCCCACAGCTCTACGCTGCGTTGCAGAGGCGGCATCTTCGATTGTCTGGGACGCAGGCTCGAACACCCGCAGTGAAAGCGAATAGCCGCCTTGCCCGACTGTCACGCCGGTACAAGGTCGTCACCGGAATCGAACCAGATCCCAGCGAAGAGGTTCCCGCCAGCGCGTAGGTCACCGATTCACGACTATCACCCGCCGACGTTCGGCACGTATTTCTTCCCCTGCATCCAGGCGAGGACGTCGAGGATGCGCAGCGCGGGGACGCGCTCGTCGAGTCCGGCCTGCTCGCGCAGGGCGATCAGCCGCCGGTACAGGTCGCGGTCGTCCTCGCGCAGCGCGACGCGGATCGGTTCGGTGTGGTCGACGGTGGTGCCGAGCTGTAGTCCGATGACCCGGTCGTAGATCGGGTGCAGCCGGGGGCGTTTGCGGGCAACGAGTTTGGTGGCCGTCGTGCGTCCGATGCCGTGCACCTCGGTGAGCGCCAACTCCAGCCGCGACACCGGCGAGTCGGCTGTGACGGCCTCGGATTCGTCGGCGAGATCACGGTCCTCCCTTACCTCCCGCAGCAGCGCCGTCAGCTCGGAGCGCTTGTCCTGCAACAGGATCAGCGCCCCCTGTGCGGGTACCTTCACGGACAGCAGCGTGACGGCTACGAGGTCGTCGGCGGTGAACACGTCACGGTCGGCGTCGCGTCGACCACTGGGATCCCAGCCGTCCCAGAGCGCGCCGGTGCGCAGGTACCCGGTCTTGACGAGTTTGCGGGTGAAGTACTCGTGCAGCACGTCGACGGCTGCGGCGTCGTCCCCGTCGCGCAGGACCCGGGGCAGCCGGAGCGCGGGGGCGTCAGGCATCGTCGGACGCCCGGTTCAGGACGTGCGCGGCGAAGGCCCGGTTGTGCTGCTGCGCATAGGGTCCGCGGCCCGCCGCGGCGAGTCCGTCGGCGAGTGACCGGATCGCCGCCGCCAACGGCAGGTCGAAGAACTGGTCGTCCGCTCCGTCGTCGGAGACGAACCAGTCGACCACCACGACGTCGGTGTCGAGGGTGGACGGCGTGAACCGCAGCAGTGGGTAGCGCATCGTGAACCGGTCGAGGGCGTATCCCGACGCTTCGGTCATCGCGGACGCCGAGAGGTGCAGGACCACGCGGTAGTCGACGATGTCGCCGTCCTCGAGGAACCGCTCGACGTGCAGCACCTCCGCGGGACCGACGGCGAGGGTGAACAGCCGGTGCCGGTCCGCCGCGTGGTTCGTCGCGGGCAGGGCGCTGAGCGTCCACCGGTCCACTTCACCGCCGGCCGGGTCGTCGAATGCGTCGCCCAGGCAGTCGCCGATCAGGTCGGTCACGACCTCGAAGAACGGGTCGCGCTGCAGTTCCTCGAAATTGGCGTCGCTGGCGGCCGGGTCGATGGTGGTCATCCGGTCAGGCTACAGCCGGGCCACCTGCCTGCACCGGACGTCAACGCGGCGTCCACACCCCGACGACGGTCCGGTCGTCGACCTGCCGGTCGGCGTCGAAGGCGATCCGGTCGGCGAGGTCGCTGATGCGGGGCGGGTTGCTCCACCCGGACGCGAAGGACGCGGCGACGGCGCTGCTGCCGTCGTCGAAGGCGTCGGCGACCCCGTCACTGCACACGAGCAGCAACTCTTCGGGGCCGATCTCGAAGCTGGCGCCGGTGACGACGGCATCGTCGGGAAGAGGCAGGACGAGCGCGCCGGAGGTGGCGATCTGGTGCCTGGTGAGCCGCCCACCCGACATGAGGAGCCACGGCTCGAATCCGAGCGCTCCGCCGCGGGTGCGCCGCCACCAGGCGCTGCTGTCCCCGACGGTGGCGGTGTGCGCGAGCCACGGTCCCTGGCCGATGTCGGTCGGTTCCACGACGAGTGCGGTCGCCGTGGTGGCCATGACGGAGTACACGGCGCCGAGGCTGGGGGCGCGGTTGCCGAGCAGGTCGCCTGCCGCTCGGGTCACGGCCAGCGAGGCGACCTTGAGGTGCGCGGTCCAGTCCCCCGACACTTCGAGTTCGGCAGTGAGCAGGTGCTCGGCGAGCGCGGCGCTCGCGGCGGCGGCCGCCAGGTGCGAGTGTTCGGCGGCCCCGACTCCGTCACAGACGACGACGGCGATCCGGCCGCCGCCATGACGCACCGCGTAGGCGTCCTGCCTGCGGGTTTTCTGGCGGGTGTCGCCCTGGCGTGACGCGGCGCGCACGGTCCAGCCGTTCGCGTCGACGGCGTCGTGGACGCTGTGCGGTACCACGCCACCGCGCATCGAACTACTGCGTATCGGGTTTCCTGTCGCCATGTTGCCCTCGATCGGTCGAGACGGTCCGCGTCGTATTGTCGTCGCCGCCCCCGCCGATCCCGCGCCTCTCCGGACACGCGGCGTGTCCACCGACAGATCAACGCCACAGGGACCCCAATTGAATTGTTCGGTCACCCGAACTTAGAATCTCGCCATGCCAATGTTTCGCCGTGCCAGCGATCGCCGCGCGTCGCGCCCGTGGGTGGCGGCGGCAGCCGCCGCCGCGATACTCACCGTCACGCTCACCGGATGTGGACAGGTGTTGACCAGCGACGACGACCGCCCGGTCGTGCTGACGACCTTCACGGTGCTCGCGGACATCGCGAGCAACGTCGCGGGCGACAGGCTGAGGGTCGAGTCCGTCACGAAACCGGGCGCGGAGATCCACGGCTACGAACCGACCCCGGGCGACATGCGCCGCGCCGCGTCGGCCGATCTCATAGTCGACAACGGCCTGAACCTCGAAGCCTGGTTCGAGCAGTTCGTGCACGAACTCCACCGCCCGCGGGTCGTCGCGACCGACGGCATCGAACCGATCGACATCGCCGCCGACGCCTACGCGGGCAAGCCCAACCCGCACGCATGGATGAGCCCGCTGAACGTGCAGACCTACGTCGACAACCTGGTCGTGGCGTTCACCGACCTCGACCCCGACGGAGCGGTGGTGTTCGCGGCCAACGGCGACGCCTACAAGCAGCAGCTGCAGCAGGTGCAGGACGAGATGACCGCCCGGCTCGCGACCCTGCCCGAGCGGCAGCGCGCCCTCGTCACCTGCGAGGGCGCCTTCTCCTACCTCGCCCGCGACACCGGCCTCACCGAGCGCTACATCTGGCCCGTCAACGCGGAACAGCAGGCCACTCCCCAGCAACTGACCGCGGCGATCGAATTCGTCAAGGCCAATGACGTTCCGGCCGTGTTCTGCGAGTCGACGGTCTCGGACGCGCCGATGCGGCAGGTGGTTTCCGCGACGGGCGCGCGGTTCGGCGGCACCCTGTTCGTCGACTCGCTCTCCGAGGCGGACGGTCCGGTGCCGACGTACCTGGACCTGATCCGACACGACGCCGACACGGTCGTCACGGCACTGACGGGTGCGTCATGACCGCCGCCGCAGCCGTCCGGATCAGGGACGTCACCGTCCACTACGGTCCGGTCCTCGCCCTCGACCACGTCTCGCTCGACCTCGAACCAGCGTCGATCTGCGGCCTGATCGGCATGAACGGGTCGGGGAAGTCGACGCTGTTCAAGTCGGTGATGGGCATCGTCCGCCCCGACACCGGTTCGGTGGAGATCGGCGGCGGATCGCCCGCGGCGGCCCGTAAACGCGCCGCCGTCGGATACGTGCCGCAGTCCGAGGAGATCGACTGGGCGTTCCCGCTGTCCGTGCGGGACGTGGTGATGACGGGACGCTACGGCCACCTCGGCTTCACGCGCAGGCCCCGCCGCCGCGACCACGACGCCGTCGACGTCGCGCTCGACCGCGTGCACCTGACGGACCTGCAGGACCGGCAGATCGGGCAACTGTCCGGCGGCCAGCGCAAACGTGCCTTCGTGGCCCGCGCGATCGCGCAGGAGGCGTCGGTGCTGCTGCTGGACGAACCGTTCGCGGGCGTCGACAAGCGCAGCGAACAGACCATCACGACGTTGCTGCGTGAACTGGCCGGGGACGGCACCGCCATCCTGGTCTCCACCCACGACCTGCAGGCGCTGCCGCGCCTGGCCGACCGGGCGGTGCTGCTGATGCAGCGCATCCTCGCGGACGGGGACATCCTCGACGTCCTGCGGCCCGAGAACCTGGTCCGGGCATTCGGTATCGACCCGCTGGAAGGACCGGTGCGGTGAATCTCGTTGACCTGCTTCTCGATCCGTTCGCGTACTCGTTCATGACGCGGGCACTCGCCGCGACGGTGATCGCATCGGTGGTGTGCGCGGTGCTGTCGTGCTGGCTGGTGCTGATCGGCTGGTCGCTGATGGGCGACGCCGTCTCGCACGCCGTACTGCCCGGTGTCGTGCTCGCGTACGTCGTCGGGGCACCGTTCGCGATCGGCGCGGTGATCTTCGGGTTCCTCGCTGTTGCGCTCATCGGAGCGGTCCGCGGCACGAGCCGGGTGAAGGAGGACGCCGCCATCGGCATCGTCTTCACCACCCTGTTCGCACTCGGTCTGGTGCTGATTTCGGTGACGCCGAGCCAAACCGACTTGAACCACATCATTTTCGGCAATCTGCTCGGGGTGTCCACCTCCGACCTGGTGCAGATCGCGATCCTCGGCGCGCTCGTCCTACTGGTTCTCGTCCTCAAG
This sequence comes from Rhodococcus sp. Q, assembly GCF_005503035.1. Classification (NCBI taxonomy): domain Bacteria; kingdom Bacillati; phylum Actinomycetota; class Actinomycetes; order Mycobacteriales; family Nocardiaceae; genus Rhodococcus; species Rhodococcus sp. Q. The sequence continues at coordinate 12,532 of NZ_SCOY01000001.1, forward strand.
CGCCGCGACTTCACCCTGTATGCGTTCGACCCCATCCATGCGCACGCGATCGGGCTGAACCCACGGATGCTCGGCGCGACGCTCCTGGGTCTGCTCGCGTTGACCTGCGTGGTGGCGTTGCAGGTCGTCGGCGTGGTGCTGGTGGTGGCGATGCTGATCATTCCGGGCGCCACCGCATACCTGCTGACCGACCGGTTCGGCCGGATGCTGCTGATCGCCCCCGCGACCTCCGCGGCGTGCGGGGTCGTCGGCCTGTACGTCTCGTACTACCAGGACACCTCGCCGGGCGGCATGGTCGTCCTCACGCAGGGCGTGCTGTTCACCCTGGTCTACCTCTTCGGCCCCCGACACGGGCTCGTCGCGACGCGCTGGCAGGCCCGTCGCCGCCGAGCCCTCCTGTCCGGGTGAGCCACCCCGCGACAGTTACTCGACCAGTCCGAACTCCTTGAGCAGTTCCCCGACCTCGGTGGCCTCGACCTTCCCGAGCAGCCACTTCCGCAGGATCGCCGGACCGGGAATGTCGAGTTCCTTGCCGTCGCGCAACCGGGTCGTCGCCGCAAGCAGGGACCGCACGTCGTAGGTCGAGTTGAACACCTCCGGTACACCACGCTCGATGTCCAGCAAGGTGTAGACAGCCTCCATCGGGGTGCGGACCGAGTACTCGGTGGTGAAGATGCAGTCCCGGGTGCTGCTCTCGGCGAACTGTCCGATGAATGCGAAGTTCTCCGCCCCCTTCGGGACCACGTCGGGCCGATCCCCGGCATGCCGCGGCATGAAGAACGCCGTCACGTAGGGCATCATCACCGGAACCGTCTTCGCACCGGTCGCGGCGAGCTCCGGGATCTCCTCGACCGGAACACCCATGTGGTACAGCCATTCCTGGGTGATCTCCTCACCCGTGCACCCCTGGATCGTCTTCTTCACGTAGTCGCCGGGACGGTCCGAGAACAGCGCGTACACCCACGCGACGATCTGGTCCTTCGGCTGCTGCTTGAAGTGTGGCTGCCGGTTGACGGTCCAGCTCATCAACCAGCTCGAGTCCTTCACCGTGACGATGCCACCGGTGACCACCTTGCCACTGAACGGGTCTCGCTTGCAGATCTTCTGGATGTACCGGGGGATGCGCTCGTCGAGCGTGGTCACCGTCGCCGACTCCCACTTCGTCTCGGGTATGTGCGAACCGAAGACGTCGGGGCGACCGAACGACGGGTCCTTAGCGGCGATCCGGCGCCACAGGTCCCACGCGGGCGCGGGACTCTCGTCGAGTTTCGCCGGCGTGTGGTGGTCGCCGTTGTTCGAGTTCTCGGTCAACGACCCGATCGTCATGAACAGCAGGTCGTCCGGCCCGAGGTCCACTCCACCTGCCGCGCCCTCCCGAACCCAGTCGATCCTGTTCGCGCGCTTGCGTTCCGGTGTGATGTCGAACTGGACGTCCGTCACCTCGGTGTCGAAGTGGACGGTGACGCCCTGGTCGAGAAGCCACGTGTACAGCGGCAGCACCAGCGACTCGTACTGGTTGTACTTGGTGAACTTGAGCGCCGAGAAGTCGGGCAGGCCGCCGATGTGGTGGATGAAGCGGTGCAGGTACAGCTTCATCTCCAGTGCGCTGTGCCACTCCTCGAAGGCGAACATCGTCCGCCAGTACAGCCAGAAGTTGCTGGCGAGGAAGTCCTCGCCGAAGACCTCGTTGATCCGTTTGCCTTCCATCTCCTCCCGGTTGGAGATGAAGATCTTGACGACGTCGCGCTGCGCCTTCTCGTTGAGGGTGAACAGGCCGTCCGTGTGCGCGTCGTCGCCGCGGTTGACCGTGGCTCGTTGCAACGAATAGTTCGGATCGTCCTTGTTCAGCCAGTAGAACTCGTCGAGCACACTCGCGCCCTCGACCTCCAGCGACGGGATCGAGCGGAACAGGTCCCACAGGCACTCGAAGTGGTTCTCCATCTCGCGGCCACCACGAACCACGAAGCCCTTCTTCGGTTCCTTGATGCCGTCGAGTGCGCCGCCGGGAAGCGTCAACCGTTCGAGGATCGTGATCTTCGAACCGGGCATCCGGCCGTCCCGGATGAGGAAGGCCGCGCCTGCCAGGGATGCGAGCCCAGCGCCGACGAACCAGGCGGTCTTGTCCTCCACCCCTTTCGGTTTGCGCGGCCGGCCGAACGCCTCGTAGTTTCCGCTGCTGTAGTACACCCTCGCTCCTCACACGTGTTCGAATCATCAATCGATCGACGTATTTCGTTGCGCCACAGGACTATTGGTCACCATCAGGTGTCGGTACGTACCGCCGCCACGGAGGCGGGCAGCCCTTCGGAGTCGAGCGTACGCGTGCAACCGGAAGGCGCAACCGCTCGCGGCCGGCGTACCCGTTGCCGCGGTCGACGCGGCCGAGGCCGGACCGGTGTCCTCGAACACGTCGGCGCCGCGGCACCGAATTCACCGAAAGCCGTGCGAAAATCGCATCCACGCGCACCCGACCCAAGGGGATCACGATGGTGGCAGCTCCAGCATTGGGACGACTGGTCGCTGCGACGGTGACCGCCCTGGCCCTCGGCACCGGGTCGGCGTCGGCGTTCCCGACCTCCCCCACCACGACGCCGATGTGCGCGGGCGTGGGCACACCGAGGACCCTCGTCGCCCAACCGAGCGCCTTCGAAGCCGTGGCGTTCGACCGCGACGGCCGGATGCTCCTGAGCAACGCGTTCGGCAACTCCGTCGACGTCGTCGACGGTCCGGGTGCGCCACCGCGGCCGATCGCCACCGTGCCCTCGCCGGGCGGCCTCGCGCCGGTTCCGGACGGCACCGTGCTCGCGGGCTCCGGCAACGCGCTGACGGCGTTCCTGGCACCGACGGCCGAACTGCGGCAACTGAACCCGGCGACCGGCGAGCAGGCGGTCGTGGCACGCGGGCTGTCGATGGCGAACGGTGTCGTGCGCGCGTCCGACGGGACGGTGTACGCATCGAGCGATGTGGAACCCGCGATCGACCGGATCTCCCCGGACGGTCGGGTGGAACGCGGCTGGTACCGGGCGTCGACGGGCAACGGTCTGGCGTTGTCGGCAGACGGACGCACCCTGTACGCGAACGTGTCGACAGGCGACACGAGCATCGTGGCCATCGACACCGAGACCGCCGAGTCGCGCGTCCACTTCCGGCCCCCGGCAGGGCTCGAGTGGGTGTTCTTCGACGACCTGGACATCGACTCGGCCGGACGCCTCTACGCCGCAACCTATTTCGGCGGCCAGGTGTGGCGTATCGATCCGGACGGTACGCACTGCGCGATCGCGTCGGGACTCGTTCTCCCCGCGGGCATTTCGGTCGGCGCCGAGGGAGCCGGGTACAGCCGCGACAGCGTGTACGTGACCACGCACGCCGGATCGGTGCTCGAGATCCCGAACGCCGTCCCCCGCCGTTAGCGCGTGGCAGCACGGGCCGTGGTCCCCGCCTCCCTGCCGAGCACCTGGGCCTGCCCGCCGTGCGGGCTGCACCGCACCCGCGACCGCTATACGATTCCAGGATGGTGGCCCTCGACGGCCGACCCAGACCACGTGTCCTCCTCCCCACACCGGAGGTGCCTACGTCCGATCGCAGTGGTTGCCTTGCGGCCACGTCCGTGGCGGTCCTCCTGGCCTTCGCCCTGACGTCCTGTGGTGCCGATGTCACGACGCCGGAGTCGGCCGGGCACGACATCGCGGAGACGGTCCGCATCAGCGACGGCCGCGGGCTGTACCTGGAGTGCCGCGGCACCGGCAGCCCCACCGTCGTCCTGCAGTCCGGTTACGGCAACGCCGCCGATATCTGGAGTCTCGCGGAGGCGTACCCGCCCGCGGTGCTGCCCGGGTTGGCCACGTCCACCCGGGTGTGTGCCTACGACCGCCCAGGGGCCCTGCTCACCACCACCACCGACTCCGGCGGCACGCTCGTCCCCTCACCCACCGACAGTCCGGCTCGCAGCGACCAGGTACCGATGCCCCGGAACACCGCGGACGTGGTCGCCGAACTGCACGAACTACTCGCCATCGCCGGCGAACAGGGCCCGCTCGTTTTGGTCGGACACTCGCTCGGTGGCGCCCTGAGCCTGCTCTACGCCCGCACCTACCCGGACGAGGCGCAGGGCCTGGTGACCGTCGACGCCGCGCAGCCGGAACTGCGGTCGATGCTCGCACCGACGGAGTGGGCGCTGTTCGCCGACCTCCGGATGCCGCCGGACTCCTACCCCTCCGGCTACCAGGCCGAGGCCTACAGCGTGGACGAGTTGTTCGATCGGATCGAGGCGGCGCCGCCGCTGCCGGACATCCCGGTCGCCGTCGTGGTGCGGGGCGAACCCAACCCGATACCCGATCAGCTGCCACCGAACGTGACCGCCGAGTCGCTGCAGAAGGTCAACGACATCTGGCCGCAGTCGCAGGCCGCGTTCGCCGCGGGCATTCCCGGTGCCGAAGTGGTCACCGTTCCCGGCACCACCCACTACGTCCAGACCCAGCGCCCCGACTCGGTCATCGACGCCACGAAGTCCGTCATCGCCCGCGCCACCTCTGCGCCCCGCTGACTGACGGCCACGGGTGACTGCAGGTCACGGTGACCACAGGGGTGTCCGGTCACGACGACCGCCTGTCCTCCCGAGCTCAGCCCACGACGGCCGGTGAGCTCAGCGTGTAGTCGTCGAGCGGAAAAGAGTTGGCCTCCTTGAACGCGTTGGCCGTCGACGTCGGCCGTAGCAGCGCCGCTTCACCCTGCGGGTTGAAGTAGTAACTGCGCGACGTGGAGCAACTGCCCGCGTAGAAGACGGAGTCGTCGAGGTTCGCCGTCATCCGGTCGAGGAAGTGGGCGTTGGCCTGGTCGGTCACCTCGAACACGTCGGCGCCGCGACGCTTCATCTCCCCGAACAACCGCGTCATGTGCGCCATCTGCGATTCGATGGTCGTGAAGTAGGACAGGCCGCTGTACGAGTACGGGCTGGCCAGCGTGAGGAAGTTCGGGAACTTTGGCACGGCGACACCCTCGTAGGCCTGGAACCGGTTGTCACGCCACCACTTTCCGAGGTTGCGCTCGTCACGTCCGACGACCTCGATGGCGGGGAAGTTCACGTCCCACAGGTTGAAGCCGGTCGCGAGGACGAGCGTGTCGATCTCGGTCTTGCGCCCGTCGACGGTGACGATACCGTCCGCTTCGACATGGTCGATAGATGTCGTCTCCAGGTTCACGTGCCGCCGGGTGAAGGTGCGGAAGTAGCTGTTGGAGAACGTGGGTCGCTTGCAGCCGAAGTCGTAGTCCGGGGTCAGCGCGCGGCGCAGCTTCGCGTCACCGACCTGGGTACGCAGGAACAGCCGGGACGCCGCGGCGGCGATCTTGTTGAGGATCTTCGCTTGCTTGTAGTGCAGGACCGCGGTGACCATCAGGCCCTCGAGCAGTCCGTCACTGACGGCGCGGGCGGCGCGTTGAGTGGCGGGCACCTTCGCGAACAGTCGGCGCACGGCAGCGGGAATCGGGGCATCGAGCTTGGGTACCACCCAGATCGGGGTGCGCTGGTAGACGGTGAGCGCGGCGGCCTTGCGCGCGACCTCGGGGATCAGCTGCACGGCGGTCGCGCCGGTCCCGATGATGGCGGCCCGGGTGCCGGTGAGGTCGATCGTGTCGTCCCACGCGGTGGTGTGCACGACGCGGCCCGCGAAGTTGTCGATGCCCTCGATGTCGGGCAGGTGCGGCTGCGACAGGAAGCCGGTGGCGGTCAGCAGGTAGCGTCCCGTGACCGGTTCCTGCCCGTCGATCGACACCACCCAGTGCCGGGCGTCGTCGTCCCAGTGGGCGCCCGAGACGACCGCACCGAACCGCATGTAGCGGCGCAGGTCGTACTTGTCGGCGACGTGGTCGGCGTACGCCTTCAGCTCGGAGCCCGGCGCGAACAGCCGCGACCAGTGCGGGTTGGGTTCGAACGAGTACGAGTAGGTGACCGATGCGATGTCGACGGCGAGGCCCGGGTAGCGGTTGACGTGCCAGGTGCCGCCGAGGTCGTCTTCCCTTTCGAGGATGGCCAGGTTGGTCATGCCGAGGCGGTTGAGCGCGATCGCCGCACCCATGCCGCCGAACCCGGCGCCGACGATCACCGCGTCGAACTGCGTCGTTCCGTCCACGAGCCACCCTTCCGAAAAGTGTGTGTCACCGTAAGTACCACTCACTTTACCCCCAAACCGTGCGCCCGCCCGCCGATCTCGAAGAAAGTTCGAGTCCGGATATAGTTAGTGCCCTAACTATTCGTGTACACTCCAATCCATGACCGCGACCGCCGCCGACCCACTCGCACTCGACCGCCAGGTCTGCTTCGCGCTGGCCGTCGCGAATCGGGCCGTGCTCTCCGTCTACCGACCACTGCTCGAGCCGATGGGCCTCACCCATCCGCAGTATCTGGTGATGCTCGCGCTCTGGGGCGAGGCGCCGATGTCCGTCAAGGCGATCGGTGCTGCGCTGCAACTGGATTCACCGACGCTGTCGCCACTACTCAAGCGCCTCGAGGCATCCGGGTTGATCACCCGCACCCGCAGCGCCGAGGACGAGCGCGCACTCGTCGTCGACCTGACCGACGCCGGCCGCGCACTGCGTACCGAGGCCGAGAAGATCCCCCCGGCCGTCGTCGCGGCACTCGGCGTCGGGCTCCCGCAGCTCGAAGAACTGCACCGCGTACTCACCGACATCAACCAGGCAGCACTCAAGGCAGGAGCACTCGCATGACCGGAAAGATGGGCGTCACCCGCCCCAACCCGCTGCAGTGGATCGCGTACACGTTCGGTGCGAAGCTGCCCGAGTCGATGAACGACTGGGTGCTCAACGACATCACGGGCGACCATTACTTCGTCCGGCACATGCTGCGCGCGCAGGTCCCGTTCGTCCCGCTGTACGTGCTGTTCATGCTGTTCCCCGGCCCGGTGTGGCTGCGTGCGTCGATGGTGCTGCTCGGCGTCAGCCTCGCCGTCTTCTACTCGATCGTCTACATCCACCAGAACCGGGCGCGTCGCCTGCAGAAGAACGGCCTGCCGATGGACCTGGACAACGACAAGCGACGCGCCGCCCGCGAATCGGAGATCGACGCGTACTCGCGCGCCTGGCGCTAGTTGCCGGAGTCGACTGCGCGGCCCGACGCGATCCAGGCGTCGGTGCCACCCGCGACGTTCACCGCAGTGACGCCGGTCCGACCGAGGTAGTCGACGACCTGCGCGGAACGCCCACCCTTCGCGCAGATCACGTACAGGGTGTCGACGGACGGAATGTCGCCCAGGCGGGCCGTGAACTCGCTGAGCGGAACCAGCACCGCACCGGGGACGCGGGCCTGCGCGTACTCGTCGGCCTCACGCACATCGATCAACGCGGCACCGGCGGCGAGTGCCTGCTCCAGTGCTGCCACATCCACTTGCTGCATGGTCGTCCTCCAGACGGGTCGGCGCCAGCTTACCGACGGCCGTACGCGACGGCCCCGTCGACGGCCTCCTGCAGTCGGTCGTGAACGAGCCGAGCGATGGCGGCGGGCTTGTCCGGCAGGTCGGTGACCGGCTCGGAGAAGTAGACGCTCGCGTTCCTGACGTCGTCGGCGTAGCTGATGCCCATGTGCAGGAGCGCGGGCGTCACACCGAGCTTGATCGCCCGGCTCGTGATGTGCCCGACGCCGCTGCCTACGGACTGCAGCCGAGTCGGGTCGCCCTCGTTGCACGTGCCCTCCGGGAAGATCGCGACGCTGTCACCGCGGCTCATCCGCGTCGCGCACACGTCCATCATCTGCTGACCTGCGGCGTTGACGGCCCGCATGCCGTGGTTCTTGCCACGGAACACCGGTATCGAGCCCATCAGGTCGATCCGGTCCCGCAGTTTCCGCTCCTCGAACAGTTCGTCCTTCGCCAGCACGCGGGTACGCCCGATCACCGTGCGCAGCGGACTACGCCACGCCGCCGCCGCGACCGTGTACGGATCGGACTCGGACAGGTGGTTGACCGACAGCACCAGGCTGGTGTTCGAGCGCACGAGCGCCCGGATCGCGTCACGCGCACCATCCGCGTACCGCACCCGCGGCCGGAACTTCGCGGCCAGCGTCGCGTAGGCGGCCTTCGCGAGCAGCCGGTTCTGACGGTGCCCGAGGTAGTAGTCGTAGACGGCGTCGGAGTTCTCGAGGGTCACGTCGGGCTTGGTCACGCTACCTACGGTACCGTAGGTTAGGGGCGGTTGCCGAGAACGACCGTCCACCAGAACCTTTCGCACACGGTCCAGCGCACCGGAAGGCGAGGCCACCGATCGGGCGGTCCGGGACTAGCATTTGCCCATGACCATTGCGTTCGTTCAGGCCACCTGGCACAGGTCCATCGTCGACCACGCCCGCGACGCCTTCGTCGCCCGCTGGCGTGAACTCGGACACGACCCCGCCGACATCGAGTTCTACGAGACGCCCGGCGCCTTCGAGATCCCCCTCCACGCGCAGCGGCTCGCCCGCACCGGACGCATCGACGCCGTCGTCACCGCCGGACTTGTCGTCGACGGCGGCATCTACCGCCACGACTTCGTCGCCACCGCCGTCATCGACGGCCTCATGCGCGTCCAGCTCGACACCGACGTGCCCGTGTTCTCCGCCGTGCTCACCCCGCACCACTTCCACGACCACGCCGACCACGCCGACTTCTTCACCGCGCACTTCGACAAGAAGGGCGCCGAACTCGCCGACGCCTGCTCGGCCACCCTCGCGTCGCTGGCCACCATCAAGTAGCCCCACCACTTCTTCCTGAATGGCCCATCCATTCGGTCTGACCGAATGGATGGGCCATTCAGGAACAAGCAGGATCCAGACGGAGCGGGCGTCAGGCGTCGAGGCTCGCGAGGAAGTCGAGCCAGATGGCAGTGACCTCGGCGGGCTTCTCCATCTGCACGAAGTGGCCCGCGCCGTCGACGACGTGGGTGCCGACCAGTCCCGGCACCAGGGCCCGCATCGCGGCGAAGGGGTCGCGCCCCATCATCTCCAGCACGGGGTCCTTCGCGCCCGCGACGAAGACGGTCGGCACGTCGATCGGCTTGTCGTGCAGCGCCGCGTTCTGCTCCCACACGGCGTCCTCGGCGCGATACCAGTTGAGTCCGCCGGTGAAGCCGGTTCGCGTGAATTCGCTGACGTAGTAGTCGAATTCGTCCTCGCTGAGCCAGTTCCATGGCAGCGCGGGCGGCTCGGGCAGGACGTCGAGGTAGCCGTTGCCCTCGGACGGGAAGTCCCAGCAGTCGAGGTACCGGTTGGCGCCGGACAGGGCGTGCAGGATCTTCGCGAGGAACTCGCGCGGATGCCCGTTCAGTTCGGCGTCGGCGACGCCGACCTCCTGAAAGTAGTGGACGTGCGCGAAATGCCGCGCGGCCAGGTACGCGAAGCCGACACTGGGCTGCACCGGCAGCCGCGGCGTGCGCGGGACGCTGAGCTGCATCAGCGCCCGTACCCGTCCGGGTGCCCACGCGGGCAGGTCCCACACGAGGTGCGCGCCGAAGTCGTGGCCGGCGAACACGGCCTGGTCGAGGTCGAGGGCGTCGAGCAGGCCGACCATGTCACCGACGGTGTGGACGCGGTCGTATGCACTCGACTCGGCGGGCGCGCTGCTGCGTCCGTACCCGCGCATGTCGGGGGCGATCACGCGATAGCCGGCCCGCGACAGCGCGTCGATCTGGTGTCGCCACGTGAACCAGAGTCCGGGGAAGCCGTGGCACAGCACGACCGGTTGCCCGATGCCCTGTTCGGCGATGTGCAGGTCGATTCCGTTCACCGCGATGATGCGATGCGTCAACTGGGACACGGCGTCAGCTCAGGTGCGCCGTGAGCCACCCGGTGATGTCGGCTATCACCTCGTCCTGCTCGGGTTCGTTGAGAATCTCGTGGTAGAGACCCGGATACTCCTTGTAGGTGAGGTCCGACGTACCGGCGGTGGACGCGATCATCCGGCTGCCGTCGACCTTGGCGAGGCCGTCCTGCTCACCGTGCAGCAGGAGCAGCGGCAGCTTCAGCGACGGCAGGCGCGCGGGGAGCGACTCGGCGTTGACAATCATGCCGCGGGCGATTCCGGCCGGGACCTTGCCGTGATGGACGAGCGGGTCGGCGTTGTATGCGGCGACGACCTTCGGGTCGCGGGAGACGAGGTTGGAATCGAGGTTCTCGACCGGCAGGCCGGGCAGGTACTTGCCGAGCAACTTTCCGAGCGTGACGACGATCGCGGGCGTGCCGGACGTGACGTCGACGGCAGGCCCGGACAGGATCAGGCCGGCGAGGTCGTCCTGGTGGTCGAGGGCGTAGTCGAGCGCCATCGCGCCGCCCATGCTGTGCCCGAGCAGATAGACGGGCAGCCCGGGGTGCGCCGCGCGAGCGATGTCGAAGACTCGGTGCAGGTCGTCGGTGAAGTCCCGCCACTCCTTGAGTTCGACCCGCTTGCCGCCGGAGCGGCCGTGGCCGCGGTGGTCGGGCGCGTACACGACGATCCCGATGTCGAGCAGTCGCGCGACGACATGGTCGTAGCGCCTCGCGTGCTCTCCGAGCCCGTGCGCGAGGACGAGCAGGGCGACGGGGTCGCCGTCGGGCGTCCAGACGTCGTAGTCGATCCGGGTGCCGTGATTACCGGTGAAGGAGTCCTGTGTGTGCGCCACGCCCCCACGATAGGCCTGGCCTAGACTCGAGAACACCTCTTCGTTCTCTTCGCCCCGAGCAATCGAGGGAGACGCGATGACCGACCGGAACGACTCCGACGGTTCGTGGCCGTCACTGCGTGTGGACGACTGGACGCCGACCCGCGACACCCTGCACATGTGGACGCAGATCGTGGGGAAGGTCCGCATGACGCTGTCCCCGCTGATCAATCACTGGTGGCAGGTGACGTTCTACGTCTCGGCGCGCGGGTTGGCGACGGGCGCGATCCCCGCCGGCACACGCATGCTCGACATCGAGTTCGACTTCGTCGATCACGCACTCGTGCTGCGCACGAGCGACGGGGGAATCGCGACCGTCGCACTCGAGCCGAAACCGGTGGCGCGGTTCTACGGCGAGGTGCTGGAGGCACTCACCGTCCTGGGTGTCGACGCGCCGATCAACGCGACGCCGAACGAGGTCGATCCGGCAATCCCCTTCGCCGACGACCGGGTCCACTCGTCGTACGACCCCGACGCCGCGACACTGTTCTGGCGCCAGCTCGTGCAGGCTGACCGGGTGATGCGCGCATTCCGCGCGCATTTCATCGGCAAGGTGTCCCCGGTCCACTTCTTCTGGGGTTCATTCGATCTCGCGTGCACCCGATTCTCGGGTCGGAGCGCTCCCCCTCATCCCGGGGGCGCGCCGAACTGCGCCGACTGGGTGATGGTCGAGGGGTATTCGCGTGAACTGAGCAGTTGCGGCTTCTGGCCGGGCGGCGGCGAGGAGGGCGCGTTCTACGCGTACGCGTATCCCGAACCGGACGGATTCGCCGACGCTGCGGTCGGGCCGGACGGCGCCTTCTACAACTCCGACTTCCGGCAGTTCCTCTTCCCGTACGAAAAGGCCCGCACGGCAACGGATCCCGATGCCGCGGTCGCAGAGTTCCTGCAGAGCACCTACGCCGCGGCAGCGGACCTCGCGCAGTGGGATCGCCGCAACCTCGAGTGCGATCCACGCCGCTGGGAGGTCGAGCCCGGCCGTCAGTCGATGTCGTAGACCACCGAGACGGTGACGGTGAGGTCCTGGGTTCCCGGTTGGACTGGCGTCGAGGCCATCTGGTCGCTCATGATCCGTCCCTGCATCGGCGCCGGCGCCTCCGCCGAGACCTCCGTGATCGACCGGACGGCGCCGAGCGAGACCCCCGCGGCGTCGGCGATCTGGCCGGCCTGCGTCTGAGCCTGCTGGACGGCCTTCGCGCGCGCCTTGGCCCGCAGGTCGCTGTCGTCGTCGACGGAGAACGACAGCGACTGCACGCGCACTGCGTCACCCGCCGCGGCGGCTGCGGCGTCGATCAGCTCACCGGCCCCCGTGATGTCGTGGACGGTCGCGGTGACCTGGTTGGTCACCTGGTAACCAGTGATGTCCGACGACGAGTTACCGAACGTCGGCTGCACCGACAGTCCGCTGGTGGCGATGTCGCCCTCCGCGACGCCCTTCGCCTTGAGACTGTCGATCAACGCGGTGGCGCGTTCGGCGTTCGCGGCGAGAGCGGCGTCCGCGGTCGCGGCCTGCGTCTGCACCCCGAGCACGACGGTCGCGGTGTCGGGCGCCGCGGTGACCGTCCCGACCGCCTGGGTGCTGATACCCGGCGGCACGGACCCGGAGTCCCCGGAGGTCGAACCGCTGGAACATCCGGCGACGAGCACGAGGCCGACCGCCGCCGTCGTCGCCACCGTCAGTGGCCGCAGAATTTTCATGCCTCACTATGACGCATCGACCGGCCCGAATACTGCCAACCGAGCGCCGCGGCGAGGACGATCGTCGTCGCGGCGAACGCGACCATCAGCGTGTTCGCGGTCAGCAGCGGCCCCGAGGACGGTTCGCCTGCGAGGGTCACCGCCACCGGGGACGCGAGACTCGACGACACCGCCGCGACACCGCCCTGGAGCGGGATCGCTCCGATGCCCTCGCCGAGTTGGGCGCTCAACGTGGCCGACACCGTCTTGAGCTGGGTGACGCCCGCGAGGACCTGATCGGTCGCGCCCGCCACCAGGTCCGGTGCCTGCGCGGCGATCGGTCCGATCCCGGACTGCAACTGGGCTCCCGCGCTCGACAGCTGCGCGGACATGCCCTCGACCTGACGGAAGCCGCTGTCCAGAGCCGCACCGAGATCGGTGCCGTCCCCCACGTCGGTGCCGAGCAGTGCGGTGATCTCGGACAGTTGCGCGGTCAGCGCCGTCAGGTCGGCTGCCGTGCGGTCGAGCGTGTCCGCCGCGGCGGCGTCGACTCCCGTTGACCGGAGGACGCCTGCGGCTGCGGTGAGCCCGGTCTCGAGTTCCGCGGCGCCGGCGTTCACGTCCCCGATGGTCATCCCGAGTTCGGACAGTCGCGCGGACGCCTCGGCCGCGGGTCCCCGTGCGCCGTCCACCATTCCCGAGACCTGCCCCGCGACGTCGGCGAGCTGGTTCGCACCGTCGTTGGCGGTCTGCAACAGCGGAAGGATGTCGTCGACACCGCCGAGCATTTCCTGCGCCTGCTTCTCGGCCGCCGCGGTCGCGCTGGTCAGGATCTGCGCGGGCAGCGTCGCCTGCTGCAGTTGGGAGCGGGCCGACGCGACGCCCGACAGGAGGTCACGGATACCGGCCGCCGAGGTCGTCGCGGAGACCGACGCCGTCAGCTCCGACACCTGCGCATCGTCGGCCTCGGGCCCCCGTTCGATCGCCACCTGGGCCTGCTGCGGGTTCGCGCCGCCCAGCGCCGAGATCCGGTCGGTGAAGTCGGATGGAATGGACACCACGGCAACGTGTTCCGCGGTGACGTCGGGGGCCGCGTCGACAACCTCCCACTCGAAGTCGTCCGAAGCCGTGAGCGCGGACGCGACCTTCGCGCCCACCGGACCGGTGTCCTCGTTCACCACCGCGACGATGTGTGGGGGCTCCGGCGACCGCAGGGCGAGCAGGACACCCGACACTGCGACAACGGCAACGGCGACAACGACTGTCGCGGCCCACAGTCGGCGGACATACGGCGCGGAGGAGAGAGGCATGACGCCCGAAGGTACCGCCGATTCGTGTGGTCGACGGGTGGTGATCGGTGAGAGATCTCTGAGGATGCGGAAATCTCAGCTGCCGCTGGGACAGTTCCCCATGAGCAAGGCGGTGGACTCCTGGTCGTGGGACGCCTCACGCCGAACACGGATCCGGCGCCGTATCCCCCACACCACCGCGGCGGTGGCGAGTACCCCCAGAATCACCCAGACACCTCCGCCGAGAACGGATTCGACTGTGGCGTACGAGTTTCCCACCGCATAGCCGACCAGGACACTCACCGAACCGAAGAGGGTCGCGGCGACGACGTTGAAGCCGAGGAACCTGCGGTACGGCATGCCGCTCATGCCTGCGAGCGCGGGCATCGCCGTGCGAACGAAAGCCACGAATCGGCCCAGGAACACCGCGGGGCCACCGCGTCTCCGCAGGAGATCCGCGGCGTGGTCCAAGCGCTGACCGGAGATCAGCGGAAGCCGATGCACTTGCGGACCGAATCGCCTGCCGATACCGAACCCGACGGTGTCGCCGAGCACGGCCGCGACCACGACGGCGGCGATCATCACCCACAGGTGCGCGTGCGACTGGCTGGCGATCACGCCGCCCGCGATCGCCGCGGTCTCGCCAGGGACGACGAACCCGATCAGCAACGCGTCCTCGAAGAACACGAAACCGCTCACGACCAGGTAGGCGATGAAGGGTTCGACGCCGTGCAGCTTCTCGAGCAGGGTGGTCACGTCGCCACCCCCATGGCGAGCAGTCCGGCACCGAGGGTGTCGAATCCGTAGCGCAGCTGGTCCTCGAAACGGGCGTGACCGTCCTCGGGTCGCCACGCGCGGTACGCGGTGTGCGCGACCGCGAACGTGGAGTTCACGACGAGCGCGGTCAGGATCGGGTCGTCGGGAAGCCTGCCCGCGACCCAGTCACGAAGGAATCGGCGGAACGGTTCGCTCGCGGCGAGCGCGGGTTCGAGCGGCGCCTGGCACTGCTCGATCATCGTCTTGCGGGTGAGGAGCTTCGCCTCGTCGCCGCACACCGCGCCGACGATGATCTCGCGCACCGACACCCAGACCGGTTCGTCGTCGGGCCGGGCGGCGGCGAGGGCCCGCCAGCGGTCCGGGTCTTCGGGGTCGGGGTCGAGGAGCAGCGCTTCCTTGGACGGGAAGTAGTTGAAGAGGGTGCTCTTCGAGACTCGGGCGGCGGCCGCGATCTCCTCGACGCTGACGTCGTCGAATCCGCGTGCGGTCACCAGGTCGATCGCGGCGGCGCGGAGCGATCGCCACGTGTCGAGCTTCTTGGCCGCACGCAGGCCGGGAGTCTGGGTCACCCTCCGAGCGTACGCCGATTCCTGAACTCGGTCCAAATTTATTCTCGGTCCGATTAGTCCAGTCGCGCGCCGCCGTGGACCCGGGCCAGCACCGCTGTCGCCACCTCCCCGGGCACCTCCTCCGGAAGCCAATGACCGACTCCGTCGAGTTCGACGAATTCGTACTCACCGGTGACGAATTCACCGCAGCGATCGACTCCCGAACGCATGACGGCGATGTCGTCGCTGCCCCACAAGAACGTGGTGGGCACCGCGACGGGCGGCACCGCGGCCCAGTCGTCGCCCTTCGCCCGGTACCAGTTGAGGGCGGCGGTCATCGCCCCCGGCTCGCCGAGCAGCCGGATGTGCCGGTCGGCCAGGCCGGCGGGAACAGCATCGCCGAATCCGATCCGCAGACCAGCCGCGTCGTCTGCCAGCAGAAGGTCCTCGGCGGGACCGGTCTGCTGGAAGAACTCCATGTAGCCCGACTTCTCTCGCTGCTCGGGGTCCTGCCGAATCGCCCACGCGAAGGCCGCAGGATGGGGCACGGACAGCGCGGTCAGCGCAGCGACGCGGTCGGGATGGCGAGCTGCGACGGTCCAGGCCACGATCGCTCCCCAGTCGTGCCCGACGAGATGCACCCGATCCAACTCCAGCGCATCACACAGGCCGAGGACGTCGCCGACCAGCGCGTCGAGTCGGTAGTCGTCGACGTCGCCGGGCCGGGCTCCCGGCGAGTAGCCCCGCTGATCGGGGGCGAGCGTCGCGACACCGGCGTCCGCCAACTGCGGGACAACGAGGTCCCAGGAGGCCGAACTCTGCGGGAACCCGTGCAGCAACAGAGCCACCGGCGCCCCCTCCGCCTCACCTGCGACGGAGACGTCGAAGACGAGATCACCAACCCGTACTGCGCGCCCTTTCAACGGGGTCGTCATGCCCCGTGATGCTAGCCACCACCTCTGTTGACAACTAGACACTTGCATGAATACTTGTCCAGCAAGTGATCCAGGTCTCATCGAGGGGAGTGGGCATTGAGCGCGTACGCGACGGGAACTCAGCGGGTGTCGGTGATCGTGGGCGGCGCCTCCGGCCTCGGGTGGGCGACCGCGCAACTACTCCACTTTCAGGGTGATGTCGTCGTGATCGCCGACGTCGAGACCGAGGCGGCGGCGCTGCGAGCCGCCGAGCTGGGCGGCTCGGCCGTGGCACGGCACGTCCAGGTCAGCGACGAGAAGAGCGTTCGCGCGCTGTTCGAGGGTGTTCGCGACGAGCACGGCTCGGTGGACGCCGTCGTGAACTGCGCGGGGATCTCCCGCCCGGGAGCGCTCGTAGACCTCTCCGTCGACGACTGGCAGGACACCGTCGACGTCTGCCTGACCGGGTCGTTCCTGGTTCTGCGCGAGGCCGCGAAGGTGATGGGCGAGGGGGGCGCGATCGCGTTGATCGCATCACTGAACGGTCGCCAGCCGGGCGTCGCGATGGGCGCCTACTGCGCGGCCAAGGCCGGGGTCCTCATGCTCACCGAGGTCGCCGCGCTCGAACTCGGCCCGCGTCGGATTCGGGTGAACGCGGTGTCACCGGGCTTCGTCCCGACCCCGCTGACCGCGGGAGCGTCACTGGTCCCGGGCCTGGTCGAGGACTTCGTGGAGAACATCCCCCTCGGCCGAGCGGGCGATCCCGACGACGTCGCGAACGCGATCTCGTTCCTGCTGTCCGATCAGGCGAGCTGGATGACGGGCGCCTCGCTCGACCTCAACGGCGGCGCACACACGCAGCGGTACCCCAATGTGCTTCGACACCTCGCCGCGATGACGGGCTGACACGGCCGGGAATACCTCCCGCCTCCACGCGTTGACCCCGGATGAAAGTAGTTTATCTCTCAACTACACGCCTGACATCGACCCGAGGAGCACACCATGCCCGCCGTGACCGTCGACAACATCCTCGCCCTGCCGCGCCTGAGCGAGACCACTCCCGACGCGACGCCGCGGCCCGTCCTGGCGGTCACCACCGCCCCGACCGGCTACGAGGGCGAGGGTTTCCCCGTCCGGCGCGCCTTCGCGGGAGTCGAGATGCGTCATCTCGACCCGTTCATCCACATGGACCAGATGGGCGAGGTGAACTACGCCCCCGGTGAGCCGAAGGGCACACCGTGGCATCCGCATCGCGGCTTCGAGACCGTCACCTACATGATCGACGGGACGATGGAACACCAGGACTCCAACGGTGGCGGAGGCGTCATCAGCGGCGGCGACACTCAATGGATGACAGCGGGTGGCGGCATCCTGCACATCGAAGCCCCGCCGGAGAAGCTCGTCATGAGCGGCGGCCTCTTCCACGGAGTCCAGTTGTGGGTGAACCTGCCGAAGGACAACAAGATGGCGGCCCCGCGCTACCAGGACATCACCGGATCCAAGGTGGCCCTGCTGTCGTCCCCCGACGGCGGTGGCCTGATCCGCGTCATCGCGGGCGAACTCGACGGCCACCAGGGCCCCGGCTCCACCTACACCCCGATCACACTGCTGCACGCGACCATCGCGCCCGGAGCGAGCGTCACGCTGCCCTGGAATCCCGAGTTCAACGCTCTCGCCTACGTCCTCGCGGGCGACGGGACCGTCGGTACCGAGCGGCGGCCTGTGCACATGGGCCAGACCACCGTTTTCGGGCGTGGCGACACCATCACCATCGGGGCGGCCGACACGCAGGACTCGCGCACCGAGTCGCTCGAGGTGTTCATCCTGGGCGGCAGGCCGATCCGTGAACCCGTCGCGATGGCCGGACCGTTCGTCATGAACACCAAGGCCGAGGTCATCCAGGCGTTCGAGGACTTCCAGGCCGGACGCCTCGGGTCGATCCCAGCCGCACACGAAACCCTGAGCTGACGCGGTGGCCGAACTGGTGATCCAGCGCGCGGGCGAACGCCGACACCTGCGGTACGGCTGGCTCGACTCTCGGCACAGCATGCCCGTCGCGGGGAACTTCGACCCCGCCGAGCACGCACACGGACTGCTGGTGGTGAACAACGAGGACATCGTCGACGCAGGCGAGGGCTTCGACAGCCACCAGCACCGGGACGCCGAGATCGTCACCTGGGTGCTCAGCGGTTCGCTGGTCCACCAGGATTCGGAAGGGCACTCCGGGGTGGTGTATCCCGGTCTCGCGCAACGGATGAGCGCGGGCCGGGGCATCTTCCACTCGGAACGCAACGACTGGGTGCGCACCGACGGGACCCGCGTCTCCGAACCCGTCCACGTCGTGCAGATGTGGGTTCCGCCGGACGAGTTCGGCATCGAGCCCAGCTATCAGGAGCTGCCGATCGGTGACGAACTCGACGCGGGCGGACTCATCGTCGTCGCCTCCGGGCTACCGCGACACCGTGGGGACGCGGCGATCGGACTCCGCAACCGCAACGCCGGGCTACACGCCGCACGGCTGCAACCCGGCCGGTCGGTGACCATCCCCGACGCCCCCTACGGGCACCTGTTCGTCGCACGCGGCGCGGTCGACGTCGAAGGCGCGGGCCGGCTCGACCACGGAGACTCGTTGCGGCTCACCGACTCCGGCGGCCAGCGCGTCACCGCGATCGAGGCGGCAGAGGTGCTGATCTGGGAGATGCACGCCGGAGTGCGGTGATCGTCACCGCAGCAGACACCGGGCCGCATCACCACCGATGACACAGCTGTGTGAACACCTGGTTACCGCAACGTTCAGGCATCGGAGCGATCACGAGAGAAGGCAACGGCGAATCGCCTGGTTATGTTGGAGGGCGAGGTTCTCGAAGGAGGTACATATGACGGCAGCGACGACGCCTCGCGTCGACATCCGGCGTGCCCAGGATCGGCTCTCCACGCAGATCGCCTGGCTCGACTCGAAGCACTCCTTCTCCTTCGGCCAGCACTACGATCCCGACAACACCCATCACGGCATGCTGCTCGTCCACAACGACGACATCGTTTCACCAGGTCAGGGGTTCGACACCCACCCGCATCGCGACATGGAGATCGTGACGTGGGTGCTGCGCGGATCGCTCGTGCACCAGGATTCGATGGGTCATGCGGGCGTGATCTATCCGGGGCTCGCGCAGCGGATGAGCGCGGGCACAGGCATCCTGCACTCCGAGAAGAACGACTCGTGGCGGCTCGCCGGCTCCGCGAGCCCCGAACACTCCGAACCGGTCCGGTTCATCCAGATGTGGGTGCTACCCGACGAGGCGGGTGTCGCCCCCGGCTACGAGCAACTCGAAGTCGAGGACGAGTTGATGCGCGGCGGTCTCGTGCCGGTGGCGTCGGGGATGCGCAAGCACCGCGGCGGATCGGCGATCAGCATCAACAATTCGGGTGCCGCCCTGTACGTCGCGCGGATGCAGGCAGGCGACACCGTCACCCTGCCGGAGGCGCCCTACCTGCACCTTTTCGTCGCCGAAGGGGAGGCGGAGCTCGAGGGCGCCGGTCGCCTGTCCGAAGGCGACGCGGTGCGGTTCACCGCGACGGGCGGACAGCGGCTCACCGCGACCGACCGCGACACCGAAGTCCTGATCTGGGAGATGCACGGGCGACTCGGCGGCTGACGCGGCGCATCACCGTCCCGTCGATCGGGAATCCGGGACGGTGATCGGCGCACCCCTGCTAACCATGACTGCATGACCACCACCCCGGCTCGACCCCGCGGCGTCGATCCCCTGAACACCATGATGGGTGTGCGCGTCCTCGCGATGTCGCCCGCAGGAACGGACCTCACGGCCGCCGCGGGCGTCCGATTCCACGACCATCGCGGCCGCACGACGCTCGCCTCGGTGGGAGTCCTCGCCGACTCGGCGGTGGCCGGGGCGTTCTTCGCGTCGGTCCCGGCGGGGAACCGCACGGTCGTCTCGCAGTTGACGGCGGTCGCGACGGCGCCACTGCCCGACGCCGGTGTCCTGACGGCGACGGCGGCCACCGATCACCTCGATCTCGAATCGGGGACCGGCCTGTCCGTCGGCACGATCACCGCCGACGGCGCCACCCGAGTCCACCTCCTCGCCCGCAGCGTCGTCGTCAGCCGCGCCGCCCGCGACGACATCCATCTCGCGCCGGGACCGACCACCGACTTCCCCGCCCCGGACCCGGTCACACCGATCGACGGCGCGGCCGGCCGTGCCGTCGTCGAGGGCATCGCGGGCGGCAGCGTGTCCGGTGGTCCGCTGGCAGGGCTTGTCGGACTCACCGTCACCGACATCAGCAGGGACACCGTGACGGCGACGCTGCGTCCCGAGCCGTGGATGAGCAATCAGGTCGGCTCCGTGCAGGGCGGCATCCTGTTCGCCGCCGCGGCCCTGACGAACGGACTCCTCGCCCAGACCCTCACCGCGCCTGGCCAGGACTACGCCCTGCAGGACCAGACCGTCGACTACGTGCGGTCCCCCGCCGTCGACGGCCCGCCCATCACCGCGCTGGCCCGCGTCGTGCGAGCGGGGCGCCGGATCGTCCTGATCGAGTCGGCCCTGAGCGGCCCGGGAGGCGTCCTCCTCGCGCGGACGACTGCGACCGCTCAGCTGACCGGGCAACGGCAGGTTGAAAGGGCAATGATAGAAAAGTGGTCATGACCTCTACCGATACCCCGCGAGTCGACCGGCTGATGGCGATGATGGGCGCTCGCCAGGGTGCCGTCGAACCCGGCCGAATCGAGTTCACGCAGGAGGTCGGCTCTCGATTCCACGACCATCGCGGCCGCACCGTCCTCGGTTCCATCGGCGTCCTCGTCGACAGCGTCCCGGGCGGCGCCGCCGGGCGGGCCGTGCCGCGGGGCACCCAGACGGTGCTGTCGCAGATCACCGCGACGCTTGCCGCTCCCCTCCCCGACACCGGCGACGTGCTCGCGCGCGGGCACGTCGTGCACCTCGACCTCGACACCGGAATCGGGCTCTCCGCGGGCGAGCTGACCGGCCCCGACGGACAGGCCCTCGCGGTACTGACCTCACGATCCGTCGCGGTCACGCGCGACGCGACCCACGCCGACACCGTGTTCGGAGGCGAGGCGCTGCCCGTCCCGGAGGCCGAGCCGGGCACGGATCCTGCTGAGTTCGCCGAGCTGACCGGGCTGGACATCGTGTCCGCGATCGCGGCGGGCAAGGTGGCCCGAGGGCCGCTGGCCGGACTGTTCGGCGTCGAGGTGACCGAGGTCGAACGCGGCCGGGTCGTCGCGGAATTCGTCCCACAGTCGTGGATGGCGAACTACCTGGGAACAGTGCAGGGCGGCAACCTGATCTCCGTGTCGGACGTGACTGCCGGTCTGGCGTCGCAGACCCTCACCGCCGCCGGGCAGGACTACCGGGTACTCGATCTGCGTATCGACTTCGTGCGGTCCCCAGCCCTCGACGGCGGCCCGGTCCGCGTGCGCTCCGAGGTCGTGCGCGCAGGCAGGCGGCTCGCGCTGATCGACACCGAACTGGTCGACACCTCGGGCATTCTGCTCGCCCGCGCACAGACCAGCGTCCAGCTTTTCTGACGCATCCGGGTCTACTCTGCGATGAGCGGGCGTCGCCCGGCGCCGGCCTTCCGGAGGAGCGCGCGATGACGAGTCAGCCACCGAATCCCGACGGAACACCCGAGGGGCAGCCGCCGCAGTACGGCCCGCCCGGATCCGGCCCCGGCCAACCCGGCCAACCCGGCCAACCCGGCCAACCCGGCCAACAGTATCCCGGCGCCCAGCAGTATCCGGGGGCACAGCAGTACGGCCAGCAGTACCCGGGCGGCTATCCGCCCCCCGGCTACCCGCAGGGTGGCTATGCACAGGGTGGTTATCCGCCGCAGCCGCCGAGTTCACCGAGGAACGGGGCCGGTATCGCGGCGCTGATCCTCGGCATTCTGGCTCTACTCACCGTGTGGACGATCATCGGCGGAGTCGTCTTCGGCATCCTCGCGATCATCCTCGGCGTCGTCGGCCGATCGCACTTCAAGAAGCAGCGGGCCACCAACGGTGGGATGTCGGTGGCGGGGATCGTCCTCGGCGTCCTCGCAGTGATCGGGGCGATCGGGTTGGCGGTGCTCGGCGTCGGCCTGTTCACCATGATCGGCGGCCGCGACTTCGTCGACTGTGTACGCGATGCAGGCAACGACAGCGCCGCCGTCCAACGTTGCGAGGACGAATTCCGCCAGAGCGTCGAGGACCAGCTCTCGATCACCCTCACCCCCGTTCCGGTCCCGCGCTGACGCTCACAGCAACCTCTCGGGTAGGTCCGAGCGAGGTCACAGCGTCGGTCGACAGGATCAACCTGTCAACGGACAGCGATCGGAGTGAAACGTGAACAAGGATGTCGAGCGCAGTCGCGCACGAGTCAGCCGCCGCAGGGCGCTGGCCCTCGGTGGCACGGTCGGTCTCAGTGGACTGATCGCCGCGTGCTCGGGCAACGGGTCCGACACCGCGACATCGTCGACGACGGCGGGTGCGTCGACGACCGGGGCAGTGACTTCGGGCGACGATGCTCTGGCCCTCCTGGCCCGCGCACCCCAGTGCGTCGCGACCAAGGAGGAGACGCAGGGACCGTACTGGTTCGACGTCGACTCTATCCGCAACGACATCCGCGAGGACCGTCCCGGAGCGAATTTCGAACTTGTTCTGCGAGTCCAGGATTCGGCGACCTGCACACCGGAGGGCGGCGGCGGGATCGCGAACGCGGTCGTCGAGATCTGGCACTGCGACGCGGGCGGCGTGTACTCCGGATTCGAGTCCGGGTCCATGGGCGCGAACGGCGGTCCTCCGTCGGGCGGCGCCCCGGGTGGCATGCCCCCGAACGGTGAGATGCCGATGGGTGAGCCGCCGACGGGGGACATGCCGATGGGTGCACCGCCGCAGGGCGGCCCCGGCGGGGACGGCGGACCGGGCGCCGGGGGATCCGACACCCCGGGGTCGGGTGAGATGTCGAACGGCTCGTACAGCGTCGGCGACACCGAGTCGACGCCGACCGACGACGGCACGTACCTGCGCGGCGCGCAGACCACGGACTCGAACGGCGTCGCGACGTTCACGACGATCTTCCCCGGCTGGTACACGGGCCGGACGACGCACATCCACCTCAAGGTGCACGTCAACAAGGAAACGGTGCTGACCACGCAACTGTTCTTCGAGGAGGACCTGGTCGGCGAGGTCTACGCGACCAGCCCGTACGACGAGCACGCCGGGTGGGAGAGCAACGTGACCAATGCGACGGACAACATCTTCGACGAGTCCGGCATGGTGACCGTCGTGAAGACCGACGACGGCTACCGCGGCGCCATCAACATCGGGGTATAGACACTTCTCCCCCGCAAGCGGGAGGTGCCCCCAGCTCGCGCGCGGCGTGGAGGTCCTGGACCCGCAAACCGCGCACGAGCCGCGAAGCGGCCATGATGGAGGGCATGACGCGTTCCGGAATCGACCTCACCCACCTCGACACGGGCGTCCGCGCCCAGGACGACCTGTTCGCCCACGTCAACGGCCAGTGGCTCGACAACTACGTGATTCCCGCCGACCGGGCCGTGGACGGCGCCTTCCGCACCCTGTACGACCAGGCCGAGGTCGACGTGCGGGCGATCATCACCGAGGCCGCCGACACCGGAGGTGCGGACGGCACGGCCGGCCAACAGATCGGCGACCTGTACACGTCGTTCATGGACGCCGACGCGGTCGAGAACGCGGGCCTGGACCCGATCGCCGACGAACTCGCCGCGGTCGACGCCGTCACGACAACCACCGAACTGGCCGCGCTGCTCGGCCGCCTGCAGCGCACCGGTGTCGGCGGAGTGATCGGTAACTACGTCGACACCGATGCCAAGGACTCCACCCGCTACCTGGTGCACCTGACGCAGTCCGGTATCAGCCTCCCCGACGAGTCCTACTACCGCGAGGACGCGCACGCCCCGATCCGGGACGCCTTCGTCGCGCACGTCGAGGCGATGCTCACCCTGGCGGGACGTCCCGATCCGGCCGGCGCCGCGGAGCGCATCCTCGATCTGGAGACGGCGATCGCCGCCGGCCACTGGGACGTCGTGAAGCGACGCGACGCCGAGCTGAGCTACAACCTCGTCACCCTCGCCGACCTCGCCGCCGAGAACCCCGGATTCGACTGGAACACCTGGATTTCCGAGCTCGGAGGCACACCCGAGGCGTTCGCGGAGCTGGTGGTCCGGCAGCCGAGTTTCCTCACCAACCTGACCGCACTGTGGACCGGACGCCCCCTCGCCGAATGGCAGGAGTGGACGGCATGGAAGGTGATCCACTCGCGCGCACCGTATCTGACGGAGGCACTGGTCGCCGAGAACTTCGCGTTCTACGGCAAGGCACTGTCGGGGACGGAGGAGAACCGGGAGCGCTGGAAGCGCGGCGTCACCCTGGTCCAGGATCTGCTCGGCGAGGCCGTCGGACAGCTGTACGTCGAGCGGCATTTCCCGCCGGCCGCGAAGGCCCGCATGCAGGAACTGGTGGCGAACCTGCAGGAGGCGTACCGCCGCAACATCTCCGATCTCGAGTGGATGGGCCCCGACACCCGCAAGGCCGCGCTGGCGAAGCTGGAGAAGTTCACCCCGAAGATCGGCTACCCGGACAAGTGGCGGGACTACGCCGGGCTGTCGATCTCGGGCACCGACCTCGTCGGCAACTACCGTCGCGGATACGCCCACGACCATGACCGCGACCTCGCCAAGCTCGGCGGACCCGTCGACCGTGACGAGTGGTTCATGACGCCGCAGACCGTCAACGCCTACTACAACCCCGGCATGAACGAAATCGTCTTTCCCGCAGCGATTCTGCAGCCGCCGTTCTTCGACGCCGACGCCGACGACGCCGCCAACTACGGCGGCATCGGCGCGGTGATCGGCCACGAGATCGGACACGGCTTCGACGACCAGGGCGCCAAGTACGACGGCGACGGCAACATGGTCGACTGGTGGACGGACGAGGACCGCACCGAGTTCGGCAAGCGCACCACCGCACTGATCGCGCAGTACAACCAGTTCGAGCCGAAGGCCCTCCCCGGTCACACCGTCAACGGCGAGTTCACGATCGGCGAGAACATCGGCGATCTGGGCGGACTGTCGATCGCGTTGGAGGCCTACAAGATTGCACTCGAAGGGCAGGACGCTCCGGAACTCGACGGGCTGACGGGCCTGCAGCGCGTGTTCTACGGGTGGGCGCAGGTGTGGCGCACGAAGGCCCGCAACGAGGAGGCACTGCGACGCCTCGCCGTCGACCCGCACTCTCCGCCGGAGTTCCGCTGCAACGGCGTCGTCCGCAACCTCGACAGCTTCCACGAGGCATTCGACGTCGAACCCGGCGACGCCCTGTACCTGGAGCCGGAGAAGCGCGTCAAGATCTGGTGACCGGTGTGGTGCACCGCCGGACGCTCAGGCGTCCGGCGGTGCACCCTTGCGGCTGGCCAACACCCGCTCGTAGTCCTCACGGTTCTGCTTCTCGTATCCGAGGGCGTACTCGACGATCGCTTCCTCGAACGCCGTCCCGGACCCCAGGTAGCCGGCGATGGCGACGGGATCCCCGGTGCGGGCGTGGGCCTTGACCAAGGCGATCGCGCACATGCGCGCGTACAGGCGCATCCCGTTGGGGCGCATGGTGGCGACGTCGAAGCCACCCTTCTTGTCCCGCAACTGCCGGACGTAGAAGTTGCGGCCGAGCGGACCGGAGCCGGTGAACCAGCCGAGGAACGGATCGGACGCGCTCTGGATCATCCGCTGCCCTTCGACCACCCGCTGGCCCTGATCCGGATAGTGCTGACCCTCCACGTAGGGGGCGAGCACGGACCTCTGCGCCTCCTTGATCTGAAGGAACAGCGGATCGTTCGCGGTGTCGCCGACGAACAGCGCCATGAGGCACATCGTTCCGACGGATCCGACCCCGACGACCTTGCGCGCGATGTCCTGGAACCTGTACCGCTGCAACAGTTGCCGACGATCAGGGGCAAGCGTCTCCCGGTAGTCGGCGAAGGCGTCCATCAGCATCCGGGTGGCCTCGACATGCCGTTCGTAGGGCAGACGCACGATCAGTGGCGGCTCCTCCTTTATCCGCCACCCGACCTCGGTCTGCTGCGCGAACCGCTTCAGCGCGCCGAGCTGGGTGCGCCGCTCGGCCTTGGCGAGCGCGGCTTCCGCCACGCCGATCTGGGACTTCTTGAAGTCGCCGCGCACCGTTTCGAGTGCGGCCTCGACCTCGATACGCGCGTACCAGATGTCGAGTGCGGTCATTCCCGCTGCCCGTCGCATCAGCTCGCAGTACGACTGAACCGCGGACTGCGCCGCGGATCGGGCGTCGGCGACGCTGTGGCCGTTGTCCAGTGCGGCGACGACGAGGGACGCGGCGAGGCGTTTGACGTCCCACTCGAACGGCCCGCGATGCACCTCGTCGAAGTCGTTGAGGTCGAACACGAGTCGACGGTCGGGGGCGGCGAAAAGCCCGAAGTTGGCGAGGTGCGCGTCCCCGCATGCCTCGACGAGCAGGTCGGTGCGCGGGCCGTGCGCGAGGTCCCAGGCCATGATCCCCGCTGATCCCCGGAAGAAGGTGAACGGCGATACGAGCATGCGTTCGTAGCGCAGCGGGACGAGGTCGCGCACCCGCAGTGCGTTCTGCTGCTCGAGCACGACAACAGGATCGGGGCGCCCACTGGCAGGCTCCCACTGGGCGTGGGATGTTCGAGGGACGCTCGTCCGCAGGGTTTTACCCGCCCTGCGGCGTTCGTCGACGGGAATCGGATTCGCGTACGCCGGGCCCACCATCGCCCGAGGATACCGCTGACGCGCCGTCGTCACCCGGTGAGCGACGGCGCGTCGCCGCATCAGCCGGCCAGTGCCACGTCCGTCGAGATCCTCAGGGCGGTCACCAGTTCCCGGTACAGGTCGTCGGACTGCATCAGCTCGGCGTGGGTGCCCCGTGCCCGAATCCGACCCTTCTCCATGACGAGGATGGTGTCGGCGTCGATGACCGTCGACAGCCGGTGCGCGATGGTGACGACGGCGCCGGTCTCCGCGAGTTCGGTGATGACCTCTTGGATCGCGGCCTCGGTACGGCCGTCGATCTGCGCGGTCGCCTCGTCGAGCAGCAACACCTCGGGACGCCGCACGATCGCCCGCGCGACGGCGATGCGCTGACGCTGTCCGCCGGAGACGTTCGTCGACGTGAGGTCGGTGTCGAGTCCGTTCTCCATCGCACGGACCGTGTCATCGAGGTGCACGGCACGGAGCGCGTCCCAGATCTCGTCCTCGGTCGCCTCCGGGTAGGTGAACTGCACGTTGGACCGGACGGTGCCGGGGATGACGGGCGTCTCCTGCTCGACATAGGCGAGCCTCGACCGCACCTGATCGAACGGCAGCTGGCTGTACGGCGAGCCGTCGAGGAGGATCTCGCCGTCCTCGGCGTGCAGGAAGCGCAGCAGCAGGGAGAACAGGGTCGTCTTTCCCGCCCCGGACGGACCCACGATGGCGGTGTGACCTCGGGAGGGGATGGCCAGGTCGACGTCGCGCAGGGCCGGTTCGGATCCCGGCGCGTAGCGGGCCGTGACGTTGACGAGTTCGAGGACGGGCGCCACTGGTGCGACTGTCCGGCTCGGCAGCCCGACGACGACGTTGTCGCGGGAGTCGGAGCCGTCGGTGTCGTCACCGTCGATCTCCTCGACTTCCATTTCCTCCACCTCGCGAATTCGCGACGCCGCCGCGAATCCGGACTGGATTGTCGAGAGATCCGCCGCGAGCTGCGTGACCGGCGGCGCGAGTTGGAAGGCGTACAGCAGGAACGCGACCAGGCCCGACACCTCCAGTGCACCGGCGCCGACCCGCCACGCGCCGAACGCGAGGCTGCCCGCGATGGCAAGCTGCATGCCGCCGCTGACCACGGCCCACACCACGGCGGCTCGGCGTGCGGCGCTGACACTGTGGCGTCGGGACTCACGGGCGTCGACCATGATCCGCTCGTGTTCACGGGACTCGGCGCGGGACGCCTTGACCGTGCGGATCGCGTGGAGCGCTCCTTCGAGCCTGCCTCCCAACTTCCCGACCGATTCCTGGGACAGTCGCTGCGACCTGCCCATTGCAGGCATCAGGACCGCGGCTGCTGCTCCGACCAGGACCAGACCGCCGAAGGCCACGAGGAACAGCATGGGATCCAGCACGGTCATCATGACGAGGGTCCCGATGATCGACACCCCGGACAGGACGACCTGGGCGAGGGCCGTCGACGTGGCGTCGCGCAGCAGCACGGTGTCGGAGGTGACGCGGGTGACCAGTTCGCCCGACGGCCGTTTGGCGATGCTTGCGATGGTGGCACGGAAGTAGCGCCGAACCATCGATTCCCTCGCCTCGAACACGACCTGGGCGGCGAGCACTCCCATCAGGTTGTAGTAGACGAACCCGAGCATGCCTGCGAAGACCAACAGCCCGCCGAGCACTGCGGCCGGGACCGCGATGCTCTCGCCGCGCGCGAGTGCATCGAGGATCACCTTGATCATCATCGGCATGGCGATGCCTGCGGCAGCAAACAGGAGTCCGAGCACCATTCCGGTATAGAGCGACCAGCGGTTCGGTCGGACGAACGACCACAGCAGCCGTACATTCGGCCAGGACTGCTTCGCAGGGGAGTCAGACATACCCATAGTGGTACATGCATGTCCCATTTATGTCAACGGATGTTCCGTTTGGAAACTTCACACTGCTAATCTGACTTCATGACGACCGCGGAAGCACCCGAATCGGGCACCAAAGCCCGAACCCGACGGGCCATCCTCGACGCCGCCGTCGAGATACTCAGTCAGAACCATGCCGCCCCCCTGAGTGAGATCGCCACCGCCGCCGATGTCGGACGCAGCACCCTGCACCGCTACTACCCGGAGCGAAGCGACCTCGTCGCCGCACTCGGCGACCACGCCCTGGACAAGCTCGATGCCGCGCTGGTGCGAGCGCGCCCCGCCGAGGGCCCGGCCGACGCGGCACTGCGGAGAATGAGCCACGAGTGTTTCGAGATCGGCCCAACACTTGCCCTCGTGTACGGCGATCCTCAGGTCCTGTCCAACACGGCGTTCTGGATGCGCCTCGACAGCACTGACGCGCCGCTGATCGATCTGCTGGAACGAGGATTCGCCGAGAACACCTTCACCAGCAATCTCCAGGTCCGATGGATCAGGCGAATGCTGTGGTGGAGTCTGCTCACCGGCTGGGAAGCGTTCAACCACGAGCAGTACTCCCGAACCGAAGCGCTCGAGGCGATCGACGAGACCGTCGCCCGGCTCACCGGTACCCGGACGTAGGGACTGGACGCTACGGGGGTCTGCCGAGCAGGGTCGGCATCGTCTTGATCACCTCGCCGTTGTGGGTCGACGTCGACGACGGGCGTCAGACGACGCCTGCCCGCCGGGCGGCACTGCGGACCTGGAAGGCGCCGACGATGAACAGCACACCGAATGCGATGGCGAAGATCCCGACCAGCCACATCAGCCCGGTGATTCCCGAACCGGGCCAGATCACCAGGATCAGGCCGAAGATCAGCGCGAGGGCGCCTGCGACCATGGACCCGATCCACTGCCCACCGTTCGCCATCACCTGGAACGAGCCGATGACCTCGAGGATGCCGACGAGGATCGCCCAGAAGCCCATCAGGTAGGCGAAGGCGAGAGCGGTCAGGTCCGGCCACACGAACAGCACGACGCCGGCGATCACGGATACCAGCGCACCCGCCAACCACCACACCCAGCTCATCACGACCTTGCGGGCCTGGATCGCGCGGACGGCGGACACGATGCCGTCGATGATCCAGAAGATGCCGACGACGACGATGAGCGCCTTGACGGTGACGTCCGGCCACACCAGCGCCACGATTCCGAAGATCACCGCGATGATGCCGCGGATCAGGAGCAGCCACCACACGTCCTTGGCGATCCGCAGAATCGCCTCGTTCGTTCCGACGATCGGACTTTCAGTCATCGCAGCCTCCGCGCCAGGGGGTGCGCGTCCACCAGCACCCGCTCGTTCGCGAGCCTACTGGCGGGTCGGCCGGAACGCGCGCAGAAAACGCCTACTTCCGGTCACGATCCCGGCTGGGCTGCACCCGTTTCGGCTCGCCCGGCATCTTCGGGAACTGCGGCGGGTACGGCAGATCCCGGAGTCCGTCGGCGAAGTCCCGCTCTGCCATCTCGAGCAGCCCGTCGAGGGAGTGCGCGGCAGCGTCGATGTCCGCAGCCGGATCACCCCGCCGTGCCAGCAGGTCGGGGACCGTCGCGATGGTGAAGTCGTCGGGCTCGGCGTCGACGAGTTCGGCCCACGTGACCGGGGTGGAGACGGTGGCGCGTGGCGTCCGGCGTACCGAGTACGCGGAGGCGACCGTCTTGTCCCGGGCGGTCTGGTTGTAGTCGACGAAGATTCGCGCGCCCCGCTCCTCCTTCCACCACGCGGTGGTGACTCGGTCGGGGGCGCGCCTCTCGACTTCCCGCGCGAGTGCGATCGCCGCGTGCCGGACGTCGATGAAATCCCAGAGCGGTTCGATCCGGACGTACACGTGCACACCCCGACCTCCGGAGGTCTTCGGGTACCCGATCAGTCCGAGCTCGTCGAGGACGGGTGCGAGCAGGTCGAGTGCGACTGCCCGGGCCTCCGCGAATCCGGTGCCGGGCTGCGGGTCGAGGTCGATACGCAGTTCGTCGGGCCGATCCACGTCCGCACACCGCACCGTCCACGGATGGAACGTCACGTTGCCCATCTGCGCCGCCCACACGATGTCGGCGGGTTGGCGGACCAACAGGGCGTCCGCGGTGCGACCGTTCGGGTTGGTGACGGTACAGGTTTCGATGTACTCGGGATGCTTCGCGGGAATCCGCTTCTGGTACACCTCTTCTCCGTCGATCCCGTCCGGGAAGCGCTGCAGGTGCGTCGGCCGCTGTCCGAGCGCCGTCATGATCCCGCCTTCGCGGAACAACGCGACGGTCCGGTAGTACTCGGCGAGGTGACGCTTCGTACCGCCGTCAGCTCCCAGTTCCGGGAACATCACCTTGTCAGGGCTCGACAGCCGCACGGCGATGCCGTCGACATCCAGTTCGATCGCGGGGGTCCTACTCCGAGCCTGCGACGGCCTTTTCGTTTCATCAGTCGCCATCACTTACCTCCCGCGAGGACGTCGGCGAGGTCGTAGCGCACCGGCACCTCCAATTGTTCGTACGTGCAGCTGCGGGGTTCTCGGTCGGGTCGCCAGCGCAGGAATCGAGCGGCGTGCCGCAGGCGATCGCCCTCCATCTGGTCGTACGCCACCTCGACCACGAGTTCCGGGTTGAGCGGCACCCACTGCCGGTCCTTCCCCGCGGACCACCGGCTGGCCTCGCCGTCGTGGACGACGTCCTCCCCGACACGCAGCGGGTCGAGGATCTCCTGCAGTTCGACGCGCCTGGCCGCGGTGAACGCCGACGCACCACCGATGAAGTGCATGTCGTCGCCGTCGTACAGACCCAGCAGCATCGACCCGATCCCGGGCTGGCTCTTGTGGGGCCGGTACCCGATCACCACGCAGTCCGCGGTCCGCGAGTGCTTGACCTTGACCATCTCACGCTTGTTCGGGACATAGTGACCGGCAAGCTTTTTCGCGATCACTCCGTCGAGTCCGGCGCCCTCGAAGGTGTGGAACCACTCGGCTGCGACAGCGGCGTCGGTCGTGGCCGTGGTGACGTGACAGGACCGGTCGCCGCCGGCTGATTCGGCACCGCCGAGCGATTCGAGCAGTGCCGCACGGCGGTCCGCGAACGGCAGACCCGTGAGGTCGTCGTCGCCGAGGGCGAGCATGTCGAATCCGATGAACTGGGACGGCGTCTGCTCGGCGAGCAGCGCGATCCGGCTCGCCGCCGGATGAATACGTTCGGACAGCGCTTCCCAGTCCAGCCGTGTCCGACCCCCGACTTCCCGCGGTACGACGAGTTCGCCGTCGACCACACATCGCGCGGGCAGTTCCTCGCGGATCGCGTCGAGCATCTCCGGGAAGTACCGGCCGAGGTCCTTGCCGGACCGCGACCCCAGGACCACATCGTCGCCGTCACGAAACACGATGGCACGGAATCCGTCCCACTTCGGCTCATAGGACCACACGGGGTCCTCGCCTGGAGGCTGCTCGGGCACGCTGGGGGCGGATTTCGCGAGCATGGGCTGCAGGGGCGGGCTCAGGGGGAGGTCCACTCCCCCATCCTGACCCAGCGGGCACGGGTTGGCGAGGGGACGCGCGGTCAGTCCGCATCCAGGCGGAAGCCCAACTTGATCGTCACCTGCACGTGCGCGACCTTCCCGTCGACGATGTGCCCGCGGGTGCCGACCACCTCGAACCACTCCAGGTTGCGGACCGTGTCACTCGCGCGAGCGACGGCTTGGGCGATGGCGTCGTCGATGCCTTTCGTCGACGACCCGACGACCTCGGTGACGGAGTACACGTGATCGCTCATGGGTCTTCCTCACTCTTCGGTGATGCCAGACCCGTCCAGCGTAGGCGCAGCCACTTGCCGATCGGCCGGTAACTGTGGTCAAGTTTCGGCCGACGTTTCCGTTTAACCGACATAGGGGGACACCCATGGAGAAGCTCAAGAACTACGGACTGCTGGTCAAGTACCTGGTCAGCACCCAGTGGAAGAAGATCACCGGCAAGGGCCAGCAGCAGAGCTGACGCGCCGGCGGCGCCGGTGAGTCCTTTCGGTCCGGCTACGGACCAGAAGGACTCACGGGCGCTAGAGCCAGCCGCGGCGTTTGAAGATGGTGTACAGCCCGGCGCAGATCAGCGCCATCAGCCCGAGGGCGAACGGATAGCCACCCGCCCAGTGCAGTTCCGGCATGTTGTCGAAGTTCATGCCGTACACGGTGCCGATGAGGGTGGGCGCGAACAGGATCGCGGCCCACGCCGACACCTTCTTGATTTCCTCGTTCTGCGCGTAGCTGGCCTGCGTCAGCGCCGACATCTCCTCGTTCTGCGTCTGCGAGACCAGGGTCGCGTTGACGGTGAGGATGTTGCCCAGCAACTGCCGGAATCCGTCGGCCCGCTCGACGACCGTCGTCGCGTGGTCGGTGACGTCACGGAGGTAGCGCTGCAGCTCCTCGTCGGTCTTGTACTTCTCGAATCCCGCCGACAGTCCGGACAGCATGCCGAGCAGCGGCTTGGTGGCGCGCTGGAACTCGATGACCTCGCGGGTGAGTTCGTAGATGCGCCGCGACACCTTCGGGTCGCCGCTGAACACTTCGGTCTCGATCTCGTCGATGTCGTTCTGCAGCCCCGCGACGACGGGGGCATACCCGTCGACGACGGCGTCGAGGATCGCGTACAGCACTGCCTCCGGACCCAGCCGTAGCAGTTCCGGGTCGTGCTCCATGCGGCTGCGCACCGCGGAGAGGTCGGGAGACTCGCTGTGCCGCACGGTCAGCACGAACGTCGGACCGCAGAAGACGTGCAGTTCACCGAAGTCGACGCGTTCCGTTTCGTCGACGTAGCGGGCCGCGCGCAACACCACGAACAGGGTGTCGCCGTAGCGCTCGAGCTTGGGCCTCTGGTGCGCGACGATGGCGTCCTCGATGGCGAGTTCGTGCAGTCCGAACTGCTCGGCGGCGGCGAGCAGTTGTTCCTCGGACGGCCGGTACATGCCGATCCATGCCATCGACGCCGCGTCGGGCAGGCTGCGAAGCGCTTCCGCCAGGTTCGACGGCGATCCGATCCGCACACCGTCCCGGTAGACGGCGCTGTTGACGACGCTGGCCTCGATCGGAGCGGTTACGGGCCGCGGCGTCGGCGGAGTCGGGTGCGGCGCCATCGAGTGTTCGGGCACGAGCGAATCCCGTGTCGGGTCGGCGGCGCGGCGCGGCAGGAGGGGACGGAAGGTACGCATGTCACGCATGGTGATGACGGCTTTCGCGGAGGTCGGTAACACGGACGGCCCACAATCGGCGGGCACATGTGATTGACGCGAAATCGCCGCTGCGCGAGGCGCGGAACTCTACGGTTCAGCGACGACTTCGGCAGATACTCGGAGGTTGACTTGTCACGGCAAGCCTCACCTCCTCGTGTCACGCTCCGCCTGCGACAGTCGCATTCGGCGCTCCTGAATCCCCGCGTA
The DNA here is from genome assembly GCF_005503035.1 of Rhodococcus sp. Q. Lineage (NCBI taxonomy): Bacteria > Bacillati > Actinomycetota > Actinomycetes > Mycobacteriales > Nocardiaceae > Rhodococcus > Rhodococcus sp. Q. The sequence continues at coordinate 46,566 of NZ_SCOY01000001.1, forward strand.
CCCTACCGCGACGCCACACGTGCCACCAATCAGACAAATGACACCGACAGTCCCAGCATCCGGGACCTCCCCACCCTCGATCGCGGTGCACGCAGCCCTCGATGGTGGCCCGCGAGTCGCGGCGACTCGCCGGGCGTCGCGTCGAACGACCGACAGCCGCGATCGAACACCGGACGATCGGCCGAGGTGACGCCGCCAGAATCTCCACCATTCTGGACGCTCGACCTACATATTGCCTCTACGCTGCCGCAATGACTTCCACCATCAACACACAGGGCAGCGTTGCGCGCAGTGCCACTGTCATTGGCGGCGCGGTCGCGGCTCTGTTCCTGGCGCTCTGCGCCGTGCTGGTTCCGGCGACCGCCCAGGCGGATCCCGGCGTGATCCAGTACTCCGCCGACAACTCCACCTGGGGCGGCATGGAACAGATCCCCGCCCTGTCCGGCGAACTGATCCCGGGTGGCGAATCCACCAGCACGTTCTGGGCGAAGAACACCACGGCCGACGGCGGACGCTTGCAGGTGTACCTCGGCAACTGGACCGCCTCCGAGAACATGCAGGCGTACGTGCGTGCCGAGATCAACGACGAGACCGGCGACATCGTCAATCTGGTCAACGATGTCGCACTGCCCGGCACCGAACTCAAGAGCATCCACCTGAACCCGGGCGAGACCGCGAAGGTCCTGCTCGTGGTCGGGATGCCCGCCGACGCAGGCAACGAGTCGCAGAACGGCTCCGTCGACCCCGGCTTCACCCTCGACTTCGAGCTCGATCCGGCTGCCGTGGCCACCAGCACCACCGTCACCGCAACCCAGACTGCCGTCGTCGGCACCTCGGTCGAACTGACCGCGACGATCGCCCCGGCGGACGCAACCGGCACCGTGCAGTTCAAGGACGGAGCGACCGACATCGGCGGGCCCGTCGCGGTGACCGCGGGCGTGGCGGCGTACACGCACACGTTCACCGTGGCCGGTGCACACGCCATCACCGCCGTCTACTCCGGCGACACCGGATTCGCCACGTCCACCTCGGCCGCGCACACGGTGACGGTGTCGGATCCGACGAAGCTGTCCACGAGCATCACCATCTCCGGCGCCACCGCCGTCAACCGCGGTACCAACATCGAGTTCACCGCCACGGTGATCCCGAACGCCGCGACCGGCGCGGTCCAGTTCACGGCCAACGGCGTCAACCTCGGTTACCCCGTGACGCTGGTGAACGGTGTCGCGAAGATCAATCGGTCGTTCGGCGTCGACGGCGAGCAGGTCATCATCGCGAAGTACCTCGGCGACAGCACCTACGCGGCATCGACCTCCGCTGATCACACCGTGACGGTGTCGAGCGTGGCCCCCGAGCCCGGCGGAAGCGGTTCGGCCGGCTCGCTGGACACGGGTTCACTCGGCGGCTAGCAAGCCCACGTGCCCTGACGTCGAAGGCCCCCAGTCCTTTCCGGACTGGGGGCCTTCGTCGATCTACCGGCGCCGGACGACGGTCAGGCTCACTGGCAACCCCCGTCGGGCCCCGGAAGCGTGGCCAAGACGCCGCACACGTGGAGGTGGGACAGCTTCCACTCGTTGTCGGAGCGCACGAAAGGAATTGGCCCCACCGGGTACGGGGCCATGCCGTCGACGTGGCCCTGCCCACGCGCACGGACACGGTCTGGGCCGTCGGGTTCCACGGTGGTGAACTGGATGTATTGGGGCATGGGCAGTGCACCCCAGGACCGCGCGATCTGCAATACCTGTTCGCTGGGGCCGTCCAGGAGTCGCGCCCGATCCTCCTCGCGTATCGCGTAGTTGGTTGTGGCGTTGTACAGCGTGGTCAGCTGCTCGGCAGTGGGAACGAGATCGGTGATCGGCGGCGGTGGCGGAGCGAACTGTGTCGATTGGATGAGAACGGTCGGAGCAGGCGATTCGTGGTCACCGACCGGCGAACAGGCGCACGCGGCTGTGATCGCGACAAGAGCACCGGCACCCCTCACGGCTTTCCTCACCATGACAGTGTGCACCGATACGACCGACTCGGCTCCGATCGAAAGTCCACGGCCGGACCTGATCGCCGCCCACGTCAACGCGGACACGCGGGCCGGCGAACGGACACCGTTGAGGCGATCAACGGCCGCCTCGAACACCTACGAGGCATCGCACTCGGGTTCCGCAACCTCGTTGAGCGCAGGGGCGGTCTGCGCGAAGGGGTTCGAGCGCAGGGGTTCGAGTGCGGGTAGCGATCAGTAAGGTCGCCCGCCGCCCTCGATCCGGGGAATCACGGTCGTGTCGGCGTCGTACACCTGGTGCCGGTCCGGGTTTCGCACGCGCGCGAGTGGCGAGGTGGGTGCCTCGTCGACCGGAACCTCCGCGGTGACCGTTGGTGACGTCTTCCGACGGGTGCGGTCCCGCAGTGCGCCGACGAACATGCTGACGGCGTAGACGACGAGGCCGCCCGCGACGACCGCGATCACTACCGCCCGCTGCTTGCCGGTGATCACGGTGTTGACGTAGCCGAGGTAGGGGACGCTGTACCAGACCTTGCCTCGGATCTGTTCCGCCACAACCGGGTTCTTGTCGCGCGACGGGTTCGCGTCGCCCTGGGTGACGAAGGTGGTCTCGCCCTTCGAGTTGCGCCGTGACTCGATGATCCGGTGCGTGACCACCTCGGGATCCCCGGACTCCTTCTGGAAGGTGATCGCATCTCCGACTCCGAGTGTCGCGGGGTCGTGCGGCTTCACCACGATGAGGGTGCCGGGCGGATAGGTCGGCCGCATCGAGCCGGTGAGCACGGTGTACGGCGTCGAGCCCGTCAGCCTGGGTATGACGATGGTCAGCATCAGGATCGCCAGCAGCAGCAGGAGGACGAGCCACGAGACGACGCTCTTGACCCATCCCCACACGCCGAGGTCCTGGTCCTCGTCCTGCACCGCGTCACTCATGGAATCTCACTCAGCGCGACTGCGCCGAGAAGGTGAATGTCGCGGTGGTGCTCTGACTGTGCGCTGCAGCCCCGCCGATGGTGCCTCGCAGGCACAGCACCTCCGTGGCACCGGGCTCCACGGACCGCTCGGCGAACTGCGCGCCGATGAGCGGACCGTTGTACAACTGTGTCGCGCCGGGCGGGTTCCCGGTCGCCGGGCAGGCCCCCTCGTTGGGCACGATCGAGGCCGTGAGGTCGAGCGGCACAGCCGGATTCGACTGCGCCCCGTTCAGGAGCCGGTATTTCATCAGCACATTGCCCGAGTTGTAGACCTTCACGGGTGCCTGCGCGTAACCGCCCGGCATCAGGTTCGCGCCGGCGAGCGCGGTGAACGGATAGGAGCTGAGCCCGTCGCCACCGACGGACAGGTCCAGGACACCGGAGTGGATGGTGCCTGCGTCGACGGTCTGGCTCTGCGTCCACAGGGCCCCGGTCTGCTGTGCGGACAGCAATCCCACACCGACAACGGCCGCGCCGCCGATGACCAGCCAGCGAGTCTTGTTCGACATGGTGACTACACCTGCTTCAGGGTGATGGTGAAGTTGGACAGGTCCAGTTGGGCGGTCTGCGCCACCGCACCGGCCGTGGTCGGGTCGAACGTGAACACCACCTTGACGTTGACGGTCTTGCCGTTGTGCGCCGGGGTGACGACCGCGCCACCGGAATTCGACGGCAGGGACACGCCGTTGGCCGTCGCGGTGACCGCGGTGGCCATCGCCGCCTTCAGCGCGGGGTCGCCGGTGATGGCACCACTGTCGGCGCCGAGGTTCGCCTTCAGGTTGGTCCCCTTGGCCGTGACGACGAAGCTGGCCGTGTAGGTGACCACGTCGCCGGGCACCGCCCTATAGGTGGCGACGTCGATGGCGCCGTGCTCGTCGGTCCAGGCCGGGCTGCCCGCGGCCGCCAACGCCAGGCTGCCGGCGCCGACGCTGCCACCGACACCGCCGGTTCCGGCGTTGAACGCGGCCATCGTGCCTGCCCCGCCCGCGAGCAGCACCGTGGCGGCTCCCGCCGCGATCGCGCCCTTCATCTTCGAGTTCATCTGTTGGTCAGCTTTCGTCGAACCCCATGCGGGGTAGCGGCATACGACAACATTCGCGCAACCCCCTAGTTGGTGACGAGCACAGCGATCTCGGCGGGCACCTGATCGGACGACGGATCGACGTTCGTCACGGAACCCGTGGCCGCATCGACCATCGACAGCGTGTCGCCGTCGATGATCCACAGTTCATCCGCGCCGGACGCCCACTGCACGATCGCCTTCTTGCCCACGGCGCTGCTGAACACCTGCGCACCCGACTCGTCGGTGATCGCCGCGGTCGTACCGCTCACCGTTGCCGTGTACTTACCCGACGTGGAGGTGTTCGCGATCGCCAGGTCGCCGGACGGTGCGGCGGCCGCCGCGGCCTCCTCGGTCGTCGTGGTCTCGGTGGTGGTGGCTTCCGTTGCTGCCACGGACTTCTCGGCCGAGGTGGTCGGCGCGGCATCAGTGGTCGTGGTCGGTGCGACCGTCGTCGTCGGTGCCGTCGTGGTGGTCGTCGCGGACGTGGTGGTCGGCTCCGCCGTGGTGGTGGAGGCACCCGCTGTCGTGGTCGGGTCCACCGTCGTGGTCGGCGCCGCCGTCGTGGTCGGGGCGGGAGCCGCCATCCGAGCCGCCAGGGTATCTGTGCCACCGCCACTCGGGGCGGCGAGCGAACTCTGGTCGGATCCGCCCTGATGGACGCCATTGCACCAGGCGGTCCAAATAGTGCTGGAGTAGATCTTTTCGCCGATCCACGACGTGCCGGTCACGCCGTTGCGGATGGTCCGAACCTCGACGTACGACGTCGCCGCGGTCTTGTAGATGTTGTTGTAGGTGCTGATGTTGAGGGTGACGGTATCGCCCTTGTTCGCCGGGATCGACGGTGCCACGGTGCTGCTGTACGCGTTGATCAGCTGAACCTGGTAGGTGTATCCGGGACCGAGGTGCTCCCACCTCAGTGTCTGTCCGCTGTTGCCCGACGCTGTGGTGCAGCCGAGGTACTTGGGTGCCGGAACCAGGGAGCTTCTCGACGCGAATGAGGTTGCGGCATCCGCCGAGTCGGTGAACGCGGCACTGGTGCCTGCGGTCATTCCGACCATGGCGGTCAGGCCGAGTGCACCCGCGGCCATCATGGTGCGGGCTGGAATTCTGCGGCGCAGCGCCAGGTGCGGTGCCCGGAACTGCTCGGTCGGGGCGTCGAACCCGCTGTGTGCGTGCGCAGCCGGATGCTCGACTGCCTCGTGCGCACCGGGACCGCCCCTGCCGGGATCCACGTCCGAGTCGGAGTCGTTGTCATCCTTGCGCTTCGACGCCGGTCCGAACGCAAGCACCATCACGCCACCGACCAATGCACCGCCGAGGAAGATCGCGGCGGGTGACGACAGCCATGACACCGCGTAGCCGAGTCCGGGCACGCTGAAGAACACCAGGTCTGCCTCACTCACCGTGTACGGGGAGATGTCGGCGTCCCTGTTGGCGTCGCCCTTGAGGATGAGCACCGAATTGGTGCCGTCGGTGGAGACGACCTCCTGAATGCGGTGCGTGATACGGACGCCCTGGTCGTTCTCGACGCTGACGACATCACCCACCGCGAGGTCGGACGCGGGTGTTGCCTTCGCGAGGGCGAGGGCACCGGTCGGGATGTCCGGTGACATCGAGCCGGACCGGAAGACGAGCGGTTTGATGCCGAACAGGAAGGAGGCTGCGGCGGCGAGCACGCAGATCAGGCCGGCGATCGCACCGACGTTGAGCGCGATCTCACGGCCGCGTGAACGGCCGGACGCTGGGGCGTTCTCGTGATTGGTCATGGTGCGCTCAGGCCGTCGTCGCGTTGAAGTTGAAGGAGGTGTTCACCGTCTGGTTCTGGACGGACACCGGCGCGTTCGGATCGAGGGTCACCTTGAAGCACAGGGTTTCGCTGCCGCCGACTGCCAGCGGCCGGGCCGTGGGAATCAGGTTCGCCGCACCGCCGGACACCAGCGGCAGGTTGTTGGCGATCACGGTGCCGCCGGTACACGTTGTACCGTTCGACGTTCCGGTCGAGACGAGCACTTTCAGTTGCGGCGCAAGCGCGGACGAGGTCGCGTTGGCAACCATGGTGTAGTTGAACGGAGTCGTACCGGTGTTCTGCACGGGTAGCGTCGCGGCCACGGAGTCACCGGGCATCATTCCGGTCTTGGTCAACGTCGCGAAGGCGTAGGCACCGGGGTTGCCCTGGTTCCCGTTGAGCTGCAGGTCGATCGAGCCGGTCGAGAAAACTCCGGAGGTGGCCGTGGCGGAGTCGCTCCACGCGGCGAGGGTTCCGATCGCGCCGAGTCCGAGCACGATGCCGAGCGAGGCGATGGCCCTCACCTTGCCGCCCGCCCTGAGCGAGCGTGCCCGGGCACCGAATCCTGACGGGGTACTGGGATTCTCGTGACGCGACATGCGGGTGCCTTTCGTGCGTGGGTCGTGCCGGGCGTGGCGCGCCGAAGCGGAAGCCGTTGTGGTGGAACGTTGTTCGTGTGACGCCGGCCGGACGATCCCAGTCGGGGTTGGGACCGGCCGGCCGGCGTGTTCACTGACTCGCCCGAGGAGAGGCGAGTGGGTTTCGAACGCCCTACTGCTGGGTCAGGGTGACGGTGAAGTCGGACAGGTCGGCGTCGACGTTCTGGTAGGCCGTGCCCGTGGCATCGAAGTTGAAGGTGACCTGAGCCTGGACCACCTGCCCGTCGTTCGCGTCGGTGATCACGCCACCGGCGAGCGGCGCACCGTTCAGCGTGACGGCGACCTCGGGATCGAGTGCGGCTGCCAGATCGCCGGAGATGGAACCCTCGTCGACGTCCAGGGTTGCCTCGAGGTTGTCGCCCGCCGCACCGATCTTGAAGGCTGCGTTGTAGACGATCACGTCTCCCGGCACCGCGAGGTAGGTCGCGATGTCACTCACGGCGGTTCCGTTGACGGTCCAGCCCGTGGCGCCTTCCTGCGCCAGCGACAGCTTGCCGGAATTGATCGCGCCGCCTGCGACGTTCGACGAGGCGTTCCACGCCGCCATGGTCCCAGCGCCACCGGCGAGGAGGAGGGCTGCTGCGCCGGCGGCGATGGCGCCCTTGGTCTGCTTGTTCATCTGAACTCGGCTTTCGTCGGACCCCGTTGGGGTCTGTGGATCGAGTTTCGGATCAGTTACGTGCGCACACGTAATGGTTGTGCGGGTGCTCGTGCGTGTCCGTGCTCGTTCTGGGATCGCGACGGTGACAGTGGCGTCCAGGAGCGGCCCCTGTGGCCGACGCCGGAATCGCGATGCGAAGTGTTTACCACGCCAGCGAATTGGCTCGCGGCGGAATTCTGTCATTCATCCGGATGATTCTGGTCGAACGTCCAAGTTGGCGTTGCGATCGAACGTACAGAATGCAATTACGTTACCGACCTGCACATATATCCGCCGCTGCAACCAAATTCGTGCCTATCATTCGATATCAATCGGGCGCTGGACTTGCCGGCGCACCGTTCCGCCCGAACTCCGGAACGCCTACCGAAACGACCGACGAGCTATCCCATCGCAACAGGACTGCCGAAGCTCGCTTCCCGGTCCGCACGGGCTGCTACCGTCAACGCCGAGTTCAGCACGCGCGAGGCGGCGACACCCTGCACCGACCCCCGCGACCATCACCTGCGAGGAGCACAGTTGACCGAGATGTCCTCGGCCTCCGGGTCACCGGACGCACCCGGAGTGCTCCCCCGCCGCATCGGCATCGTGGAGGACCACGAATCCGTGGTGATGGGACTCGAGGCGATGCTCGCCGATCAGCCGGACCTGACGATCGTGGCGTCGGCACCGACCGTCCCCGATCTGCTCGCCGTAGGCGCGGAATTCGACCTGGTGATTCTCGATCTCCGGCTCGCGGACGGATCGTCGCCCAAATCGAATGTGGAGCAACTGCGATCCATCGGCGTCGAAGCTCTCGTCTTCACCAGCGCCGAGGACCCGTACCTCGTTCGCCTCGCCGCGAAGGCGGGCGTGCTCGGAGTGCTTCGCAAGTCCGAGCCGACCGCGACCGTGATCGCCGCGATCACCGCGGCCGCGAACGGGGAACAGGTCGTGACCACCGAGTGGGCGGCCGCGATCGACGGCGACCCCGGACTGCAGGATGTCGGCCTGAGCCCGCGCCAACGCGACGTGCTGGCGCTGTACGCCTCCGGCGAGAAGGCCGCCCGCGTCGCCAGCCTCACCGGCCTGGCACCCCACACCGTGAACGACTACCTGGGACGTATCCGCGCCAAATACGCGGAAGCGGGCAGGCCTGCCCGCACCAAAACCGACCTGTACAAGCGGGCAGTGGAGGACGGCTGGCTCCCGATCCCCACGCGCGATCAACTGAAGTGACCGTCGCGGTCGTCCCACGCCGGGACGCCACCGACCGCATCACGCGGATGTTCGCCGTGTTCACCGGCTCGGGATACCTCTTCTACCTCGTGCTCCTTCTCCCGTCGATCGTCAGCCAGGCCGACCGGGCGGCGTCGCCGTGGACGCCGGTCGCAGCAGTCGCGGTGTTCGGGACCGGCATGCTGTTCGGGTTGTCCGCGCTCACCCGGAACGGGACCCTTCTGCGGGCCACCGGCGGACTCGCCGCCGTCACGTTCCTGGTCTCCGTCGCGACCGGGTTGTCGGCCTGGCACGGTCCCCCCCTCACCGACGGGCAGGGGGTGTGGCTGTCCGCGTTTCCCGGTGTCGCGAGCCTCGCCGCGGCCGCCTCGTGGCGTCCGGCCGCTGCGTTCGGATACATGGTCGTCGCGTGCGCCGGCGTCCAATACTTCAATTCCGTGGCACGCGATCCCGCGATGACCAGCCCATTGATCCCGGACATCGCCTTCACGATCATGTTCTGTTCGCTGTTCGTCGGCGCCGCGGTGATGGCGCTGCGTACCGGCAGAATCCTCGACTCGACTCTGGACGCCACCCACGCCGCTGCGGCTGCCGCCGCGGCCAGTCGGGCGCGGACCGTCGAACGCGCGCGGTTCGACGCGATGATCCACGACGGGGTCATGTCGACACTTCTGGTCGCCTCACGCCAGGGCACCACCACCAGCCTGAGCGCCCAGGCAGCGCACACGCTGCGCCAATTCGACGGTTTGCGGGCCGGACCGGGTTCGGACGAACGCTTCGACGCCACGGAGATCGTCACGCATCTGCGTACCGCGGCAGGCGATGTCGACGAGGGCCTTGTCCTCGACATCCGCCGCACGCCGGGCTCCGAGAAGTTGTCCATACCCGCCGACGCCACCCGGGCGATCGGCGCTGCGCTCGCGGAAGCGCTGCGCAACAGTCTCGGACACGCCGGTCCCGACGCCGACCGGTCGGTGACGGTGACACTTGCCGCCGACCGCCTCGACATCGAGGTCGCGGACACCGGACGAGGGTTCGACCCGAAAGCGGTTCCCGCCCACCGGCTGGGTCTCGCCGTGAGCATCACGGGTCGGATGGCGCAACTGTCCGGCGGTAGCGCGCACATCGATTCCCGCCCGGACGACGGCACCCGGGTCCGACTCGGGTGGAGCGGCGAATGAGCCCCGAACGGTTGCGCGGCGCCCGCGACGTGCGCGCGCTGATCGGGATGACGAGCCCCGCGGCCAGAGCGATGGTGACGCTCTACGCCGCGGCGAGCGCACTGATGGCCGTCATGTCACGGGAGGGAGTGACGGCGTTCTGGCCGATCGCCGTTGCCCTTCTGGTGGTCGTCCTCGGCGCGGTCGCGCTGATCCGGGTACCCGGCGATCCCATACCGCTCGGCGACTCGGTCGCGCTCGCCGCAACCGGACCGGCGGCGTGCACGCTCGTCCTCGGGGTGCTTCCGGTCCCCATCGCGAGCCCACTGCAGCTCTGGCCTTTGGGTGCGGTGACCGCGATCTACGCCTTCATGGGGGTCCGCGGGAGGGCCGGATTCGCGTGGCTGGGAATGCTCGCGACGATCGCCACCTGTGTCGTGTGGTCCACCTCGACCGGGCAGGGCGCGGCGTACGGCCTGGCGATGTCCGTCATCAACGTGGCGCCGCTGCTGATGTCGACGTTCTTCGCCCTCACCCTGCGTCCCGCCGCACGCAAGATCTTCGCGCTGCGTGCTCAGACCACTCGGCGGGCGGCCGCCGAGGCAGCGGACTCGGCGATCCTCGAGGAGCGGGATCGTCAGCTCCGCCGACTCGACGAGTTGGCGCGACCGATCCTCGAACACATCGCCGCAGGTGAACCGCTCGACGAGGACCAGCGCATCGCGTGTGGCCTCCTCGAAGCCCATCTGCGGGACAGTGTCCGAGCGCCCGCGCTGTCGGATCCCGGAGTCGTGGCGGCGGCCCGCGGCGCGCGGGCTCGCGGCGTCGAGGTGATCCTCCTCGACGACGGCGCGATGGACGCGGCTGCGCCCGACGCGAGGCGGCGATTCCTGGGCAGCGTCGCCGACGTCCTCAGCGGAACCGACCGGGGCGCAGTCACCGTTCGGGTGCTTCCACCGGGACGGGCCGCGATGGCGACCGTCCTGTCCAGCACGCCGCAGGGTGTGCGTCGCACCGAGTTCGGGCCGGACGGCAACGCGGTCACGCGATCCGACCGGACGGACGAGGAACGGGCAGCCACAATGCCGTGACGTGCCCCTATTTCTACGGGCACGGAATTCGTGTCTCGCGGAGGTCGATGCCGCCGAATACGCTCCGATGAGAGTCCGGCGCACCCACCGGAGTCCATCTCTCCACGCGAGCTTCCTGGGAGCCGACATGACCACTGCTTCGCTCGATCATCCTCGCCACCCGCAGATCCATGCGGCACCCGGCCAGGCCCATCCGACGGCTCGTGCACTGCGGCGTCCGCATCTCTCACCGCGGGAGATCGAGGTGCTCCTGCAGTGGCTCCGTTGCGATTCCAAGAACGAGGTCGCCGCGGGCCTCTTCCTGTCGATCGGCACGGTCAACACGCATCTCGCCCGGATTCGCACGAAGTACCGCGACGTCGGCCGGTCGGCGCCGACGAAGGCGGCGCTGGTGGCTCGTGCGGTCCAGGATGGACTGATCGAGCTTCACGAGCTGTGACCGCGTCACAGTCGGGTCGACCGCGGTGACCGCCACGACTGTGGCTGCGGGCGAGATCGAGTCGACAGTCGTTGTCCGATCCGCGGAAGACGGCATCATCCGCGTGTTCGCCGCTTTCATCAGTGCCGCTGCCCTGCTGTTCGCCGTCCTGCTCGCGCCGGGAGCGATCGCGACGCCCGAGATCATCCCGCACTGGTGGTCGGTGACCGCCGCGACTCTCGTGCTGGTGCCGATGCTCGGACTCTGGCCCGCCTCGCGGGCGGCAGACTCCCGGTGGATCAAGCGTTGCGGCACCGCGGCTGCCGCGGCCTATCTCGGATCGCTGTTGTCCTGGCTCGCCCTGGTCGACGGTCACATCCCGGCGAATCGGGACGTCTGGCTCGCAACGTTCCCCGGCCTCATCACGATGGCAGCGGCACTCAGTTGGCGTCCGGCCGCGACCCTGACATACCTGACGCTCAGTGCGGGCACCGCCGAGGTCGTTCGGTACGTGACGCGCGAGAACCAGCAGCACGTCGTGCTTCCCGTGGAGATCGTGTCGGTAGTCGTGTACTGCGGCCTTTTCGTCGTGGCCACCATTGCGGCCGTGTCGACGGCACGAGCTCTGGATCGTGCCATGGTCACGTCCGTGCAGCACTCCGCGACGTCGGCCGCCAGCGCCGCGCGCGATGTCGAGCGGGCACGTTTCCATGCACTCATGCACGATCGCGTGATGTCGACGTTGCTGGCCTTGTCGAGACTCGGCAACACACCGGACCTGCGCGACCAGGCGGCGACCACGGTCTTCGAACTCGACCGGCTGCGCAACAGCAATGTCGCGGAAGAGGATCTGGACGTCCGAACGGCGGTCGGGTTGATCCGCGCCGCGTTGGTGCAGGTCGACGGCGACGTCCCGGTCGAGGTGGACATCGATCCCGCTGCGCCCGACATCCCGCGTGCCGCGGCCCGTTCCATCGCCTCCGCCGCCGCGGAGGCGCTGCGACACAGTTTCCGGCAGGCCGGCGACGATGCCGACCGCATCATCGTCATCGATGCATGCCCGAGGGGACTCCGGGTGGTCCTCGCGGACAACGGAGGCGCGCTCGAGCACGCCCCGAAGTCCGCGCTCGACGTGGAGGCCGCGTTCGGTCTACGACAGCGCATGGCAGCCGCTGACGGGTGCGCGTACGCCGTGCACGCCGAGCCGGGCCGCGGCACGCAGGTGGTGCTGGCGTGGACGCTGCACACGGGTGACGGTGATTCCGAGTGAGGGCCGGACAGCGGGGCATCGACTCCGGAACCCGGGACATTCGCAGCCTGCTCTGGCTCGACCGGCCCGTCGCGAAGGTCGTCGCCGTCGTCTTCTGTGTGAGTTCAGCCCTTCGTGCCGCCACGTACCTCGGTGACTCCGAACATTTCTGGCCGATTCTGCTGGCACTGGCGCTGACGACGGCGGGCATACTCGCGATCGTCGCGGTACCCGGCGACCCGTTGCCCCTGCGCACCGCTCTCTTCCTCGCCGCGCTCGGTCCGGTGGACTGCCTGCTCGTTCTTCCACAGATACCCACGGTCGGATGGATAACGAGCGACATCTGGCACATGCGAGTCGTCACCGTGGTCCTGTGTTTCCTGTCGGTGCGAGGTCGACCCTGGTTCGCCGGAGTGGGTGCGGCACTGACGATCCTGGCTTTCACCGTATGGACCGGGGTGACCGACCAGGGCTGGACCGGAGGGATCAGGACGAGTGTCGTCATTCTGGCGCCTGTCGTGATCTCGGGGCTGGTCGCGGCGACCCTGAGACCGAAGGCGCATCTGGTGTTCACGCTGCGTGAGCGGGAGAGCGAACGTGCGGCGGACGAGGCGATGACGGCGGCCGTCACCTCCGAACGGGAAGCTCAACTCGAGGCACTGGATGTGTCGGCGCGTCCGATTCTCGAAGCAGCCGCGCGCAATTCCGACTTCACCGACGCCGACCGCGAACGCGCCGCCCTGCTGGAGGAACGCCTGCGGGACACGCTGCGCGCCCCGGTGTTCGCCACCGACGAGGCCCTGCACCAGGCAACCGTCGCGGCACGCAGGCGCGGCACCAGTGTGATCCTTCTCGACGAAGGCGGGTTGAGCGACGAGACGCTCGCCGCGCAGGTCCGCATCGCCCTGATCGACGAACTCGACGCGACGGCGGGCGGCACCGTCACCGCACGGGCTCTGCCCGCGGGGCGGAACACGTCGGCGACGATCGTCGTCGAGGTGGGAGATCGGGTGCGGCGCGTCGAGTTCGACGCCACCGGTCACGTTCATGTCGAGGTCCGGAACGGCGACGTCCCCGACCTCGACTACCAGGCCGTCCGATCGATCGTGGGTTCCTCACGTCCGGTCACGGCGCAAGCGCGACCCCACTGAGCCGTTCCAGATGACGCATCACCTCGGTCTGGTCGGCACCCTCGCCGAGGCAGTCGACGGCGCCGTTCCACAGCGCCCCGACCGTGTCACCGACGAGTGTCGGCACACCCTCACTCCGCGCGAGGTCCAGCGCGATACCAATGTCCTTGCGCATCAGCGAAGCCGTGAAACCGGAGTCGAATGTCCGTGACAGCACGAATTTCTCGTACTTCGTCTCGGTGGCCTGGTTGCGTCCACTTCCCGCGTTGAACACCGCCAGCAGGGTCGCGGGGTCGATTCCGAACCGCCGGCCGACCAGCAGTGCCTCGGCCGCCGCGACGAAGCCGCCCGCCGCGAGGAGATTGTTGAGGGCCTTCGCCGCGTGGCCCGCGCCGACCGGCCCCACGTGGATCACCTCTCGGGCCGTCGCGTCGATGAGCGGCCGGACCGAGGCGAGGATCGCCTCGTCGCCACCCGCCATGACGGCGAGATCGGCCTGCCGTGCCCGTGCCACTCCCCCACTGACCGGGGCATCGACCACCGAGACACCCGCGGTACCAGCGAGATCGGCCAGCGCGCGCGTGCGCGCAGGGACACTGGAACCCATGTCGACGATGACCGCGCCGGGGCGTAGGCGCGCGAGCAGTCCCTCGTCGCCGACGGTGACGCGGTCGACGATGTCACTGTTCGGGAGAACAAGGACGACGACGTCGCAATCCGCGAAGGCCGACAGGCCCGCCGCCCCGACGGCATCCGGATGCGCCGACGTGAAGAGCTCCTGACTCGCCGCATCGGCGTCGTACACCAGCAACGACTGTCCTGCGGCGAGGAAGTTCGCGGCGATCGGCGTACCCATCGCACCGAGGCCGACGAAGCCGACACGTTTGCCCGGCAGTGGTCCCGCACCATCGGAACCGTCCGGCGAGTCGCGGGGGCCGAGCACCGCCGTCAACTCCTCCTGCACGACCCGCATCGCCGCGACGCCCGCGGGCACGCCTGCGTACGCGGTGGCGTGCACGACCACCTCGACGATCTCGTCGCGGCTCAGTCCGTTGCCCAGCGCAGCACGCACATGTGTGGCCAGTTCGCGGTGCTGATTCAGGCCGACGAGCATGCCGAGGGTGGTCAGGCTGCGACTGCGGCGGTCGAGCCCGGGCCGGGTCCACACCGATCCCCACGCGACCTCGCTGACGAAGTGCTGCAACGCTTCCCCGTCCGTGCCCACGTTGCGGCTCAGCGCCGCGTCGACATAGGCGTCGCCGAGCACCTCGCGACGCACGGCGACCCCGGCATCGAACAGAGCGCGATGGGCGGCATCCACTGCCGCGGCGTGTCCGTCGGTCATGCCGCGGGGCCCTCCAGAATCGTCACGCCTGCCACGGCCGTCGGTCCACCCAGATTGTGCGCCAGTCCGATTCGTGCGCCGTCAACCTGATTCACCGCGGTGCCACGCAGCTGCTCGAACAGTTCGACGCACTGCGCGACGCCGGTCGCTCCCGGCGGGTGCCCTTTGGAGATCAGACCACCGCTCGGGTTGACGGGCAGCGACCCCCCGACCTGGGTGGCACCGGTCTCCGCGAGTTTGAAGGCCTCGAAACGTTCCGCGAACCCGAGGTCCTCGTAGCTCATCAGCTCGATACCGGTGAAGAAATCGTGCACTTCGGCGACGTGGATGTCCGCCGGCGTCAGTCCGGCCATGCCGAACGCCTGCTTCGCGGCCCGCTTCGTCGCCGGGAACGTCGTCATGTCCCGCTTGTGCTGGTGCATAACCGAATCCAGGCCAAGTCCGACGCCCCGAACCCAGACGGGTCGGTCGGTGTAGCGTGCCACGACGTCGTCCGCCGCGAGGATCACCGCGGCCGCGCCGTCGCTCTGCGGCGCGCAGTCGTAGATGCTGAACGGGCTCACCACCGTCGGCGCGGCGAGTGCCTCCTCCATCGTCAGGTCGACCCGCAGCCGCGCCTTCGGATTGGCGAAGCCGTTGCGGTGGTTCTTCACCGCGATCATCGCGAGATGTTCACGGGTTGCCGGTGATTCGTGCAGGTACCGTTCGACGTGCAGGGCGAATCCGGCCGGGGCGACGAGGCCGAGCGGGTAGTCCCAGGCCATGTCCCGGGTCATCGCCTCCCATTCCCACAGCATGTCCTTCGACGCTGACTCGCGGACCTTGTCGGCACCGATGACGAGGGCGACGTCGCATGCCCCGGACGCGATCCCGAACAGGGCATTACGGATGGCATCGTGTCCTGTGGCACAGGAGTTCTCGACCCTGGTGACGGGAAGCTCGGGTAGTCCGAGACTGTCCGCGAGGATCCCCGACGGGAATCCGTCCGGGGTGCCCATCGCACCGAACCACGCCGCCTGGACGTCGTGCTTGCCGAAGCCCTTGTCGACCGTTCCGGCGCAGTCGGCGAACGCCATCGGCAGCAGGTCCTTGATGCCGTGGGCGAAGTGCTCGGCGAAGGGCGTCATGCCCGCGCCGACGATCGCGACCTTCCTCATGCTGCCTCCTCGAGTGCGTCGATCTCGCCGGGTTCGAACGAGTACCCGTAGTCCGGGACACCCGAGCGGAGGGCGACCCGCCGCAGGACGAGCCGGCCTCGGTCGCCGATGGCAACGGAGTCGGGGTCGGTACCCGTCACCTTCACCAGGGCTCGCACGTCGACACCGTCGAGCTCGACGATGACGAGCGAGTACGGCGTCTTGAGCCCGGGGACCGGAAAGTGAACCGTCACAGCGGTGTACACGGTTCCGACCCGCGGGAGCGGTACCAGTTCGTAGTCGCTGCGCAGCGTTCCGTCGTCACCGACCCGGTAGCGCGGCGGGAAGTCGAGCGTGTCGGTGCCCTGGTGTCGTCCGGCTTCCCATCGCACCTTCGCCTCGAAGGCCCGCTCGTACGCTGCCAGCGAGATCGGAATGTCCGCGCCCGGGACGCACGCGTACGGCGCACTCGGCCGTGCCGCGGGCTCCCGGCGGTGGATCACGACCTCGCCTTCGGCGACCGTGATGCCGGACAGGCTGGCCTGTTCGATACCGACGAGCGGCCCGGTGACGCCTGCCTCCGCCAGCGCGGCGAGCGCGAAGAGGCCCGCACTCGCACCGGTGGTCGGAAGCGGTTCGGGCGAACCGGCGCAGAGCGCGGACGCCTGCTCATGGCTCACACCCGCCACGGCGACGGGTGTGTCCATCCAGGATGCCTTGAGCGAGGCCAGGAATCCGCGTTCCTGGAGTAGCCGGGGATCGCCGTAGTCCCGCACGTCGCCCGCGATGCCGCGGGTGCGGACCGGAAGACTGCGCGAGACCCGGCCGGCCGCCCGCACCTGCATTCCCCGATCCGCCGTCACCACGGCGGCGGCGCCCGCCGGGGCCGTGTCGACCCCGATGACGAGTGTCCGCGGTCGTGCGGAACTGAGCGTGTCGAGGGTCGCCGGAGCACCGCCGAGCCGCTCGGTGACCTCCAGTTCCGGGTCCAGTCCGAGTCCGGCCAGCAGAACGGCGGCGTTGCTGCTCTCGAGCAGCGGCAGGTCCCGGCTGACCAGGACGACGAAGGACACCGGGGCGCCGCCGCGCAGGGCTGCGCGTCCGGCTTCGACCGCGAGGGTGATCGCGTCCTCGTCGTCACCGGGGACCCGGACCTCCGGTGTCCCCCAGCACGGCAGGTAGGTGCCTATCGAGGCGATGTAGGGCATGGCTGCCTCCGATCCGCTTGCTAGGTGACCGCGCCTGCGGTCTTCAGTGCGATGATGCGATCCCAGTCGAGACCGGCCTCGATCAGGATTTCTTCTGTCTGCGCCGCGAATTCGGGGCCGGGGCGTAGTTCCGGCGCCGTCACGTCGAACTGCACCGGGTTGGCGACGAGTTCGATCTCGCCCGCCTTGACCAGGTACTCGTTCGCCCGGATCTGCGCGTCGTCGGCGACCTGCAGCGAGTCCTGGATCGGGGCCCACGGGCCTGCCAGGGTCGCAAACGTCTCGGTCCACTCGGCGAGGGTCCGGGTGCCGATCACCTCCCGCAGGATCGCGACGGCCTGCTCGGTGTTCGCCGCGATGGACTGCGCATCGGCGAAGCGGGGATCGTCGACAAGGTCGGGGCGATCGATGTGCCTGCACACGTCGGGCCAGAACCGCGCCGCCTGCAGCATGACGAAGGACAGGTACCGCCCGTCCGAGGTCCCGTAGATGCCCGACAGCGGATTCGTCGGCGCGCCGTGCGCACCGGGCGCCGGTGCCACCATCGGGTCGTTCAGGTGAACGGACAGAGCCACGCCATGGCCCATCGACCACAGGCCGCTGCCGAGCAGCGACACGTCGACGACGGACGGCTCACCGGTGCGTTCCCGCTTGAGCAGTGCCGCGGCGATGCCGCCCGCCAGGTTGGTGCCGGAGATGGTGTCTCCGAACGCAGGCCCGGGCGGGGTGATCATGCCCTCGACCCCGGGAGGGGTGAGGGTGGCGGCGATCCCGGCTCGCGCCCAGAACGCCGTCATGTCGTAGCCGCCACGATCGGATTCCGCGCCGCGCGGTCCGAGTGCGCTGCCGCGGGCGTAGATGATCGACGGGTTCACCGCACGGATGTCGTCCACGTCGATACCGAGCTTCGCGCGCACCTGCGGCAGGTAGCTGGTGAGGAAGACGTCGGATTCGCGGGCGAGGTCGAGAATGACCTGCCTTCCTTCCGGGACGGAGATGTCGATGCCGATGCTGCGCTTGCCGCGGTTCGCGTGCTCGACGTTCGGGTTGGGGTCGCCGTCGACGCGCTGCCTGCCGATCTGCCGGAGTCCACGCTGCGGATCACCGGTGACGGCATGCTCGACCTTGATGACGTCCGCCCCCCAGTCGGCGAGCACGGCGCCCGCCGACGGAACGAACCCGTACATCGCGACTTCGAGGACACGGATTCCCGCAAGCGGACTCATGATGCCGCCACTGCAAAAGTCTTGAGCTCCAAGAACTCTTCGAGCCCGGCGGTGCCCATCTCGCGGCCGATGCCCGACTCCTTGTAGCCGCCGAACGGCACGTCGGGGGTGAAATAGTTGCCGCCGTTGATGCTGAACGTGCCGGTGCGAATGCGCCTGCCGACCGCGATGGCGCGCTCCTCGTCGCTACTGATGACACCGCCGGAGAGGCCGAATGCCGAATTGTTGGCGATGCGGACGGCGTCGTCGTCGCCGTCGTGGGGGATGAGCGCCAGCACCGGGCCGAAGACCTCGTCCTGGGCGATCTCGCTGTCGGGGTCGACGCCCGCGAGCAGGGTGGGCGTATAGAAGAAGCCGGGGCTCACCTTCTCACCGCCGGTGACGAGCGTCGCGCCCGCGGCCACGGCCCGCTGCACCATGCCGTCGACCTTGTCACGCTGCTTCTCGGTGATGAGCGGGCCCATGTACGTCTTCGGGTCACTGGGATCGCCGAAGGGGACGCGCTGCAAGAATGCGGACACCAATTGCGCTGTTTCGTCGTGCTTTTCGCGGGGCACCAGCATCCGGGTGGTGAGTGCACAACCCTGCCCGGCGTGCGCGCAGATGCTGAACGCGGCGAACTGCGCGGCCATCTTCAGGTCGGCATCGTCGAGGACGATGAGCGCGGACTTGCCGCCGAGTTCGAGGAAGACCCGCTTGAGGGTGTCGCTTGCCGCGGCCATGATCTTCTTGCCGACGACGGTGGAGCCGGTGAAGGTGACGACGTCGACGTCGGGATGCGTGGTCATCACTTCACCGACGGCGACCTCGGACGAGGACAGGATGTTCACGACGCCCGCAGGGATGTCGGTGTGGTTCGCGATGATCTCACCGAGGAGCTGCGTGATGAGCGGCGTATCGGGAGATCCCTTGAGCACCACCGTGCAGCCGGCAGCGAGCGCCGGGGCGAGCTTCGCGAGCGCGAGCTGATTCGGGTAGTTGTAGGCGGTGATCGCGGCGACGACGCCCGCGGATTCCTTCTCGATCCATCGGCGGTGCTTCTGGCCGCGGATCTCGACCTCGCCGATGTCCTCGGTCAGCGGATAGCTGCGCAGCAGGTCCGCGTAGTAGCGGACGATCTCGATGGGCGCCGCGAGCTGGTTCGCGTAGGTGAGCTGCCTGGTGGCACCGACTTCGGCGATCGTCAGTTCGCGCATCTCCTCGATGTTGTCGAGCAGCGCCTGGTGGAGTTGGTCGAGGCAGCGGACACGCAGTTCGACGTTCGTCGACCAGTCGGTGGTGTCGAACGCGCGGCGTGCGGCGGCGACGGCGGCCTCGGCGTGCGAGATGTCCGCGTCGGGCGCGTATCCGACGACGTCCCCGGTCGCCGGGTTGATCGAGGTGATCGTGCGCTCCGTCGACACCAGCTCGCCGTCGATGAGCAGGCTCTTGCGTACACCGATGGCGTCCGACCCGCCCACCGTCTGCACCGTGTCCTGAGATGACATCCCGTCTCCTCGCATGTCGTGAAAATCCCATTCTCTTCTGAGAGAATTTGAGATACGTTCTGTGAGAACAGTAACAATCGAAAGCGTTCCTGCCTACCCCGAATCGGAAGTCGGCGTCAGCCCGCACCGTCGTCATCCTGGGGACATTCGAACCTTGCGGGCGCATCTCAGGCGAGAGTATGGTTCTCGCAATCGGAAGGGAGATTCTTGTGATCGAGACCAAGGCGCTCCGCCCCTCGTTGGGCGTGGAAGTCACCGGTGTGGAAGACCTCGCAGACGAGCGGGTCATCGCCCAGTGCATGGAGGCGTTGAAGTGGCGAGGCGTCCTGCTGATCCGCGGACTGAACCTGGACGACGACGCCCAACTGGCCTTCAGCCGCCGGCTCGGCACCGTCCGCACGCCTGCCCCCGGCAAGGAGATCTTCGTCGTCTCCCTCGACCCGACGAAGAGCCAGTCGGCCGAGTACCTCAAGGGCACGTTCCACTGGCACATCGACGACACCACGCACGACATCCCCGCCAAGGCGACGATGCTGACGTGCAGGCACGCGGCGATGGTCGGCGGCGGCACGCAGTTCTCCAGCACCTACGCGGCGTACGACACCATGTCCGAACAGGAGCGCAAACGCTACGAGGGCCTGCGCGTCGTGCACAGCTTCGAGGCCGCGCAGCGCCTCGTGCATCCCGACCCCAGCCCTGAGCAGCTGGCCGCGTACCGCCAGCTCCCCACCCACGAATCGGATCTCGTGTGGACGCGCCGGGACGGTCGCAAGTCGTTCGTCATCGGCGCCACCGCCGACCACATCGTCGGCATGGATCCGGACGAGAGCCGCGCACTGCTCGACGAACTGCTCGAGTGGTCCACCCAGGAACAGTTCTCCTACACCCACGACTGGCAGGAGGGCGACGTCGTCATCTGGGACAACACCGGAATGCTGCACCGCGCACTGAAGTACGACCCCTCCTCCGAGCGGACCATGCACCGCACGACCATCGCCGGCGACGAGGCCTGGGCATGAAAACAGCGGTAGTCACCGGTGGCGCGTCCGGGATCGGGCGCGCCATCGCGGATCGCCTCCGCGCGGACGGATGCCACGTCGCAGTGCTCGACCTCAACCCCGCAGACGACGACTTCTCGCACGCCGCGGACGTCACGAACCGCGAGCAGGTCGAAGACGCCCTGACGAAGATCCGGACGCAACTCGGACCGGTGTCCATCCTCGTCAACGCCGCGGGTCTCGAGGGCTACGCACGATTCAAGAAGCTCCCCTTCGAGGAGTGGAACCGGGTGATCGGCGTCAATCTGCACGGCGTCTTCCACTGCATCCAGGCAACCGTCCCGGACATGCTCGACGCGGGGTGGGGGCGCATCGTCAACATCTCCTCCTCCAGCGCCCACTCCGGCCAGCCCTTCATGTCCCACTACGTCGCCGCCAAGTCCGCGGTGAACGGCCTCACCAAATCACTGGCCCTCGAACTCGGCCCGTCCGGGATCACCGTCAACGCCGTACCCCCCGGGTTCATCGACACCCCGATGCTGCGCAAGGCCGAGGCGGAGAACCGGCTCGGCGGCACCATCGACGACCACATCCAACGCACCCCGGTCCGCCGCGTCGGCCGCCCGGAGGACATCGCCGCAGCCTGCGCCTTCCTCGTCTCCGAGGAGGCCGGATATGTCAACGGCCAGATCCTCGGCGTCAACGGCGGCCGAAACACCTAGCGGCACTGCCGAATCACCACAGCGAAAGGAACTCCCACCATGGGTCGTGTAGAAGGCAAGGTCGCATTCGTCACCGGCGCCGCACGTGGTCAGGGCCGCAGTCACGCGGTCCGCCTGGCCGAGGAGGGCGCCGACATCATCGCGGTCGACCTCTGTACCGACATGTCGTCCATCGGCTACCCGATGGCGACCCAGGAGGACCTCGACGAGACCAGCCGGCTCGTCGAAAAGCACGGACGCCGCATCGTCGCCGTCAAGGCCGACGTCCGTGAGGCGGAGCAGATGCGGGCGGCCGTCGAGCAGGGCATCGAGGAGTTCGGCCGGCTCGACATCGTCGTCGCGCAGGCCGGTGTCGCGGGCATGAAGGGCGAACCTGCGGTACAGGCGTGGTGCGACGTGGTGAACACCAACCTCGTCGGCACCATGAACGCCGTCCAGGCCGCGCTGCCGCACCTGAGCGAGGGCGCCTCCATCATCGCGACCGGTTCGCTTGCCGCGATGATGGACATCAGCAAGGTCGACCAGCCCGGCAAGGATCTCGGCGGGGTCGCGTACGTCTTCTCGAAGCGTGCCCTGTCCCAGTACATTCACGAGCTCGCCACCCACCTCGCCCCGCGCAAGATCCGGGCCAACGTCGTGCATCCGACGAACTGCAACACCGACATGCTGCAGAGCGAGCCGATGTACCGCTCCTTCCGCCCCGACCTCGAGAATCCCACCCGGGCGGACGCGGAGCCGGCCTTCCACGTGCAGCAGGCGATGCCGGTGCCGTACGTCGAGCCCGAGGACATCAGCAACACCGTGCTCTTCCTGGCATCCGACGAAGCGAAGTTCGTCACCGGCATGCAGATGCGTGTCGACGCGGGTGGCTACCTCAAGTGGTACGACTACCACATCTGAGCCGATCCGCCTCCGACTGACGAAATCACTTGCAAAAAGGAGGAATACAGTGAAGGTGCAGGTCGATTCACACCGCTGCCAGGGGCACACGCTGTGCGCGATGGCAGCACCGGACTCGTTCGAGCTCAGCGACATCGACGGCCACTCGACCCCGGTCAGCGAGGACGTCCCCGCGGGGCAGGAGGAGGACGTGCGCGAGGCCGTCCGCTCCTGCCCCGAGCAGGCCATCTCGATTTCCTGACGCGCGATCCGGTACGCCAGGTTGCTCGAATTCCCAGAGAGGACAGCGCCGATGAGCGTTGACGATGTCGTAGCGGACGACAGTCGCAAGAAAACCACCTTCCACTTCGACCGACACGCCCCCGAGTACCGCGACAACTTCCTGCCGATCACGCAGGAGATGCACAGCAAGTGCCCGATGGCCTGGTCGGAAACGCACGGCGGCCACTGGGTGGCTGCGGGGAGCAACGAGGTGTTCGAGCTCGCCCGGTGCCCGGAAGTCTCGAACGATCACGACATCCACGGCAAGCGTCGCGGCTACAAGGGCATCAACATCCCGACGGCGCAACGCGCGTCGGGCGTCCGGGGCGGCATCCTCGAGATGGACGAACCGGAGCACCGCGAGTTCCGGTCCCTGCTCAATCCCTATCTGTCGCCCGCCGCGGTCAACCGCTGGATCCCCTTCATCGACGAGGTGGTCCGCGCCAGCATCGACGAGAAGATCGAGTCCGGCCACATCGATTTCGTGGACGAACTCGCCAACATCGTTCCCGCGGTCCTCACCCTCGGGATGCTCGGAATTCCGTTGGCGAAGTGGACGATATACAACGAGCCGGTGCACGCCGCGGTGTACACACCGCCGGATTCCCCGGACATCCCGCGCATCGCGGAGCTGCATCGCGCGATGGGTCTCGATCTGCTCACCAACCTGTTCGAGATCCGCGAGAACCCCCGTCCCGGGCTCATCAACGCCATTGCCGACGTCGAGGTGCTCGGCGAGAAGCCGGACGAGATGGAGTTGCTCGGCATCCTCAGCCTGCTCATCGGTGGCGGATTCGACACCACGACAGCACTGACCGCGCACTCACTCGAGTGGCTGTCACAGAATCCCGACCAGCGAGCGATGCTCAGCGCCGAACGCGACGCGATCCTCGACTCGGCGACCGAGGAGTTCCTCCGCTTCTTCGCGCCCGCCCCCGGTGACGGTCGCACGGTCTCCGCGGACTGCGAGTACGCGGGTGCGGAGTTCAAGGAGGGCGATCGACTCTGGCTTTCCTGGGCGATGGCGAACCGGGACGGTTCCCTGTTCCCCGAGCCCAACTCGATCGACCTGGAACGGACGGGTAACCGGCACTTCAGCTTCGGTCTCGGCATCCACCGATGCATCGGATCGAACGTCGCCCGAACGGTCTTCAAGCGGATGCTTCTCGCTGTGCTCGACCGGATGCCCGACTACACGTGCGATCCGGAGGGCACCGTCCACTACGACACCATCGGCGTCATCCAGGGGATGCGGCACCTGCCCGCCACCTTCACCCCCGGACCCCGGCTCGGGCCGGGTCTCGACGAGACGCTGGCCGCACTCCAGAAGCAGTGCGACGAGGAGCGGCTCGCCGAACCGTTGGCCCTGGCACGGAAAGCGGCCGAGCGTGGCTGATTCGGCTGTCGCTGAATCTGTTCGGCACGAGGACGACCGGGCTCCCGCGTCCGGTCGTCCTCTGCCGCAGCTCACCGACCAGAATCGTTTCTACTGGACGTCCGGCGCCGACGGTGTGCTGCGCATCCAGGAATGCCGGTCGTGCTCCGGCCTGATCCATCCGCCGCAGCCGATCTGCCGGTACTGCCGCGGGCACGACATGGGAGTGCGTGCCGTCTCCGGCACCGCGACGCTCGTCGGTTTCACGGTGAACCACCGCTTCGGACTGCCCGGGCTCCCGCCGCCGTACGTCGTCGCGCAGGTCGCGATCGAGGAGGACCCCCGGGTTCGGCTGACCACCAACGCCGTCGAGTGCGAGCCGGACCGGCTCGAGCTGGGCATGCGAATGGAGGTCGTGTTCCACCACGACGACGACGTGTGGCTCCCCCTGTTCCGCCCCGCCGCGGACCAATCCGAGCCGGCCCCGTTCCCCTCGGACGAGATCGAGCCCGAGGACGTCGCGCGGCACATCCGTCCCATGGCCACGACGACGAAGTTCGAGGACCGGGTCGCCCTGACCGGCATCGGCACCTCCGACATCGGACGCCGCCTCATGCGCACCCCGATGGCCCTGACCGTCGAAGCGTGCGAGCGCGCGGTCGCCGACGCGGGACTGACGATGGCCGACATCGACGGTGTCGCCAGCTATCCCGGGGCCGGGCAGGTCGGCGGCTTCGGTGAGGGCGGTGTGGTCGGGGTCGAGGCCGCACTGGGTCTACGCCCGACGTGGCACAACGGCGGTATCGAAACCTTCGGCCCCAGCGGTTCGGTTATCGCGGCAATGCTTGCCGTCGCGAGCGGGTTGGCGCGTCACGTCCTGTGCTATCGCACCCTGTGGGAGTCGACGCACGGCGAGCTCGTCAAGCGTGGTCAGCTCGCCCAGGGCGCTCCGGGACGCACACCCAACTGGTTGATGCCGTTCGGGGCCACCTCCGCCGCACACACCCTCGCGCAGAACGCGCAGCGCCACTTCCACCGGTACGGCACCACCCGGGAGACTCTCGGCTGGATCGCGTTGAACCAGCGGGCGAACGCCCAGCTGAATCCGTCCGCGATCTACCGCGATCCCATGACGATGGACGACTACCTCGGTGCCCGCCCGATCACCACCCCGTTCGGGCTCTTCGACTGCGACGTGCCGTGCGACGGTTCCGTCGCGGTGATCGTGTCCGCGATCGACGCGGCACGCGACCTGCCCCGACCAGCTGTCCTGGTGGAGGCGGTCGGCACCCAGATCGTCGAGCGCATCGAGTGGGACCAGAGCACCCTCACCCACGAGCCGCAGGTGCTCGGCCCCGCCGCCCACCTGTGGTCACGTACGTCCCTGCGACCCGCAGACGTCGACGTCGCGCAGCTCTACGACGGCTTCACCTTCAACTGCCTGTCGTGGATCGAAGCCCTCGGCTTCTGCGGAATCGGCGAGGCGAAGGACTTCCTCGACGGCGGTCACAACATCGCCCGCGACGGCGTACTTCCCCTCAACACCCACGGCGGGCAGCTCTCGCACGGACGCACCCACGGCATGGGCCTGATCCACGAGGCGATCACCCAGCTGCGCGGCGACGGCGGCGACCGTCAGATCCCCGACGCCCGGGTGGCCGTCGTCAGCAGTGGCGGCCTCTCCCCCGGCGGCGTCCTTCTTCTCCGGAGTGACACGTGACCACAACCGATTCCGATCTGATCGCGGCAGCAGACCCCGATTCCCTCGCCCCGGCCCGCCGGGTCGTCGACGTCGACGGCATCCCGATGTCCGCGCTGGTCGCGCAGGTGTCCCGACCCCGTGCCGTGATCGTCGCACTGCACGGCGGCGCGACCAGCTCCGCGTACTTCGACTGCCCGGGTCACCCTCGGTACTCGCTGCTCCGGACGGGGGCAGCACTCGGCTACACGGTGATCGCCCTCGACCGTCCCGGCTACGGCAGCTCCCATCCGCACGCGATCGACGTCGCGCCGGCTCCGCGGCGCGTCGATCTCGCCTACGGCGCGGTGGATCGCCTCCTCGACGGAAGCGATCGAGGCAAGGGCCTCTTCGTGCTGTCCCACTCGGTGGGGTGCGAGCTCGGTACCCGGATGGCGGCGGACGAGCGCGGACGCGAACTGCTCGGGCTCGAACTGTCCGGCACCGGACGCCGGCATCAGGACCGCGCACACGACATCCTCGGTTCGAGTGAACGCAACGCGGCTCCGGCCGGGGTCCGCGAACTGCTGTGGACACCCGAGCACCTGTACCCCCGTGCACTGCTCGGCGGCGGCCCCATCGCGTCCGCGACCCCGTCGTACGAGACGCGCGTCGTCGGTGACTGGCCGCGGACCACCTTCCCGGACCTCGCGGCGCAGGTGACCATCCCCGTGCACTTCACCGCAGGCGAGCACGAGCACGTGTGGCGCAACGACCCCGAGGCGCTGCGCGCCATCGCCGAACTGTTCACCTCGACACCGCGATTCGAAATCGTCACTCAGCCCGACGGTGGGCACAACCTCAGCCTCGGCCACACGGCCGCGGCCTACCACCTGAGCGTCCTGTCGTTTCTCGAAGAATGCATCGCCGGACGCAGGCACGGCACCGAACCCGAAGGAGGCGCGTGACATGACTGCTGTCGACACCGCACAACTGCTCATCCGCCTCGTACTCGGCGCGACGATGATCGCGCACGGCGTCAACCACTGGCTCGGCGGCGGACGCATCGAAGGCACCGCGCGCTGGTTCAGCGGCCTGGGACTGCGGCAGGGCACGCTCCAGGCGTGGGCGAGCGTGGTCACCGAGATCGGAGCGGGCCTGCTGCTGATCCTCGGACTCCTCACCCCGCTCGCGTGCGCGGCCGTCGTCTCGGTCATGGTCGTCGCCGGCGTCCTGGCGCACCGGCCGAACGGATTCTTCGTCTTCCGTGAGGGATACGAGTACGTCCTGGTGCTGGCGGTCGTCGCGGTGGCGCTCGCGCTGCTCGGCCCGGGCGCGGCGTCGGTGGACGACGTCGCGGGCATCGTCGTCGACGGCTGGGCAGGCGGTGCGATCGCGCTGGGGGTCGGCGTGATGGCCGCGGCGGGCCTGATCGTCGCCTTCTGGCGTCCGGAACCCACCGAACCCGTCTGCACCAAGACCGAAGTGGAGGCACCGTGACAACCGGCAACGCAATGGAGGCCGAAAGCAGCACGCTGCGCGTCGGTTTCATCGGCCTCGGCCTGCAGGGCGCCCCGATCGCCCGGCGCATCGTCCAGTCGGGATTCGAGACGACCCTGTGGGCGCGTCGCCCCGAGTCGCTCGAACCGTTCGCCGACACCGCAGCGAAGACGGTGGGCACCCCGGCCGAGCTGGCCGCGGCGAGCGATGTGGTCTGCATCTGCGTGATCGCCGACGACGACGTCCGGCAAGTGGTGACGGGTGCGGCCGGGGTGTTGTCCGGCCTCGCCCCCGGCGGTGTGATCGTGGTGCACAGCACGATCCACCCCGACACCTGCCGCGAGCTCGCGGACCTGGCCGGGGCGCAGGGTGTCTCCTTCGTCGACGCTCCGGTCAGCGGCGGCCCCGTCGCCGCGGCCGAGGGTCGGCTCCTGGTGATGGCGGGCGGCGACGCCGACGCCGTCGAGCGGGCCAGGCCCGTCCTCGAGACCTTCGCCGGGCCACTCGTCCACCTGGGCGGGGTCGGGTCGGGTCAGGTGACGAAGCTCCTCAACAATCTGCTGTTCACGGCCAACCTCTCGACCGCGTACAGCACCTTCACCCTCGGCGAGTCGCTCGGCGTTGACCCGGCGAAGCTCGGCGAGGTCATCGCCCACGGCACCGCCAACAGTTTCGCGCTCGGCCGCGTCGTCAACGCGGGGATCACCCTCGATCGCATCGCCGCGCACGCGGGCGCACTGCTCCGCAAGGACGTCGGTCTCGTCGCGGAACTCGCGGAAGGTGCTGCGGCGCAACCAGGAATCGTGCTCACCGCCGCCGACGCCACCCTGGGCCTGATGGGACACGAGCGGTGAGGGTCGGGTTCATCGGTGCGGGACGAATGGGTGCACCGATGGTCCGCCGCCTGGTCGATGCGGGCCACGCGGTGAACGTCCTCGCGCGCACCGACGGCAACCGTGCCGCGGTCGCCGATCTGGGCGCCACGCCGGTGTCGGACACGGCGGCAGTCGCGGCGGACGCCGACGTCGTCGTCGTGTGCGTGTTCACCGACGACCAGGTGCAGCGAGTCTGCCTGGACGGACCGCTGCTCACCGAGATGGCCCCCGGCTCGACCCTCGTCCTGCACACGACCGGCAGCCCGCGGACCGCCGAGGCCATCGCGGCACGGGCGCGACTCCACGACGTCCACGTCGTCGACGCACCCGTCAGCGGCGGACCGCACGACATCGCCGCGGGCACGCTCACCGTGTTCGCGGGCGGCGACACCGCCGCGGTCGACCGCGCCCGACCGGTCCTGACGGCGTACTCCCACCCGGTGCTGCACGTCGGGGCGATCGGGAACGGGCAGCGCGTCAAACTCGTCAACAACGCCCTCTTCGCCGCGAACATCGGCCTGATCGCCGAAGCTGTCCGTCTCGCAGGGCAACTCGGAGTCGACGAATCGAGCCTGCTCTCCGCACTCCCCCACGCCAGCGGTGCGAGCCGGGCGCTGGCAGGGGTCTCCAGTCGTGGATCGGTGTCGGTGTTCACCGAGTCCGTCGGAGACTTCCTCCGAAAGGACATCGACGTCGTCCGCAAAACCGTCGCCGATCTCGGCGGCTCCCTCGGCGTCCTCGACGACGCGATCGAGGCACAGTCGCGCTGACGGATCCGGCGTCGATCCGCGTCATCTCACGGAGTACGTCGCGGCCCGCAGACAGAAAGCGGTGATCCGCTCGACGCCGGCGTCGCCGGGGACGGTTCCCTTCCACAGATGGTCACCGAGTGCACCCACGATCGCGTGCGCCGCGAGCAAGGCATCGAATTCCGGATCGGGACTGCCGAGTTCGGCGAACGGCTCCCGCAACAGTGCGGCCAGCGGGCCGCTCGCCGAGGGCGGTCCGTCCAGGGTGTCCGAGGTGAGCGTGCCGGCATTCCACAGCACCGCCCGCGTCGTCGCCGCCGACTCCTCCGCTGCCTGCGACAGCACACCCACCACCCAACCTCGGACCTTCGCCTCCGGTGTGGACTCTTTCGACATCTGGTGCGCGACATAGGTGGTGAGACGCTGTGTGCCGTCCTCCAGAATCGCGGCAACAAGCGCGTCCTTCGACTTGAAGTGCCGGTAGAAGGCGTCGTTCGACAGGCGCGCCGCGCGCACGATGTCCGCGACCCTCGGCCGCGAGGTGGTGCCGCGTTCCGCGATCACCTGCAGTGCGGCGTCGAGCAGACGCCGCACCTCCTCGGCGTATCCCGCTTCCCGTTTCGCCAGTGAACGCTGGGCGATGCGGCTCGCGACGTCGCTCACCGCTCCATCCCGGCGTCGAGACGCGTTGCCGCACAGACTCCGCCGTCGACGAGCAGGTCGACACCACTCAGGAAGGACGCCTCGTCGGACAGTGCGAACGCGACGGCGGCGGCGACTTCGTCTGCTCGGCCGGTCCGGCCGAGCGGGGTCCGGTCCACCATCGCCGCCATCGACGAGTTGTGCTCCGATTCCTGACGCCCCTGCGGGGTGTCGATGATGCCGGGCGAGACCGAACACGCGCGCGCGCCGACGGGTCCGAGCCGGATCGCCTCGTGCTGCGCGAACCTACGGACTCCGTACTTCGCCCAGACGTACGCGGCACCCGGGTGCTCGGCCTGCGCACCGAGCGCTGCCTGGATCCGATCGAGCAGGTCGGGGTGCAGCGGTTCGTCGAGCACGGCGTCGAGCACCGGATCGGCGACGACACCCGCAATCGTCGGCGCCATCGACGAGAAGTAGACGAACGCGGTGCCCGCGGTCGCGAGCGGGCGGAGCGCTTCCGCCAGCAGCGCTGTTCCGACGAGGTCGACCTCGATGATGCGACGCCAGTCGGCCATGGTCGGGGAGATGCCGGCGACGTGCGCGACCGCCCGAAGGGTTCCCAGTTCGGCGACCCGGGCGGCGAGACGGGTGAGGCCCTCGCGGTCCGTGATGTCGAGGACGAACGGTTCGACCGCGGCACCGAGAGATGACGACAGTTCCTCCGCTGCGTCGCGCGCGGTCTGCCCGTCCAGGTCGACGAGGAGCAGTGTGCCGACCATCGTGGCCATGCGACGCGCACATTCGAGGCCCATGCCGCGGCCGGCGCCGGTCACCACGCCCACTGTGGTCATGCCCAGCACCGTTCCAGCCCGGACTGCGACGCGCGGCTGACGAGTTCGACCCGGTACCCGGTGTCGCTGCGCAGGAAGGCGAAGGACGGACCGTCCGGTCCACCTCGTGTCGCCTCGGTCTCGTAGCCCGCGGCGGCCAGTTCGGCGGCATCCGCGGCGACGTCGTCCGACCAGTACCCCAGGTGGTGGACTCCCGCGCCGGCGACCGGTTCCCAGAACGTACCGGGGATGCTGCGCACGATCTCCAGCCGCGGGGTGGTGATCGAGTACGCGCACGCCATCTCGACGTCCACGACGACACCGCCCGGCAGTGTGACGGTGACCGGTCCGCCGATCTGCGGCCCCCACTCGTACCCGAGGAGGCCGGTGAGGCCCGCCCGCGTCGCGTCGAGGTCGTCCGTGACGATTCCGATGTGGAAAAGGTTGTCCGCCTTCATCGAAGCCCTTCCCAAATCCTCGAAAGAATTGCATTCTGGATCACGAGAAGCATATTCTCACGATCCAGAAGGAGGCGCAATGGCATGGGATTTCGAGACCGACCCCGAGTTCCAGGCGAAGCTGGACTGGGCCGACACCTTCGTTCGGGAGGAGGTGGAACCACTCGACCTGGTGTGGGAACACGAGCAGTTCGTGCCGCTCGACGGCGGTCGCCGCAAGGCCGTCGACCCCCTCAAGCAACAGGTCAGGGACCAGGGCCTGTGGGCGACGCATCTCGGCCCCGAACTGGGCGGCCAGGGCTACGGCCAACTCAAGCTCGCCCTGCTCAACGAGATCCTCGGGCGGTCGTCGTGGGCGCCGATCGTCTTCGGCTGCCAGGCGCCGGACACGGGCAACGCGGAGATCATCGCCCACTACGGCACCGAGGAGCAGAAGCGCCGCTACCTGCAGCCGCTGCTCGACGGTGAGCTGTTCTCCACGTACTCGATGACCGAACCGCAGGCGGGTGCCGACCCGTCCGAGTTCACGACGCGAGCGGTGCGCGACGGCGACCACTACGTCATCAACGGATGGAAGTACTTCTCCTCCAATGCGAGTACGGCATCGTTCCTGATCGTCATGGCGGTCACCGACCCGGATCTCGACACCTACCACCGGATGTCGATGTTCCTCGTCCCGACGGACGCCCCGGGAATCGAGATCGTCCGGAACGTCGGCCTGGCAGGCGAACCGATGAACGGCGGATCGCACGCCCTCATCCACTACCAGGATGTCCGCGTTCCTGCCGAGGCCCTTCTCGGCGGTGAGGGGCAGGCGTTCGCCATCGCACAGACCCGGCTGGGGGGCGGGCGTATCCACCACGCGATGCGGACGATCGGACTCGCGCAGAAGGCACTGGACATGATGTGCGAGCGCGCACTGAGCCGGACCACCGCCGGAAGCAGACTGTCCGACAAGCAGTTCGTCCAGGGCTACATCGCCGAGTCGTACGCCCAGCTGACACAGTTCCGGCTGTTCGTCCTGAACACGGCGTGGAAGATCGACAAGTACAACGACTACAAGAGGGTCCGCAAGGACATCGCCACCGCGAAGATCATCATGCCGACCGTGCTGCACGACATCGCTTGGCGCGCAATGCAGGTCCACGGTGCACTCGGAGTCACCAACGAGATGCCGTTCTTCCGCATGATCAATGGTGCGGCGGTCATGGGCCTCGCCGACGGCCCCACCGAGGTGCACAAGGTGACCGTCGCCAAGCAGGTCCTGCGCGACCACCGTCCCAGCGACGACCTCTGGCCGACCGAATGGATCCCCCGAAAGCAGGCCGCTGCGCGGGAGAAGTTCGCCGAATTCCTCGAACTCGAAGTAGGTAACCTGTGATCGACACCGAACGCCTCGCCACCTGGATGGACGGTATGGGACTGCCCGGCAAGGGTGCCCCGCTCGAAGCCAGATTCCTCTCCGGCGGAACGCAGAACGAGATCTACGAGATCGTCCGCCGGGACGACCGCTGCGTCATCCGGCTCCCACCCGCGCACGCACCGGCGAATCGTGACGAGGGCATCCTGCGCGAGTGGCGCATCATCCAGGCGTTGGACGGAACCGACGTCCCGCACACGAAGGCGATCGCCGCGTGCGAGGACACGTCCGTCCTCGGGCGTCCCTTCTACCTGATGGGGTTCGTCGACGGCTGGTCGCCGATGGGCAACAAGCAGTGGGTCGAACCGTTCACGTCGGACCACTCCCAGCGGGCCGGCCTCGCCTACCAGTTGGCCGAGGGCATCGCACTGCTCTCCCAGGTCGACTGGAAGGCGCAGGGACTGCACGACCTCGGGCGCCCCGACGGCTTCCACGAACGTCAGGTGTCCCGGTGGACCGGGTTCTTCGAGCGCATCAAGGGCCGGGAACTCGACGGCATGGACGTCGCCACCCGTTGGCTCCGCGAACACAAGCCGCTCGACTTCGTCCCGGGAATCATGCACGGCGACTACCAGTTCGCCAATGTGATGTTCAGGGACGGCGCACCGGCCAGGCTCGCGGCGATCGTCGACTGGGAGATGGGTACGGTCGGCGACCCGAAGCTCGACCTCGCCTGGATGGTGCAGAGTTGGCCCGAGGACACGAATACGCCCGAGGCCGCGACCGCCAGCTATGTCGACCTGCGCGGGATGCCGTCGCGGTCGCAGCTCGTCGCGCACTACGCCGAGGTGTCGGGTCGCCAGGTCGACGACCTCGACTACTACCTGGTGCTCGCGAAGTGGAAACTCGCGATCGTGCTCGAGCAGGGCTTCCAGCGCGCAGGCGACGACATCAAGTTGCAGTCGTTCGGCGCGATCGTTCCCGAGCTGATGCGGTCCGCCGCCGAGCTCGCCGAGTCGAGTGGGTACCGAGGGTGAGCGTAGAAGTTCTGAACAGCATCGAAGGTCTCGCCGTCGAACGGCGCGGACCGGTCCTGATCGTCCGACTCGACCGGCCGAGTTCGCGAAATGCGCTGACCGGACCGATGATCCGAGGCATCGGCACGGCCGCGCTCGAAGCCGAGAGCGATCCGCAGATCCGCGCGATCGTCCTCACCGGCACCGGGGACCGCGCTTTCTGCTCGGGCATGGACCTGCGAGCCTTCGCGGACGGCGAGGACATCGGCTACGGATCCGACGACGCCACCGATGCCTACCACCGCCTCGGCCGCGGCGAGATCCCCGTCCCGATCATCGGCGCCGCCAACGGGACCGCCATCGGCGGCGGACTCGAACTGCTGCTCGGCTGCGACATCATCGTCGCGTCATCCGCCGCGGTGTTCGGGTTTCCGGAGGTCAGGCGGGGCCTGTTCCCCGGCGGCGGAGGAACGTTCATCGGCACCCGCATTCCCCTCGGCGCGGCATTGGAGATGACGCTGACCGGCGACACGATCACCGCCGAACGCGGCTACGCGCTCGGCCTGGTCAACGCGGTCGTCGAACCGGATGCCGTCCTGGACACCGCGATCGGCTACGCGGAGCGGATCGCCGCGAACGCACCGCTCGGTCTCGCCGCGTGCAAGGAGCTCGCCCGACTCGCGGTCGTGCAGCCTGCCGCCGCGGACGAGCGCCTCGGCGAATGGCAGTCCGTCGTCTTCACCAGTGAGGACGCCAAGGAGGGCGCGGCCGCCTTCATCGAGAAGCGGCCACCCCTGTGGACCGGTCGGTGAGCTGATGCGCGCCGTCGTCTGCCCCGAGTACGGGCCACCCGAGGTGGTGCGCATCGAGGAGCGCCCGTCACCCCTGCCCGGCCCCGGCCAGGTGCGGGTGCGGGTCCGCGCCGCGTCCGTGAACTTCCCCGACGTCCTGCTCACCGCGGGGAGCTACCAGATCAGCGTGCCCCCACCGTTCGTGCCCGGCAGCGAGTACGCCGGCGTGGTCGAGGCCGTCGGCGACGGTGTCGACGCCCTCGCGGTGGGCGACCTCGTCACGTCGACCGGGCTGATCGGCGCGTTCGCCGAGGAGGTGGTCGCGGATGCCGCGAAGCTGACACCCGTCCCGGCGGGCGTCGACCCGCGGGTGGCGGCGGCGTTCGGCGTCGCGCACCGCACCGCATTTCACACGCTGCGGTCGGTGGCCCGCATCGGCGCGGGCGACGACCTGATCGTGCTGGGTGCGGGCGGCGGTGTCGGGCTGGCCGCGGTACAGCTCGGTGTCGCGCTCGGCGCGTCGGTCACCGCGGTCGCCTCGTCCGCCGACAAGCTCGACGTCGCCGCGTCGTACGGCGCGACCCACCTCGTCAATCATCGCGACGGGGACCTCCGGGACGCGCTGCGCCGCGCCCTGCCCGACGGGGCACACGCGGTGATCGATCCCGTCGGGGGTGACCTGGCCGAACCCGCCCTGCGCACCCTGCGCCGGGGTGGCCGCTTCGTCACCGTCGGCTACGCCTCGGGCGTCATCCCGAAGATCCCGTTGAACCTGGTGCTGGTCAAGGGTATTCACATCCTCGGATTCCAGTTCCAGGACATCCCGGCCGACGAGTATCTGCGCAACGAACGCGAACTCACGGAACTGCTCGTGGCGGGACGCGTCACCCCGCACATCGGCGCGTCCTTCCCGCTCGACAAGGCGGCCGACGCACTGCGACACGTCGCGGACGGACGCGCCGTCGGGAAGGTACTGCTCGACATCGCCCCGGGTGCGGGCGGCACGAGTTCCTCGCTTCGGACGAATCCCGGTACGTCACCGGGCTTCCCCTGACCGTCGAAGCCGGAAACATGCTCGAGTAGTGCCCCGAATGCCGGGTATCCGCGCCGATCCTTGACCCAGGCACCTCGCCCCGGTCCCATCGAACTCGGAACCGGGGCGCAGTGAGGCTGGGGGCCGGCGGGCTGAACGTCTTTGTCTAACTGGCGGAGACGAGGCGAAGGCCACCGCGGGGGCTGAGCATTTCTGCGGTACGAAGTACTTCGGTGCCGACGACGGCGTCCGTGGGAGCGTTGGCCGCCGCCATCGCCTGCGCCTTGAACACCCGCGCGGCACCGCTGAGATGGTGCTGTCCCGTACAGAACCGCTCGTCGAGGTTGGCGGGCCAGTTCTCGCCCCACAGGGTGATGTCCATGTCGCCGCGGTCGAGGGTGGCCATGACGCCGTCACGGATGCGCTCGTCGGCCTGGAAGAGGTCCACGGACACGGCGATGACCTGGGGGTGGGGGCCGGTCTGGTTGTCGAGCGCGGTCTCGAGGTCGAGGGTGCGGGCGCCGAGGATCTGGAGGGGACGCACATCCGGGTGATCGGCGACCGCAACGGTCGCGTCCCAGCCGGACGTCACTCGATCGAACACCCAGCCACCGAGCAGTCGGACCACGTCGACGACGCTGGGACCGACCACGACCACGCGGTGTCTCAGGGTGTGCCGTCGAGCATGAGCTGCTGTCTGAGCGACTGTATGTACTCCGTGAAGACCTCGTTCAGCGGTATCGAACGATCGAGCAGCCATAGTGTCTCCATTCCGTGAATGAAGGCGATGATCTCCACCGCCTTGACGGCCGGGTCCAGGTCGGTTCGATACCGACCGGCACGTTGCCCGCGCCGGATGCCTGTTTCAACGGTTGCGACCGAAGCCCGGGATCTGTGGAGTAGGCGGTCGTGAAGAGGAGCGTCCGGTTCGAGGTTCTCGATCAGCAGCACGGTGAACATGCCGACCATGTCCGGTGCCTCGTCGAATCGACGCGGCACCTTCGACAGCTGCTCGACGAGGTCGCCGCTCCGGTCGACGCGGTTCAGGTCGTCCGCGTCTCGGGAATCGGCGACCGCCTCCAACAGGTGATCCTTCGACTCGAAATGGTGCAGGAGTCCCGCTGTCGTGACTCCGGCTTCCCTCGCAATCTGCGCGAGGGAGGTGTTGCGCCATCCGTTTCGGACCAACAGCCGCTGCGCAACGGAAAGGATCCGCTGCTTTCGATCCTCACCTTTCGCGAGGAGCGTTGCGTATGGCCGTTCCACGGACGGTTTCTCCTTCATACGAACCAACCTACTAAGCACACAGTAGGTTGGATTTCACGGTGTGACAAGGGTCATATTTCTGTGTCGGTGTGTCTCACCTAACGGGGACTACAGGCCCAGTGACTTCGCGATGATGACCTTCATGACCTCGCTCGTTCCGGCATAGATCCGCGCCACCCGCGCATCCGTGTACAGCCGGGCGATCGGATATTCGGTCATGTAGCCGTACCCACCGAAAAGTTGCAGGCACCGATCGACGACGCGTCCCTGCACCTCGGTGCAGAACAGTTTGACCCGGGCGGCGTCGGCACCGGACAACTCTCCGTCGACCAGATCCAGCACCGCACGGTCGATCATCGTCTGCGCGGCCTCGATCTCCGCCGACATCGCCGCCAGCTCGAACTTCGTGTTCTGGAACGACGCCACCGGAGTCCCGAATGCCTTGCGCTCCTTCACGTAGTCGATCGTCGCTGCCACCGCGGCCCGCGCCTGCGCGACCGAGCCCACCGCGACCGTCATCCGCTCCTGCGGCAGGTTCCGTCCGAGGTACCGGAACGCCTCCCCCTCCTCGCCGAGGCGGTTGGCGAGGGGCACCCTCACGTCCTCGAACGAGAGCTCCGCGGTGTCCTGCACCTTGCAGCCCATCTTGTCGAGCTGACGCCCTCGCACGAAGCCCGGCATGCCGTCCTCGACGACGAGCAGGGTCAGGCCGGCGCGGCGATTGTCGGGGTCGGTCGACGTCCTGGCCACGACGATCACCAGGTCGGCAAGGATGCCGCCGGTGATGAACGTCTTCGCGCCGTTGACGACGTACTCGTCGCCCTCCCGGCGCGCCGTCGTCCGGATGCCCGCGAGATCCGAGCCGGTGCCGGGCTCCGTCATCGCAATGGCGGTCAGCAGTTCGCCGGCGGCCATGCCGGGGAACCATCGCGACCGCTGCTCGTCGTTCGTGTACTCGAGGAAGTACGGCAGGATCACGTCGAGCTGGGTTCGCACCGTACTGAGCGTGACGAGTGCGCGCGCCGCCTCCTCCTGGAGGATCACGTTGTACCGGAAGTCGGGAATCCCCGCTCCCCCGTATTCTTCCGGGATCGCCATGCCGAGCATTCCGAGCGATCCGAGCTCCCGGAATATCTCGCGCGGCATCCGTCCCGCCTTCTCCCATTCGGAATACCCGGGAACGACGTATTTCTCGATGACGTCGCGGGTGAGCTTGCGGAAGGCCTCGTGGTCGTCCGTGAAGACGTCTCTGCGCATCGTTGTCCCTCTCAGGCGAGTTCGACGAGGGTCGCGTTGGCGGTGCCGCCGCCCTCGCACATCGTCAGCAGGCCGCGGTGAATTCCGCTGCGCCGCATGTGATTGATCATCCGGGTCATCAGGACCGCGCCGGAGCCGCCGAGCGGATGACCGAGCGCGATCGCGCCGCCGAGCGGGTTGAGCAGCTCGGGGTTGGCGCCCGTTTCCGCGAGCCATGCCATCGGAACCGGAGCGAAGGCCTCGTTGACCTCGAACACCCCGACGTCGGACAGGTCGACGCCTGCCTTGCGTAGGACGCGGTCGGTGGCAGGGATCGGACCGGTCAGCATCAGCACCGGGTCCGAGCCGACGACGGTACCGGCGACGTACCGCACGATCGGCGTCAGACCCAGCTCACGCGCGCGTTCGGGGGTGGTGACGAGCAGTGCCGCGGCGCCGTCCGAGATCTGCGACGAGTTACCCGCGTGGATGACACCGTCGTCACGGAACGCCGGCGTGAGACCTGCGAGCTTCTCCATGGTGGTGCCGCGCCGGATGCCCTCGTCGACGGAGATGACTCCGTTCTCCGTTGGCACCGAGACGATCTCGGACTCGAAGGCACCCGAGTCCTGCGCGGCGGCGGCCCGCTCATGGGACAGGGCCGCGAACTCGTCGACCCGGGCGCGGGTGAATCCCCACTTGTCGGCGATCAACTCGGCGCCGACGCCCTGATTGAACCCGGCATCGTCGTAGCGGGCCAAGGCCTTCGGGCCGTACGGCATTCCCGAGGCGCGGGCCGAACCGAGCGGCACCCGGCTCATCACCTCGACACCGCCCGCGACGACGACGTCCTGCTGCCCCGACATGACGGCCTGCACAGCGAAATCGAGCGCCTGCTGACTCGATCCGCATGCCCGGTTGACAGTGGTTCCGGGGATGCTCTCGGGCCATCCGGCGGCCAGGACGGCGTACCGTGCGACGTTGCTGGACTGGTCGCCGATCTGCGAGACACAGCCCCACACCACGTCGTCGACGACAGCGGGATCGATACCCGTGCGGTCGACGAGCGCACCGAGGACTTCGGCCGACAGGTCGACGGGGTGTACCCCGGACAGTCCTCCGTTTCGCTTCCCGACGGCGGTCCGGACCGCTTCGACGATCACCACTTCACGCATGCTTCTCCACTCTCGGTACGGCCCACCGTCCGGTGAACCGGGGATGACGCTTCTCGGCGAACGCCGCGTACGCCTCGGGGGCGTCGGCGGTCCCGAAGTTGACTGCCTGTGCGCGGGCCTCGTTCGCCAGGGCACTGCGCAGTCCGAGATCGGCGCCCTCGTTGAGCAGCGCCTTGGTCTGGGCCAATGCGACCGGCGGCCCGGCAACCAGGCGGTCGGCGAGATCGTCGACGAATTCGCCGATCTCGACTCCGTCGACCACCCAGGTCACCAGGTTCAGGTCCCGTGCCTGTACAGCGTCGATGGTCTCGGCGAGCAGCGCCAACCGCTTGGCCTGCTGGAGGCCGACGTGCTTGGGCAGCAGCCACGACCCACCGAGGTCCAGGGACAGGCCGCGGCGCGCGAAGATCTGCGAGAACGTCGACTCCGGCGTCGCGACGACGAAGTCGCACCCGAGGGCGAGGTTCCACCCGGCGCCGACGGCGACGCCGTCGACCTTCGCGATCGTAGGCACCGACAGTTCGTGCAGGAGCAGCGCAACATCGGTGAGCAGCCGCATCTTCGCGGTCGGGTGCGCGTCGGAGATCTCCGCGAGGTCGGCTCCCGAGCAGAACGCTCCGCCCGCTCCGGTGACGACCACCGTCCTCACGGACGGATCGTCCCTGATCTCCTCCAGCGAATCACGCAGCGCCACCCACAGTTCCGGGTTGATCGCGTTGCGGCGATGCGGCCGGTTGAGGGTCAGCGTGCGGACCCCGTTCCGATCGCCGACGTCGAGACCGACCGCCGCACTCATCCCGCGACTCCCGGATCGACCGGCCCGATGACGCCCCGCGCACGCAGCGCAGCGATGTCGTCCGCGTCGAGACCCGCGTCGGAGAGAACCCGGTCGGTGTGTTCCCCGAGCCCGGGGACCGAACCCATCGGGGGGTCGAAGCCCTCGATCACCGGCGGCGGCAGCAGCGCCGGAATCGGACCGTTGGGTGTGCCGATCTCCCGCCAGCGATCGCGGGCGGAGAGCTGCGGATGTTCGAGGACCTCGCTGGCGAGGTTGTAGCGCGAATTGCCGATCGCGGCCGCATCGGCGGTCTTCTGAATGAACGCGAGATCGTGGCGCGCACACCAGGCGCCGATCTCCGCGTCCAGGGCATCGCGGTGGTGCACGCGATCGGAGTTGGTGCGGAACCGTGGGTCGTCCGCGAGGTCGTCGCGCTGCAGGATCTCGCGGGCGAGGCGCTGCCATTCCCGGTCGTTCGTCGTGCCGAGCACCACGGTCTGCCCGTCGCCGGTGCCGTAGGCGCCGTACGGCGCGACGGCGGGCGAGCTCATGCCGAGCGGCTGCTGGTCGCCTCCGGAGTGCCGGGCGTAGGTCAGGTGGTAGCCCATCAGCTCGGCCATCGTGTCGAAGAGACTGACCGTGACGGTAGGCGCTCGCCCGGTCCCCGTCTTCCGGCCGTAGAGCAATGCCATGATCGACAACGCGGCGTACAGACCGGACGTGACATCCGCGACGGGAGGCCCCGGCTTTGCCGGTTCGCCCGGCCTGCCGGTGACCGAACATACTCCCGATTCCGCTTGCACGAGAAGGTCGTAGGCCCGCTTGTGGGACAGCGGACCGCCCGCGCCGAAGCCGTCGATCGACGTGGCGATCAGGTCGGGATGACGCTGCGCGAGATCCTCCGGCGCAAGCCCGAGGCGCGCGGTGGCGCCCGGCGCCAGATTCGACACCAGCACGTCCGCCCGGTCGAGCAACCTGTGCAGCACGTCGATCCCGGCATCCGACTTCAGGTCGAGCGTGACCGATTCCTTTCCCCTGTTGACCCACACGAAATGCGCGGCCATGCCATTGACCACGTCGTCGTAGTCGCGGGCGAAGTCGCCTCCCTTCGGGTTCTCCACCTTGATCACCCTGGCTCCGAAGTCGGCGAGAGTGCGGGTACACATGGGTGCGGAGACGGCCTGTTCGAGCGCAACGACCGTGACGCCAGCGAGCGGACCGGCCGAGTTCGACCGCATCACATCACCATTCCACCGTCCACCGGCAGCACCTGCCCGGTGACGAACGACGACGCATCGGAAGCGAGGAAGACGAACGCGCCGGCGACCTCCGAGGGTTCGGCCCAGCGCCGCAGCGGGATCCGGGCGAGCATCTGCTCCGAGAACTTCTCGTTGGTGCGGATCGTCTTGGTCATCGGCGTCGCCGCGAGCGGAGCGAGTGCGTTGACGAGGATCTGCTTGCGTGCGAGTTCACGAGCGAGGGACTTCGTCAGGCCGATGATGCCCGCCTTGGCACCCGAGTAGTTCACCTGGCCGAGGGTGCCGGTGATGCCTGCGGACGAGGTGACGTTGATGATGCGTCCGGTGCCGTCGGTCGGCATGAACGGCAGCGCGGCCTGCGCGCAGTGGAAGGCACCGAGCAGGTGGATGTCGAGCATCCACTGGAACGCCTCCGTGGTCAGGTCCGCGAACATCGCGGGCGCCGTGGCACCCGCGTTGTTGACCAGGATGTGCAGCTTCCCTTCGGTGAATCCGGCTGCCCGCGCCACCGCCGCATCCGCCGCGGCGCGAGCGCGCACGTCAAGGCCGGCGGAGTCGGCCTTGCCCCCGTTGGCGGAGATGCGTTCGGCGACGGCTGCCGCCGCGTCCGGGTCGATGTCGGTGACGAGCACCGCGGCGCCCTGAGCGGCGAGCGCCTCGGCAACCGCCGCACCGATGCCACCCGCCGCACCGGTCACCAGGGCCGAGCGCCCCGTCAGATCGAACAGTCCGTTTTTGTCGGCCATCAGTAGCTCCTCGGCAGTCCCAGAGTGTGTGAACCCAGGTAGTTCAAGACCATTTCCTGGCTGATCGGTGCGATCCGCATGACACGGGCCTCACGGAAGTAGCGGGCGACGTTGTACTCCTCCGAGTACCCCATGCCGCCGTGGGTTTGCAGGGCGCGGTCCGCGGCGGTGAACCCGGCGTCCGCGCACAGGTACTTCGCGGTGTTCGCCTCCCGGCCGCACGGCTTCCCGTTGTCGTAGAGCCAGGTCGCCTTGCGCAGCACCAGTTCTGCCGCGTCGAGGTGCGCCAGCGAGTCGGCGAGTGGGAACTGCAGTCCCTGGTTCATGCCGATCGGTCGTCCGAAGACCTCCCGCTCGTTGCCGTACCGGACAGCCTTGTCCAGCGCGACCCGCCCGATGCCGAGTGCCTCGGCTGCGATCAGCATCCGCTCGGGGTTCAGACCGTCGAGCAGGTACTGAAAGCCCTTGCCCTCCTCACCGACCCGGTCCTCGACCGGCACCCTCAGGTCGTCGATGAACAGCTCGTTCGACGTGACGGCGTTGCGTCCCATCTTGCGGATCGGCCGGATGTCGACGTGCGCGCGATCGAGATCGGTCAGGAACAGCGTCATGCCGTCCGTCTTCTTGGTCACCTCGTCGTAGCGCTGGGTGCGGGTCAGCAGCAGGATCTTCTCCGACTCCATCGCCTTCGAGATCCACACCTTGCGACCGTTGACGACGTAGTGGTCGCCGTCCCGCTTCGCGAACGTGGTGATTCGCGAGGTGTCCAGTCCCGCACCGGGTTCCGTCACCCCGAAGCACACGTGCAGGTCGCCGTTGGCGATCCTCGGGAGTGTACGAGCCTTGAGTTCGTCGGACCCGTGCACCACCACCGGGTGCATGCCGAAGATGGAGAGGTGGATCGCGCTCGCGGCGTTCATCCCGCCGCCGGAGCGCGCCACCTCCTCCAGCAGCAGGGTCGCCTCGGTGATGCCGAGACCGTGCCCGCCGTACTGCTCCGGCATCGTGATCCCGAGCCACCCGCCGTCGGCGAGTGCCCGGTAGTACTCGGTGGGGAACTCGTAATCGAGATCCTTCTCCATCCAGTACTGGTCGTCGAACTTCGTCATCAACTCGGCGACCGATTTCCGGATCAGTTCCTGATCCTCGGTCAGCTCGAAACTCATTCCGCTCACAGGTGATTCCTTGTCTTGCTGGTGGCGCGATCAGTCGGATGCGGGAAGGGCCTTGGCCGCCTTGATCGTCATGACGACTCCGTCGCAGCTCAGCTCGCCGATGCCCGGCACGGTGCACAGGACCTCGACGGTCTGGTCCGCGTTCACGTAGCGCTTCCCGAGCATCGTCACCGCGTCCTTGACGGGACCGCCCGTCGGGCGACTTCCCGTGGCGGCGATCATCGGGCCGCCGCCGCATTCGAGCGTCACCGCGCCGTCGGACGGCGCACGAACCACCACGACGCGGGTCGTGCAGACGGTGGAGGCCAGCTGTTCGCCGGCGCGAAGGGGTGTGGACATGACTCAGGCCTCTCTCTCGGCTGCCCGGTCCGCGAGCAGACCGAGGTCGTACGACTGGCGGGCCATCCAGAAACGCAGGAATCCGGTGAGCGAGTACCGCAGGTACAGCGCAGCACCGACGATCGCGACCGAGACACCGCCGAGGGCGATGATGATGGCGTCACGCTGCACCAGCGGGTCGGAGGTGTTGTGGGACATCAGGTAGGCCACGACCGCGAGGACCGGCCCGAGGACCAGCAGCGCGACGCCGAGGCGCAGCCACAGGGTGGAACGGCCCGCGGACGGGTCCGGGATCTTCAGCTCCGACAGCTCGCGGGTGAACCGGGCTGCGCGGGTTTCGGTGGATGTCATTGCTTTTCAGCTCCCTAGGTAGAGGGCGGCGAGTTCGGTTCGGAAGTCGGCGTCGGGAACGCCCTGGTGCTGAACCCGCCCACGGACGAGAACGGCGGCATGGTCGGCGATGTCGAGAACGGTCTGCGCGAACTGTTCGACGACGAGGACCGCGACCCCCTGCTTGGCGATTTCGGCGACCTGCTCGTACAGCTGGTCGACGATGAGCGGTGCGAGGCCCATGGAGAGCTCGTCGAGCATGAGGACCGCGGGATCCGTTGCGAGTCCGCGACACAGTGCGAGCATCTGCTGTTCGCCACCGGACATCGTCCCCGCGGTCTGCGAGGCGCGTTTCCCGAGAATCGGGAAACGCGTGAACGCGATCTCCTCGATCTCCTCCTTGGGGCGCCCGGTGAACGTCATCATCAGCAGGTTGTCCCGCACCGTCAGGTTCGGGAACACCCCTCGCCCCTCCGGGATCAGGCAGACACCCGCCCGCGCCAGGTCCCGGGTCTCGGCGCCCGTGACGTCCCGGCCGCCGAGCAGCAGTTGCCCCGACGCGACGGGGTGGACGCCCGCCGCGACCTTGAGCGCGGTCGTCTTGCCCGCACCGTTCGGCCCGAGCAGCGCCACGATCTGTCCCGGCTGCACCGCGAGGTCGATGCCGTGCAGGACGGTGATCTCGTCGTAGGCGGCGCGCACCCCGCACAGTTCCAGGATGGCGTTCACGACTGCCCCAGGTAGGCCGCGAGCACGGCCTCGTCGCGGCGGACCTCGGCGGGAGTGCCGACCGAGATGAGCCGTCCGAGATCGAGCACGTGGACGGTGTCGCACACGTTCATGACCAACTCCATGTCGTGTTCGACGAGCAGCACCGCGGTGCCGTCGTCGGCGAGGGCGCGCAGCAGCGCCGCGAATCGTTCGGTCTCCGCGGCGTCCTGCCCTGCCGCGGGTTCGTCGAGCAGCAGCAGAGTCGGCCGCACCGCCATCGCGCGTGCCACCTCGACGAGGCGGGCGGTGCCGGTGGTGAGCGAATCGGCGCAGGTGTCCGCGACGGCATCCAGGCCGAGCCTGCCGATGATTTCGTCGGCCACCCTGGCGGCGTGCCGGCGCTGCGGTCCGAGTTCCGCCGCGACGAGGAGGTTGTCGCGGACGGTGAGCCTGCCGAAGAGTTCGAGCCGTTGGAAGGTGCGGGCCAGTCCATGCCTGGCCCGGCGGGCAGGGCCGGCGCGGGTGACGTCCCGCCCGCC
This sequence comes from Rhodococcus sp. Q, assembly GCF_005503035.1. Lineage (NCBI taxonomy): Bacteria > Bacillati > Actinomycetota > Actinomycetes > Mycobacteriales > Nocardiaceae > Rhodococcus > Rhodococcus sp. Q. The sequence continues at coordinate 91,112 of NZ_SCOY01000001.1, forward strand.
GAGCACCACGCGTCCGGCCACCGGACGGCGCAATCCGGAGACCACGTCGAACAGCGTGCTCTTGCCCGCACCGTTCGGCCCGATCAGACCCGTCACCTTGCCCTGCTCCGCGGTCAGACTGACCCCGTCCAGGGCACGGTGGCCGCCGAACACCACGGCGATGTCGTCAACCTCGAGTAGCGATGGCACGATCCAGCACCTCCTGATCCTCTGGCCGCCACGGCCGTTGCACGCCCCACCATTCGACGGGGATCTCCGGCTCGGTCGGCTCGTCTGCCGTGGTGCGGTGCCGGGCCTGCCCCCACCACATCGCGCCGAGTGCGCCTGCGAGCAGCCCGGCGAAGAACACGTAGCCGTTGACCACGTCCAGGAGCCGCAGGATCCACAGCAACACCGACCATCCGCCGAGCACCGACATCACGAGCCGGTCCCGCAGCGCGGCATCCCAACTCGCCCGCATCATCGAGATGCCGCCGTGCTGGACGGCCTTGGCACCGAACGCGAAGCCCGCGAGTCCTGGAATGACGTGGATGAGGTTCTGCGTCTTCGGCCACAACGCGACGATCGCGTTGAACGGGCCCGCGAGCAGGGTTCCGGTCCACAGGCCGCTGCCGACGGCGCCGAGTCCACCGAGCACCGCGATCAGGAAGATCGACAGTCCCGCGATGAAATTGAACTGATCGGCCGTGACGGACTGCAACTGCATTCCGTACAGCGCACCGCCGAGTCCCGCGATGCCCGCGGAAATCGCGAAGACGATCACCTTGGTCACCAGGAGGCTGCCGCCGAGGGTCGCGAACGCCGCTTCACTGTCCCGCAGGGCGACGAGCCTGCGGCCGAGAAGCCCCCGCCGCAGTGCCGCGACCGCCAACGTCGCGAGCGCGAGGCACACGGCGGCGAACACCGTCGTCTCGGCCGGGGTGTCGATGTGGAACCCGAACAGGCTGGGCCCCGTCAACTCGACCGAACCCTGATCGAACAGCGCGATCTCGGTGTCGCCGATGTGGAAGGACGGCAGGGTGAAGATCCAGCGGTCGAGGATCACGGCGAATGCCGCGGTGCCGAGCGCCAGATAGATGCCCGACAGCCGCAGTGCGGGTAGGGCGATCACCGCCCCGACGAGCGCGGTGATCACGATCGTCGCGAGCAGCGCCCACCACTGTCCCTCCGCCCCGAACCGGGCACACACGATCGCGCCGATGCCCGCCATGCTCAACTGGCACAACGAGATCTGGCCGGCGTACCCGGCGAGGGGAACGAACGACAGGGCGATGACACCGAAGGCGAAGATCTGACCGTAGGTGACGAGGTCGGCTTCGCCGAGCACCGTCGCCAGGACCACACCGAAGGCCACGATCACACCTCCGAACGCGAGGGTTCCCCGCACGCTCGGCAGTGGAACCTGGCTGAGTTGCCTGTCACGTCCTCTCAATTGGCCGTGCGGGAACAGCAACAGCGCCACGAGCAGGAGCAGTGCCGGCGCCGCGAGCCGCAGTCCGGGCAGGAACTCGTTCTGCGGCAGGTAGCCCGTCAGGTAGCTCTCGAGGCAGCCGACGGCGACGGCGCCGACGAACGTCATCGGCAGGCTCCGCAGCCGACCGAAGATGGCAGCGGCGTAGGCACTGACGATCAACAGCGAGAGCTGCGTGGAATCCAGGGCGATCGTCGGCGCGATCAGGATGCCGCCGATCGCCGCCAGTTCGGTGCCGAGGATCCACGCCACCCGGTTGGCGCGGACGGGATCGGCACCCGTCAGCGCCACCAGCCCGCGATCGTCGACGGTGGCCCGCATCTCGGCGCCGGTTCTGCTGCGCAACAGCAACACTCGCAGTCCGAGAGCGACAGCGACGGCGACGATCATCGTCAGCGCCTGATGCCAGGTGATGGTGACATCACCGAACCTGATCGGCGTCTGGTCCGCGAAGAACTTCGGCAGCGAGCGCGCCTTGTTCGGATCCCAGATCCAGCGCGCGAGAGCGATCAGGGCGCTGAGGAGCGCGATGGTCATCACCATGCGTTCCGCCTCGCCGAGCTGCTGCACCGGACGCAACGCGCGTTCGACCAGCAGGGCGAACGCCGGAGCGAGCACCAGCAGCACGGTGGCCAGCGCCAGCGGCACCGGCCACCCCCAACCCACGCTGAGCTGCCAGTACGAGAAGGCCGCCATCATTCCGGCGGCGCCGTGCGCGAAGTTGAACACACCGGTGGTCGTGTAGGTGACCACCAACCCGCTGCCGATGATCGCGTAGATCGCCGCGGCGCTGAGGCCGACGATCCCGAATGCGATGAACTGCTCCATGGTCTGTTACCCGACGTCGCTCATGCTCTTGCCGACATCGGCGAGGGTCAACGGCTTTCCGTAGTCACCGGTGTACTTGTACGGTGCGACGTCGCAGCGGTAGAGACCGTTGTCAGGGCCGAAATCGGCCGCGGTCCAGCCGTCCGGGGTCGCCTCCTCGACGTTGAAGCAGGGCTGCGGCACGGTCGGAGTCGAGATGTCGACGGGTGCCTGGAGTCCGCCGCCCGTCCACTCGGTCTGGGCCTTTGCCTGTTCGAGCAGGCATGCCCGGGTCAGGTCGTCACCACAGGCTCCCGCCGACTTCGCGAAGAGCAGCCAGGCGGAGAAGGCACGAATCGCGGGCAGCGTGATCTCGGAGCCGGGTGCGTACTTGTCGAACAGTTCGACGAGTTCCTTCGTTGCCGGGTTGTCACTCTCCAGGGGCGCGATGCCACCGAGATCGGCATAGTTGTTCTGCGCATCGAGCGAGTTGGCCGCCAGTTCGAGGAACGACGCGTTGTAGGAATTGCTGTTCGCGTCGATCCAGTCGAGCTTGTAGTCCATGGAGGTCAGGACGTCCTCCAGCTTGGCGAGCTGCGCGAACTGGCCGTAGAACACCAGCCCCTTGACGCCCTTCGCCTTGATCGACTGCGCGTACGGCGTCCAGTCCGAGACTCCCGACGCCGGGTACAGGTCGTTGTAGACGAAGGTTCCGCCGCCCGCCGTGATGGACTCGACGGCCTGGTCACCGAGGTTCTTCGTCACCGGCGAGTCACCGTTGATGATGCCGACGGCGGCGGCCGAGGCCGGGTAGGCGTCCTTCATGAGCCAGGTGCGGTAGCCGAAGTAGGGGTCGTAGCCGGGAACCTGGGTGGGCGCAGCGCTCACCTCGAGGTCGGCGCCGACGGATGCCGCCTGCGCGATCTGCGCGGGGAAGCTCGGCAGCAGGCAGTTCAGTCGTTCCTTGACGCCGAGGCCGTCGAGGGCGGCACCGCCGCCGACGAGGGCGAAGTCCTCGCGGCAGCTCTCCAGCATCCGCTGCCGCACCTCCATCAGCTTCGCGTCGCGAATGTTGGCGGTGATGGTCCGGCCGCCGATGCCGCCTGCCTCGTTGCACCAGGAGGTGAACACCTTTGCCGCGTCGGCGAATTCCGATTGTTTGGTGAATCCCATGTCGGTGAACACGCCGACCTGGATCTCGTCGGCAGTCACACCCTGCGCGGTGGCACTCGACGCGTCGCCCGGCCCGCACACGTCGTCGAGGTCACCGAAGGAACCGGATGCGGTCGACGAGGTGCCGCCTCCGCTGCTCTCCTCTGTGCTCGATCCACCTTCTCGCCCGCTACATCCGGCGGCGAGCAACGCCACCGCCGCAAGGGCGATGACTGTCTTCGTTGGTTTCACCTGGTCCTCCTCCACTGGGGCTCGAGGTGTCGAGCCAAGGCTGCATTCGGGATGCCTGCTCTCACTGGTGGAAACTAGCTTCTCATTCAGAGAGAATCAATGGGCGGCATTGCGGGATGCCGTGACCGACCCTCCGGCAACCGGCGCCCACCGGGCCGAACGGGCACCCGGCGACCGGGTGCGTGCCTACAGGCCCGAAAGCTGGCACTTCGCCCGCTCGGACTGCCCGGCGTTGACTATCGGGCGATCCCGTGGAAACCTTGTGATCAGAAATGAGAATGTTATTCTCATCGAGGGAAGGAGGTTACGCATGGGACTGACGCCGCTACCGGCCGACGAATGGGACGACGACACTCGTCGCGCCTTCGCCGGCATGCTCCCCAGGGAGCGACAGAATCCGGAGGGCGCCGGAACCGCACTGTCGACGCTGGTCCGCCATCCCGACCTGACGAAGGCATTCCTCGGCTTCAGCGTTCACCTGCTGTACCGGTCGACGCTGCCCGAGCGACTGCGCGAGGTGACGATCCTGCGCGTCGCGCACCGTCACGAGTGCGAGTACGAATCGCACCACCACACGGAGATCGCCAGGGAAGCCGGTTTCACCGACTCGGAGATCGAGGCGGCACGGCTCGGAAAGTCGGACGAGCGGTCCGAGCAGCTGGTCCTGTCCGCGGTCGACGAGCTCGTCGACACCTCCCGACTGTCGGACCGGACCTGGTCCGTCCTCGGCGAGTTCCTCGACGACAAGCAGCGGATCGACCTCGTCTTCACCGTCGGCGGCTATTCCTCGATGGCCATGGCCTTCAACACATTCGGCATCGAGCCTTAAAGCACACGAAAGGTAGACCCTTGCCCCACTTCGCAAAACCAGCCGCGGGTAGCTGGACAGAGAACTGGCCCGAACTCGGGACCGCGCCCGTCGACTACACCGATTCCGTCGACCCGGAGCACTACAAGCTCGAGCAGCAGGCGATCTTCAAGAAGCTGTGGCTCAACGTCGGGCGTGTCGAGCGGCTCCCGAAGACGGGAAGCTACTTCACGCGCGAGATGCCGTCGGTCGGCACCGGTGTCTCGATCATCATCGTCAAGGACAACGAGGGCACCGTTCGGTCCTACTACAACCTCTGCCGGCACCGCGGAAACAAGTTGGTGTGGAACGACTACCCCAACGAGGAGGTGTCGGGCAGCTGCCGCCAGTTCACCTGCAAGTACCACGCGTGGCGGTACGGCCTCAAGGGTGACCTCACCTTCGTCCAGCAGGAAGACGAGTTCTTCGACCTGGACAAGGCGGCGTACGGCCTCAAGCCGGTGCGATGCGAGGTGTGGGAAGGGTTCATCTTCGTCAACTTCGACGACGACGCCGGCCCGCTGACCGACTACCTCGGCGACTTCGCGAAGGGGCTCGAGGGCTACCCGTACCACGAGATGACCGAGGTCTACAGCTACCGCTCGGAGATCAAGGCCAACTGGAAGCTCTTCATCGACGCATTCACCGAGTTCTACCACGCGCCGATCCTGCACATGAAGCAGGCGACGAAGGAGGAGGCCGACAAGCTGGCGAAGGTCGGCTTCGAGGCACTGAGCTACGACATCAAGGACGACCACGCGATGGTCTCGTCGTGGGGCGGCATGTCCCCGCCGAAGGACCTGAACATGGTCAAGCCGATCGAACGGGTGCTGCACAGTGGCCTCTTCGGTCCGTGGGACCGTCCCGACATCAAGGGCATCCTCCCCGAGGAACTTCCCCCCGCCATCAACCCGTCGCGCCAGAAGACCTGGGGCACCGACTCGTTCGAGTTCTTCCCGAACTTCACCCTGCTGTTCTGGGTTCCCGGCTGGTACCTGACCTACCACTACTGGCCGACGGGCGTCGACAGCCACATCTTCGAGGCCAACCTGTACTTCGTGCCGCCGAAGAACACCCGCGAGCGGCTGTCGCAGGAGCTGGCCGCGGTCACCTTCAAGGAGTACGCGCTGCAGGACGCGAACACCCTCGAGGCGACGCAGACCCAGATCGGCACCCGGACGGTCACCGACTTCCCGCTGTGCGACCAGGAAGTGCTGCTCCGCCACCTGCACAAGACGGCGGGCGACTACGTGAACAAGTACAAGGCGGACCAGGCAGCCAAGCCCAACGGAGCCGAGACCGCCGCCAAGACCAACGGAAAGGTCGCACATGTCTGAGACGACGACTCCGCAGCTCCCCGCGGAGTTCGCCGACCTGGAACGGTTCGGCGACTGGATCCTCCCCACCGAGCCAGAGCGCTACGCCAAGCGGCTCGCCTCCTCGATGGAGGAGATGCAGGACCTCTACGACGTCGGCATGACCCGACTCGAGGACGTCATGGTCTACCTCGACGCCCGCTTCCCGCTGCACGACATGCCCGACGACGCCAAGCGGCTCATGCACCTGATGCAGTCGGTGGTCATGGTGTCGTTCCCGGTCGAGGTGTGGAAGCAGCCGCGCGTCCTCGACAGCGGCGCGGCCTGGGTGGAGATCACCCGAGAGCCGGTGGTCTGACGCGATGCTGACACTCAAGGCGGCCGGACTGCTCGACATCGACTCCGGCGAGATCGTCCGACCCGGAATTCTGAAGATCGACGGAGACCGGATCGTCGGTGTCGGTGGCACCCCCGAGGGCGAGGTGGTGGATCTGGGCGATCAGATCCTCCTCCCCGGCCTGATGGACATGGAGGTCAACCTGCTGATGGGTGGACGCGGCGAGAAGCCGGTCTACTCCACCGTGCAGGACGATCCGCCGCTGCGCATGCTGCGTGCGGTGGGCAACGCCCGCCGCACGCTGCGTGCCGGCTTCACGACGGTCCGAAACCTGGGCCTGTTCGTGAAGACCGGTGGCTACCTTCTCGACGTGGCACTCGGGAAGGCGATCGATGCCGGCTGGGTCGAGGGCCCGCGCATCGTGCCTGCCGGACACGCGATCACTCCGACCGGCGGCCACCTCGACCCGACGATGTTCGCGGCATTCGCTCCCGGCGTGCTCGACCTGACCATCGAGGAAGGCATCGCCAACGGTGTCGACGAGGTCCGCAAGGCCGTTCGCTACCAGATCAAGCACGGCGCGCAGCTGATCAAGGTGTGCGTCTCCGGTGGCGTCATGTCACTCACCGGAGCTCCTGGCGCCCAGCACTATTCGGACGACGAGCTACGGGCCATCGTCGACGAGGCGCACCGGCGTGGACTCAAGGTGGCCTCCCACACACACGGCGCCGAGGCGGTCCGGCACGCCGTCGAGGCCGGAATCGACTGCATCGAGCACGGTTTCCTCATCGACGACGACGCGATCGACCTGATGGTCGCGCGCGGCACCTACCTGGTGCCGACGACGCGGCTCGCCGACGCCATGGACACCTCGCATGCCCCGCCGGAGCTGCAGGCCAAGGCCGCCGAGATGTTCCCCAAGGCCCGCACCTCGGTGCTCGCCGCGTACAAGGCGGGCGTCAAGATCGCCGTCGGCACCGACGCTCCGGCCATCCCTCACGGCAAGAACGCCGACGAACTGGTCGCGCTCGTCGAGCGTGGGATGCCCAACCTCGCGGTGCTCCAGGCCGCCACGATCAACGCCGCCGAGCTCATCGACTCCGCCGATCGTGGCCGGCTCGCCGAGGGCCTGCTCGCCGACGTCATCGCCGTGCCCGGTGATCCGCTGCAGGACATCACCGTTGTCCAGAACGTTCGCTTCGTGATGAAAGGCGGCAAGATCCATGTCAACGACTGACGACCTGGTGGAGATCAACCAGTTGCTGGCCCGCTACGCGGTCAACATGACCAGGGGTGACGTCGCAGGCGTGGTCGAAGTGTTCACACCCGACGGAACCTACAGTGCCTTCGGAGACGCGTTTCCGCTCGACCAGTTCCCGGAGTTGGTCGCCGCCGCCCCGCAGGGCCTCTTCATGACCGGCACCGCGCTGATCGCCCTCGACGGGGACACCGCCACCGGTACCCAGCCCCTGTGCTTCGTCGACAACGCCACGCACGACATGCGGATCGGGTACTACAACGACAACTACGTCCGCACCGCTGACGGCTGGCGGCTGCGGACGCGGGCCATGACGTTCATCCGCCGCAGCGGCGCGCACGACTCCGGCATCCCGCACGCCTTCGAGCGTCCGAGCGTCTGAATGTCCGCGACCGTCAGCGAGTTCCGTTCGAGCCTGCGCGCGTGGCTCGACGAGAACGATCTCACTCCCGGACCCGACCACTCCCTCGACGGACAGGTCGCCCAACTGGCCCGCGTCCGCCGGGCACTGTTCGACGCCGGATGGATGCGACACGGCTGGCCCGCCGAGGTGAGTGGCCTCGGCGGTCCGGCCGTCCTGCGTGCGGTGCTGGGCGAGGAGGTCGCGACCCGCGACCTCGCCGAACCAGGCATCTACTCGATGATCGAGGTGCTGGCGCCGACGATGATCTCGTACGCGCGGCCCGACCTCGCCGCCGAGATGGTGCCGCGACTGTTGAGCGGCGAGGAGCAGTGGTGCCAGGGCTTCTCGGAACCGGGATCGGGCAGTGATCTCGCATCCCTGAGCACCCGTGCCGTCGACCGCGACGACGGCCACTGGGTCGTCACCGGCCAGAAGGTCTGGACGAGCCTCGCCCAGTACGCGTCCCGCTGTGTCCTGCTCACCCGAACGGGTCTGGGCCACCACGGGATCACCGCGTTCTTCGTCGACATGGACACGCCCGGGATCACCGTCAGGCCGCTGCGCACCATGCACGGAGTCGACGAGTTCGCGGAGGTGTACTTCGACGACGTCGTCGTGCCCGCCGATCGGATGCTCGGCAATCCCGGCGACGGCTGGCGCGTGGCGATGGATCTACTCCCCCACGAGCGGTCCAGCTGTTTCTGGCACCGCATCACCTATCTGTTCACCAGGCTGGATCGAATTGCCGCCCAAGCCGGTTCCGACGACGACGCCGATCTGGGCGCCGCCTATCTGGCCCTGCACACCGCGCGCTGCCGATCCCATGCGACCCAGCGCCGCCTCGCGGACGGTGCCCGCCTCGGAGCGGAGACCTCGATCGACAAGGTGCTGCTCGCCACCGCCGAGCAACGACTCTTCGACACCGCACGCGACCTCCTGCCGGGCGCGATCGAACTCGTCGACTCCGAGTGGAGGACCGAATTCCTGTACTCGCGCGCCGCGACGATCTACGGCGGCACCGCCGAGATCCAGCGCAACATCATCGCGCGCCGACTGCTCGACCTGGGGGCAGAGTCATGACCGTCCACGACGTCGAACTCGACCTGCTCGAGGACACACTGCGCAAGACGATGACGCACGCCGGCGATGTCGATGCCGCCCTGTCCGAGCTCGGGTGGGCGGAGATGCTCACCGAGATGCCCGACGTGACGGTGCCGCTGGTGTTTCGGCTCCTGGGCGAGACCGGCTCGCACGCGGCGATTCTCAACGACGTCGTTCTCGCCGACGCGGGACTGCCGCTCGGCGGCGCGGTGCCGCTGCCGTTCGCCGGGGGCACCTGGGTGGTGTGGGAGCGCGGCGCGGAGTCCGGTGCGTCCGTCGACCCCGGCATCTCGGTGCGCCCGGTCGACGGCGGACGTGCCGTCCCTCTCGCCGCAGGACGTCGTGCGCTCGCCTGGTGGCTGGTCGGGACGTCCCGCGCCATGCTGGCGCTGGCTCGCACGCACGCACTGGACCGCACCCAGTTCGGCAAGCCCGTCGCGGGCTTCCAGGCCGTCCGGCACAAGCTGGCCGAGACCCTCGTCGCGATCGAGGGCGCCGAAGCGACCCTCACGTTCTCCGACGGAGACCTCGGGGCACTCCTCGCCAAAGCCGCTGCCGGACAGGCGGCCCTGACCGCGGCCCGGCACTGCCAGCAGGTGCTCGGCGGCATCGGGTTCACCGCCGAACACGACCTGCACCGCCACGTACGACGGGTGCTGGTGCTGGACGGCCTGCTCGGCAGCAGCCGAGAACTGACCCGCGAGGCGGGCTCCCTCATCCGCAGCCAGGGCTCCGCGCCCCGCCTGGCGCAGTTGTAGAACCGAAACGGAGGATTCGCATGCACATCGACGACATGATCCTGGTGAGCATCGACGACCACGTCGTCGAACCGCTCGACATGTTCGAAAAGCACGTTCCGAGCAAGTGGAAGGACTTGGCGCCCAAGGTCATCCTCGACGACAAGGGCGTCGAGCGGTGGATCTACCGCGACCGGCCGACCGGCGTCGCCGGCCTGAACGCCGTCGTGTCCTGGCCGCCGGAGGAGTGGGGGCGCGACCCCGCCAGCTACGCGGAGATGCGGCCCGCCGTCTACGACGTGCACGACCGGATCGACGACATGAACGCCAACGGGATCCTCGCGTCGATGTGCTTCCCGACCTTCACCGGGTTCAGCGCCGGGCACATCAGTCACGCCAAGGACGAGGTCACCGTCGGGATGATCCAGGCGTACAACAACTGGCACGTCGAGGACTGGGCAGGCGCCTACCCGGGCCGCTTCATCCCGATCGCGATCCTGCCGCTGTGGGAGCCCGCACTCGCGGTCGCGGAGATCGAACGCGTCGCGGCCCTCGGCTTCCATTCGGTGACCATGCCGGAACTGCCGCACATCGACGGCCTGCCCAGCTACCACGACATCGAGTACTGGGGCCCGGTCTTCGCGGCGCTCTCCGACCACGACATGGTGATGAACCTGCACATCGGCCAGGGCTTCGGCGCACTGAGGCTGGCGCCGGACTCCCCCATCGACAACCTGATGGTGCTGGCGCCCAGCGTGTCCCAGCTCGCCGTTCAGGACCTCCTGTGGGGGCCGGCGATGCGCGCCTACCCGAAGCTGAAGGTCGCGCTGTCCGAGGGCGGCATCGGCTGGATCCCGTTCTTCATGGACCGTTCCGACCGGCACTACACCAATCAGCGGTGGCTGCGGCGCGACTTCGGCGGCAAGCTGCCCAGCGAGGTGTTCCGCGAGCACGTCATCGCCTGCTACGTCACCGACAAGACGTCCCTCAAGCTGCGGCACGACATCGGCATCGACATCATCGCCTGGGAGTGCGACTACCCGCACTCCGATTCGCTGTGGCCCGACGCCCCCGAGTTCGTCCTGAACGAACTGGACGCCGTCGGCGCGAGCGATTCCGACATCGACAAGATCACGTGGCAGAACGCCTGCCGGTTCCTGCACTGGGACCCGTTCGCGCACATCCCCAGGGAGCAGGCGACGGTCGGGGCGCTGCGCGCCAAGGCGACCGACGTCGACATCTCGACCCGCTCGCGCAAGGAGTACGCGGCGCTGTACGCGCAGCGCGGCATCTGACCACCCGAGAAGCGGAAACTCCTCCCGGCGCGGCTCGCCGGGAGGAGTGGGTCGCTTCGCTCACAACCTGAACAGCCAACATTACCAACACTATTCAGCGCAGCAGCCGCAGCGCCCTCGGACCGGGCGATGTCGGCGATCGCCCGGTCGGTGCCGGATTCAGACGCGGCCGCGGGCGGCGAGAGTGTTGAGCACCGCCGCAGCCTGGTCGGCCCCGTCGACCGTGACGGTGAATCGCGACCCGTCCCCTCGGGTGACCTCCAGCGCGGGGCCCGGCCGGGCGATCAGTCCGACCCCTCGGGGACCGACCCGGTAGCCATAACCGCCGAACCCGTTGATCACCTTGACGGTGACCGTGCGCGCCTCGGCGACCTCGTCGAGAGGGATGTGAACGGGCCTGACCGGGACGACTCCGCGGGCGGACAGCCCGCGCTGATCGACGAGGACACGGACCGGGGCGAGGACCAGCGCCATCACGGCCCCCGAGATCGCGGCGACCACGAGCAGCAGGATCGCCGAGCCCGCCCCGACCGCCATCAGTGCGACCACGACCGCGATCGGGAGCACGCCCAGAAGAACGCCGAACCACCGCGGCATCGCCGCCGATCCCGACCACGCGACCCGCTCCCCGTCCTCGAGCGGGATGCGTGCGGCGTCGACGCCGGGCGCGGCGCTCGCCAGGGTCGGCCCGGGCGCCGGCATGCTCAGGTGGGCGAGCGCCGCCGCACCAACCGCGATCGCCGCGCCTGCGACGATCCACCAGCCAGGCACGGTGACGGACGCGGCGTCGGCGACGCCGCGTTGCGGGATTGCCAGCAGGACCGGGAGCACCGCCAGGAACGAGCCGATGCCGGCGGCGAGGGTGACGCCCATCCTGGCGGTCCTCAGGTCACGCCGGGTGATCAGCACCAGGACCGTCACCAGCACCGCGGCGGTCGCGGGACCGAGGAGCACGGTCGTGCGCGCCGCGGCCTGCGACGCGAAGCCGTCGGCACTGCCCCCGATCGTGAAGTGCACCGCCATCGGATCCGGCAGGTCGGCGGCCCAGGCGGCGAACAGCACCAACGCGATCGCGGCGAGCACCACCGGTACCGCCAGCGCCGCGACCAGCGCACGGACCCACGACACCTGCGGCGCCACGGTCTGTTCGGTCATGTCATCTCCTTCTTGATCAGGGTCACCAGTTCCGCCGCACTCAGTCCGAGGCGACGCGCCTCGGCGACGACGTCGAGGACCGCCTCCTGGAGCCGGCCTCGCCCGCCCGCGTCGGCCGCGACCACCGCACCGCGCCCACGCCGCAGTTCGATCAGCCCCTCGTCACGCAACTGCTGATAACCACGCAGCACCGTGTGCACGTTCAGGTCGAGGGATTCGGCAAGCTCTCGGGCGCCGGGCAGTCGGTCCCCGGAACCGACGCTGCCGTCGGCGATGTCGCGCCGCACGCTCGCCGCGACCTGTTCGAAGAGCGGCGTCGGCGAGGCGGGGTCGATTCGGATGAGCACGAATACATTCTATTGTTCTAGTTCCATTAGAACAACTCGGCGGTGGATGCCCGTTCGAGAACGCTGTGCAGGCGACTGTGGGGCGGTACCGGATCCGGTACCGCCCCACAGTCGTTGGTGGACTTGTCGTCAGCAGCCCGGCGGCAGAGTGCCACCACCCTGAACGGAGAGCAGCGCACAGAAGGTGGCCGCGGCGACCTTCCACGTTCCGTCCTGATTGACGGCCTGGCCACCCTGATCCGGCATCACCGGGGTACCGCCCATGAGCAGCGTGTAGGTGACGTTGGCATTGGTCTCGTCGACTCCCTCGACCGCCGCGACCGTCACCGTCGTGGCGGACGCGCGCGGATCTGCGGCCATTCCCTCGAGTGCAGGCCGGAAGGTGTCACCGTTCTCGACCAGGCCCACCCGCACGTCGACCGGCGAGGTCCCGTTGAAGAAGGTGACGTAGGCGTCGGTGATCTCCTGCTTGCCCGCCGCATCCAACTCGGCGGCGGCGGTCGTGGTCGCGGCCGCCGAGGTCGTGGTCTCCGACGATGCGCTGTCGTCGGAGTCGTCGCTACTGCAGCCGGTGACGCTCGCGGCGAGGATCGCCACGAAGCTACAGGCAGCCAGTGCCTTCGATACTCGCATGACCAATCTCCTTGTCCGGTGGTGGAACTTCTCCCCCACCCTGGTGTGGTGGAACTGCATGAGGCTCGTGAGAGCCCCGATTCACCGGCACCCTGACAGCGGATCGGGATGATCGCTGCCAGGGTGCCGCCGTCGACGTCCTCGTGTCCTAGCGGATCTTGGCCTTCATCTCTTCGAGGTTCACGAGGATCGGGTAGCCACTGACGCTGAGCGCGTTCCCGTGGCCGGTCTGATGGACGTCGAACACGGACTGGATCGCCGCGTAGAAGCCCTGCACGTCGAGGGTCTGGTTCACGGCGCGCTTGGCCTGTCGGAGGCCGAACGGCGGCATCGTCGCGATGTGTTCCGCCAACGCACGCGTCTCGGCGTCGAGCTGGTCGCGCGGAACGACCCGGTTCACCATGCCGACCTTCTCAGCCTCCTCGGCCGTGACCGGCCGCGCGGTGAAGAGGATCTCCTTGGCCTTGCGGGCGCCGAGTTCCCAGGTGTGACCATGGTATTCGACGCCGCCGATGCCCATGAGCACGACGGGATCGGAGAAGGAGGCGTCGTCGGAGGCGACGATGAGGTCGCACGGCCAGACCAGGAGCAGTCCGCCCGCGATGCACTTGCCCTGCACTGCCGCGATCGACGGCTTGGGGACGTTGCGCCAGCGCAGCGAGTACTCCAGGTAGCGGCGGGATTCCGCGGCGATGATCCACTCGAGGGTGATGTCGTCGGGCTTCGGCCACTTGTCGTCGTTGAGGTCGTGCCCCGACGAGAAGTGCTTGCCCTCGGCGCGCAGGACGATGACCGCGACCTCGGGGTCCTCGGCGGCCCGCGTCCATGCGGCGTCGAGTTCGTCTAGGAGATCGCTGTTCTGGGCGTTCGCCGTCTCGGGCCGGTTCAGGGTGATCGTCGCGACCTTGTCGACGACGTCGTAGAGGATGTACAACGCTCTGCTCCTCAGCTTCGGGGTAGGCCGAGCACCCGCTCGGCGACGATGGTGCGTTGGATCTCGGACGTGCCGCCGGCGATGGTTCCCGCGAAGCTCCGCACGTAGCGCTCGAACCAGCTGGACGAGAAGTTGTCGAGGTTCCACGGCGTGTACGGGGCGGTGGTGTTCGGGTGCATCAGCCCGCCGGATCCGGCGGAGTCGAGTGCGTGTTCGGCCGCGTTCTGCACGGCCTCGGATCCGAGCAGCTTGAGCACCGAGAGCGAGGCGACGTCCTGGTCGCCGCGCGCCTCACGGGCCAGCGCCTGGGATCCGAGCAGACGCAGCGCCTGCGCATCCATCACCAGCGTGGCGTAGTGGTCCCGGTCCAGCTCGGTGACCGGCCGGAAGTCCTCGAGAAGATCCTGGAGGCGGTCGGAGAAGCTGAGCCACAACAGGGTTCGCTCGTGACCGAGAGACCCGGTCGCGACCCGCCAGCCCTTGTTCAGCTCACCGATCAGGTTCTCCGCGGGCACCCTGACGTCGGTGAAGAAGACCTCGTTGAAGTCGAGGTCGTCCTCGGCGCAGACGGACGCGAACGGCCGCCGGGTGACGCCCGGCGTGTCGGTGGGGATCAGCAGCACACTGATGCCCTGGTGCTTCGGCGCGTCGGGGTCGGTGCGGACGAAGGTGAGAAGCACGTCGGCGTCGTGCGCGCCGGAAGTCCACACCTTCTGTCCGTTCACCACGAAGTGGTCGCCGTCGAGGACGGCTCGCGTCCGCAGGCCCGCGAGGTCGGAGCCGGCGCCCGGCTCGCTCATGCCGAGGGCCGCGGTGATCTCTGCGCGGAGAATCCGCGTCGCCCAGTTCTCCTTCTGGTCCTCGGTACCGAAGGACAGCAGCGACGCCGCGATGATCCCCAGCCCCTGGGGATTGAAGCTGTGGTAGATCCGGCGCTTCGCCAGTTCCTCCAGGTGCACGTACTGCTGGAGGATGGACGCGTTCCGGCCACCGAACTCCGGCGGATTGCCCGGCAGCAGCCATCCGTTGTCGAACTGGAGCCTTTGCCAGCGGCGGGCCCACTCGGGAACGTGCGCGCTGGACCGGGGGCGTTCGCCCGCTTCGGCTTCCGTGGGCAGGTTCGCGTCGAGGAAGGCCACGAACTCGGCCCGGAACTCCTCGACATCCGTGTCGAAGGTCAGTTTCACGCGTACTCCTTGGCGATCTGCGATCGGTACCCGTCGGCGATCCGCGCTCGGTGCTCCGCCGCCCCGCCGAGCATCAACTCACCGGCCTTGGCGCGCTTGAGCGCGAACTGGAGGTCGTTCTCCCAGGTGAATCCCATGGCGCCGAACAGCTGGATGCCGTTCCGGAACACCAGCGACTGACATTCGCCCGCAGCGGCTTTGGCCATCGATGCCGCGAGGCTCCGGCGTGGGTCGTCGGCGGAGATCGTCAAGGCCGCGTAGTAGGCGAGGGCGCGGGCGCGTTCGATCGCCACGTGCATGTCGGTCGCCTTGTGGTGGACGGCCTGGAACGAACCGATCAGCGCGCCGAACTGCTGGCGCTGCCGGACGTGCTCGAGTACGAGGTCCAGAATCCGTTGGCAGGCACCGACAGTCGTCGTCGCCATCCCCATGAGCGCGAACTCACGTGCCCGCACGGGATCGACGTCGACGCGCTCGGCGTCGGTGACGCGGACACCGGAGAACCGCACGTCGGCGAGGTGCAGTGTGGGGTCGAACACCGGGGTGCGGGTGGCGGTCACCTGGTCCCCGGGGACGACGAACACGCCCGCGCCCGTGACGACCGCCAACCGGTCGGCGCGGTCTCCGTCGAGTACGTGGAGGGCCGCACCGTCGAGCACCCACTCGGTGCCATCCCGGTACACGGCGACTCCCTCGTACACCGCGGCGCCCGTGCGCGTCGCGTCGACGGATGCACCCGCGAGCGGGGCGAACTGCGTCGTCGTCGCGAGGTAGGGGGTCGGGTCGGTCGACCGGCCGAGTTCCTCGAGGACGATCGCGAGTTCGACCGCCGACTCGGGTTCGGTCAACTCGGTCCATCCGAGATCGACGTACCGACGCCACAGCGGACCGGGATCCGTTCCGTTGTCCACGATGTTGCGAATCAGCGTGGGCGAACACTCCTTGGCCGTGACGTCACGGACCGTGTCCTGCCAGAGCCGCTGATCGGAATCGAACTCGAAGAGCATTCCGACGTGCCTCCTTGAACCAGAGCTGCGGTGCACAGCGTGCGAGTGAGAATATCATTCTCACTTCAGGATAGTAAGAGTCTCTTGTGGGTTCGTGACACGGGGCCTAGCAGCGCAAATCGGCCTTGCACTCCGGTACAGTGCTCCCATGTTCGACACCACCGAGACAGCGCAGATCCGACCGTGACCGGCGCGAACGAAGAGCCGGCCTGGAAGCAGCGCGCGGTCGAGCGGTCCATCAAGACCGCGAAGCTGCGGGCCGAGCAGCGCGTCCAGCGCTTCCTCGACGCTGCCCAGTCGATCATCACGGAGAAGGGCAGCACCGACTTCACGGTGCAGGAGGTCGTCGACCGCTCGAAACAGTCGCTGCGCAGCTTCTACCTGCAGTTCGACGGCAAGCACGAGTTGCTGCTCGCGCTTTTCGAGGACGCCCTGAGTCGTTCCGCCGACCAGATCCGTGCGGCGGCGGCGGGTCAGACCGACCCCATCGAGCAACTCCGCGTCTCGGTCGAGCTGCTGTTCGAGTTCTGCCGGCCGGACCCCACCGCACAGCGCCCGCTGTTCACCGACTTCGCGCCCCAGCTGCTGGTGTCGCATCCCGCCGAGGTCAAGGTGGCGCACTCGTCGCTGCTCGCCCTGTTCACCGAGCTCACGGAGAAGGCGGACGCCGCAGGTGAACTGCGCGACGGCGTCAACGCACGACGAATTGCCGCGATGACCATGCAGACCGTCATGTTCATCGCCCAGTCCAGTGGCGCCACGGACGACGCGACGAACAAGCCGATCACCGCGGAGGAAGTGTGGACCTTCTGCTCACGCGGGTTCGCCAAAGCCTGACGAGAAGGCCATTCTCATATTGGTAGAGTAGTGATTACACTCGGATCATGTCCGAGTTGTGGAACGACCTTCTCTCCTGCCTCGAACTCCGCCTCGTCGCCGACCCTGCGGTCGGCGGCGAGGTGTTCGAAGGCGACAACCAGCATCTCGAGTACCACCGCCTGTTCGGTGGGCAACTGCTCGGTCAGATCGCCCGGGCGTCCGCACTCGCGTGCCCGGGCAAGGACCTCAAGTCGATGCACGTCCTGTTCCCCCGGGAGGGCCGCGCCGACGAACCCGTCCGCTACGAGGTGACGCGCCACCACGAGGGCCGATCCTTCGCGTCCCTGACAGTGACGGCCAGACAGTCCTCCGGACCCATCGCCACCGCCGTGGTCTCGCTGCACACCCCCGAGGACGGCGCGACCCGCCAGTCCCTTCCAGGACCGGATCCGCTCCTGGACGAGAGCCACCGCACCCACTTCGACCTCATTCCCTGGGAAACCCGGTCGACCACAGACCTCGACACCACCGGGACCGCGGCGCCGGAACTCGACCTGTGGATGCGGACACCCGACGTGGACCCGGCGCTCGCGCCCGCATTGCTCGCGTACGCGACCGACCTCAATCTCATCGGCACCGCGCTACTACCCGTCGACGGGCTGTGCCAGCGCGGCAACGGCACCGAGTTCACCTCGGCAGTCACATCCCACAACCTGTGGTTCCACCAGCCCTTCCGTACCGACGACTGGTTGCTGCTGCGCCAGCACAGCCCGCTCACCGCGCAGGGCCGCTGCTTCGGCCGCGGCGACGTGCTCACCGCGAGCGGCGACCTCGTCGCCTCGTTCGCACAGGAGGCCCTGCTCCGCCTCCCGTGACCTCCCGTCCGAAGGGGATCGAGTTCCATTGTCCGAGAACAGTTCTTCAAACACCTCCACGGGCACACTCCGGGTCGCGCAGTGGGCGACCGGCAACATCGGGACCCGCGCCCTGCGCGCGGTGATCGAACACCCGGACCTCACCCTCGGCGCCCTCTACGTCCATGGTGACGCGAAGGCGGGCACCGACGCGGGCGACCTGTGTGGGCTCCCCGCGACCGGCGTCACCGCGACGCGAAGCATCGAGAAGATCGTGGACGCGGGTGTCGACTGCGTCCTCTACATGCCGCGGGCCTGCGACATCGACGACGTGTGCCGGCTTCTCGCATCCGGAATCAACATCGTCACCACCCGCGGCGAGTTCCACCATCCGGCGAGCATGGATCCCGACGTCCGTGCTCGCGTCGAGACGGCCTGCACGACCGGCGGCGCCTCCATCCACAGCACGGGGAGCAGTCCCGGATTCATCACCGAGGCGCTTCCGTTGGTGCTGACGTCGATTCAGCGCCGACTGGATCACCTCGCGATCGACGAGTACGCCGACCTGTCGCAACGAGATTCACCGGGTCTGCTGTTCGACGTGATGGGTTTCGGGAGCGACCCCGAGAAGGTCGCGCAGCACCGGATCGACCACCTGCGAGAGAGCTTCGGCCCGTCGCTGCGGCTCGTCGCCGACGGACTCGGTCTGCCGCTCGACGACGTCGTCGCGTCCGGCGATCTGGCCGTCGCCCGCCGCGCCATCACCGTCGCCGCCGGCGTCATCGACGAGGGAACGGTTGCTGCGCAACGGGTCACGGTGTCGGGGCTGCGAGAGGGCCGGGAGCTGCTGCGCTTCCGTGCCACCTGGTACTGCACCACCGAGGTCGACTGGGACGTCCGAGACACCGGCTGGCATGTCACCGTCGACGGCGACGCACCCCTCGACATCGACATCCGCTTCCCCGTGCCACTGGAACGGATGGCGTCCGTGTCGCCCGGCTACACCGCGAACCGAGCCGTCAACGCGGTCGCATCGGTGTGCGCGGCGGAGCCCGGCATCCGGACCACCGTGGACCTGCCGCAGGTGCTCGCCGCACTCTGAACGCGACCGCGCGTCACGCTTCGAAGAACGCGACCTGGTACAGGCACGGGTTCCGTCCTGGTACAGAAGATTTGGCTGGGTTCCGCAGGCGAGCGAAGGTCATCAGCGGAAGAACCCGACAAAGTAGTCGCAGGATTCGTCCACGATCACCGACTCCTCGGCGTACTTGGCCACCTCGGGAACGAGCGAGTTCGGAACCGGGTACCCGAACACCTCGAAATCCGGATCGATGTCGAGCATGCGCTTCAGATCGTCGAGATCGATGTCCAAACGGTGCTCACGGACCAGATAGCCGGATTCCTTGTCGAAGGCTTCCAGATAGTGGACGTAGTCCATGTCGTTCCCCCCTCCCACCACCCTGGACGCCCGTCGGCGGGTCACGTCCTGTGCACAGGATAGGGGTGTCCGCGACGTCAGGTGAGGCGCGCGGGCCTGCCGAGCAGGTCGGCCGCGGCCGTGTAGACGTCGATATCTCCTGCAGCGACGAGCTCTGAGAGGCCGGCGAGGTCGGCGTCAGCGCGCAGCCGGGACATGGCCAGGGAGAGAATCTGCGCCTGCGCCTTGGCGATTCGACGTTCCCGTGTGTCGGTCTGCTGATGCGCGTCGATGGCCGCGACGACGTCGCCGAGGCCGTCGCCTCGGGACGCGACGAGCTTCAGGATCGGCACCCGTACCTCGGCACGCAGGTCGCGGACGGTCTGGTCGGCGCCGTCCCGGTCGGCCTTGTTCACGACGACCAGGTCCGCGACCTCGAGCAGGCCCGCCTTCGCGGCCTGAACCGCGTCGCCCGCACCGGGATTGAGGACCACGACCGTCGGCTCGGCCACCGCTGCGATCTCGATCTCCGACTGCCCGACGCCGACGGTCTCCACGAGGATCACGTCGTACCCCAGTGCGGCGAGGAGCCGAATGGCGGCGGGCACCGCGGCGGCGAGACCACCGAGGTGACCGCGGGTGGCGACAGAGCGGATCAGCACGTCCGGATCGTCGATGTGCTGCGCCATCCGAATCCGGTCGCCGAGCAGCGCACCACCGCTGTACGGGGAGGACGGATCGACGGCCAGCACAGCGACGCGCAATCCCTGCTCGCGGTACGCGCCGACGAGTGCCGCGACGGTCGTCGACTTCCCCGCGCCGGGTGGTCCGGTCAGTCCGACGACCCGGGCAGTCGCATGGTCGAGCATCCCGAGCACCTCGTCGCGTCGGGGACTCTCGACCAGGCTGAGCAACCGACCCGCCGCACGCATCGAGCCGCTGCGTGCGGCGTCGACGAGTGCGGCGAGGTCGGCGGTTGCCGTCACGGCGCGGGGACCTCGATGACCGTCGCGGTCCCCATGCCGCCGCCCGCGCACATGGCGGCGACGCCGATTCCGCCTCCGCGGCGCCGCAGTTCGTGGATCAGCGTCACCAGCATGCGGGCCCCGGACGCCGCGACGGGATGTCCGAGCGAGCAGCCGCTGCCACTGACGTTGACCTTGTCCGGGTCGATGTCGAGCAGCTTCACCGTGGCCACACACATCGCGGCGAAGGCCTCGTTGATCTCGAACAGGTCGACATCGCAGAAGGTCATTCCCACGCGGGCGAGGGCCTTGGGGATCGCCTCGACCGGGGCCAGGCCGGTGCGGGACGGGTCGACCGCGACGGATGCCCAGGACTTGACCGTGGCCAGGGCCGGCAGTCCCAGGTCGGAGCTGGCGACGGTCAACGCGGCGGCGGCGTCGTTGGCACCGCACGCGTTGCCCGCGGTGATGCTGAACCCCTCGATCTGCGGGTGCAGCGGCTTGAGCGACGCCAACTTCTCCAGGGTGGTCTCCCGGCGGGGGTGCTCGTCGACGGAGAAGAGGCCGTGCGGGGTGTCGACGGGGACGATCTCCTCCTTGAACCGGCCCTCGTCGATGGCCGCGATGGCGTTGCGATGCGACCGCAGCGCCCAGGCATCCATCTCCTCGCGGGTGACGCCCGCTTCGACGGCGGCGTTCCAGCCGACGGTGATCGACATGTCCCGGTTCGGCGCGTCGGGGCGGTCGGGGTGCGTCGGCGACATCCACGGCACGAACTCGTCACCGACCCGCATGAGGGCGCGCGGCGCCGTGGACGCGGAGTTGACGCCGCCCGCGATGACGATCGTGTCCATGCCGGCCCGGATGCTCGCGGCCGCGGTCTGGACCGCGCTCTGTCCCGCTGCGCAGTGCCGGTTGAGCGCAAGGCCGGGTACGTTCTGCAGCCCGGCGGTGATCGCGGCGTGGCGGGCGATCACTCCACCGCCGTGCAGGCCCTCGGCGAGGATCAGGTCGTCGATCCGCGCCGGGTCGATTCGGTCGAGGCTCTCGACCGTCGAGGTGACGATGTGATGGGCGAGGTCGAAGGCGCTGGTGTCGCGGAGGGATCCCTTGCCTGCGGTGCCGATGGGCGTGCGCAGGGCGGAAACGATGACGGCGTCAGGCATTGGTGTTCTCCAGTTCGGCGATGAGAGTGCGGCGCAGAAGTTTTCCGGTCTCCGTCTTCGGGAGCTCGTTGCGGAACACGATGGTGTCGGGGGTCTTCGAGGACCGCAGGCGTTCCCTGACCCACGACGTGAGTTCGGTGGGATCGGCATCCCCGACGAGGACCGCGACGATGCGCTGGCCCCACTCGGCGTCGGCGACACCGATGACGGCCGCCTCCACGACGGCCGGGTGTCGCAGCAGGACGTCCTCGATCTCGGCGGGCGCGATGTTCTCGCCGCCCCGGATGATGGTGTCGTCGGCGCGGCCCTCGACGAACAGGTAGCCGTCGGCGTCGAGGCGTCCGAGGTCGCGGGTGGGGAACCAACCGTCTGCGTCGAGCACGCTCCGCGCGCCGTACTCGCCGGAGATCTGCTCGCCGCGCACGAAAACCAGTCCCGTCTCGCCGATGGGAACGGTCTCGTCGGCCTCGGTGCGGATCTCGAACTCGATGCCGGGCAACGGCTGTCCGACCGAGCCGAGTCGATCACGCACGGCCGGGTCGGACGACGCGATCGCCTCCCGGTGGTCGTTCGGGGACAGCACCGCCACCGACGACGCGGTTTCGGTCAGACCGTATGCGTTGACGAATCCCGTTGCGGGGAAGGCCCGCAGCGCACGTTCGAGGACCGGTCGAGGGGTACGGGAGCCGCCGTACGCCAGGCTCAGCAGCGACGGGGTGTCCGCGTCGGCGTCGCCGAGTTCGTTCACGATTCGCGCGAGCATCGTCGGCACCAGCATGGCGTGGGTGACCCGCTCACCGCGGACCGTCTCCAGCCACCCCGTCGGCGTGAACGCGGCCAGATAGACCACGCGGCGCCCCGTGTACAGGTTGGAGAGGAGGTTCGTCAGGCCCGCGATGTGGTACGGCGGAACGGCCACCAGCGCAGCGTCGTCCGGGTCGGCCGAACCGAATTCGAGTGTGTTGAGCACGTAGGCCAACAGGTGGCGGTGCCGCAGCACCGCGGGCTTGGGGTCCGAGGTGGTGCCGCTGGTGTAGATGATCGCCGCAACCGCGTCGCCGTCCCATTCGGGGAACTCGTCGCCACCCTCCCCCTCATCGAGGGAATCCAGGAATCCGCCGAGGTCGTCCTGTTCGAGAACGACTGCGCCCGCGTGCTTGTCGCGCAGCGCGGTCAGCTGCGCGTCGCCGAGACGGTAGTTGAGCGCCACGAACGGGACGCCCGCGAGCGCGGCGCCGAACAGCGCGACCGGGTAGGCGGGATGGTTGGCGCCCAGGTACAGCACCGCCGGGTGATCACGGAACCGGTGTGCGGCCCTGCCTGCGTATTCCAGCAGCTCCGCCGAGGTCAGTGACCGGCCTTCGCCGGTCACTGCGACCCGATCACCGTCGGAAGCGGCCATCTCTAGAATCATGCTGATGTTCATGAGAACATCATTCTCACAGCAAGAGAGCCATAGTTGCAAGAAGGGAAATCAATATGCAGATCACAGGCAGCTCCGCGCTGGTCGTCGGCGGTACCGGCGGTCTCGGCGAGGCCACCGTCCGCCGACTCCACGCGGCGGGCGCGAAGGTCGTCGTCGCCGACGTCGCCGACGACAAGGGCAAGGCTCTCGAGGCGGAGCTGGGCGTGCGCTATGTGCGGACCGACGCCGGCGACGAGAACTCGGTCGGCGCCGCCATCGCAGAGGCCGAATCCCTCGGCCCGCTGCGCATCTCGGTGGACTGTCACGGCGGCCCGGCGGGCGGCGGACGCCTCGTCGGCAAGGACGGCAGCCCGATGTCGCTCGAGGCCTTCAAGACCACCGTCGACTCGTACCTGACCTGGACCTTCAACGTGCTCCGACTGTCGGCGGCCGCGATCGCCAAGCAGGACCAGCTCGAGGACGGCACGCGCGGCGTCATCATCAACACCGCGTCGATCGCAGCATTCGAGGGCCAGATCGGCCAGCTCCCCTACTCGGCGGCCAAGGGCGGCGTCGTCGGCATGACCCTGGTCGCCGCGCGCGACCTCTCGCCGCTCGGAATCCGGGTGTGCACCATCGCACCCGGCACGATCCTGACACCCGCCTACGGCAAGGCGGGCGAGCAGCTCGAGGCGTACTGGGGACCGCAGGTTCCGCATCCCAAGCGCATGGGCAAGCCCTCCGAGTACGCCACCCTCGCCGCGTCGATCATCGAGAACGACTACCTGAACGGTGAGGTCATCCGCCTCGACGGCGCCCTCCGGTTCCCGCCGAAGTGACCTCCCTCGACGGCAAGGTCGCGTTCGTCGCGGGCGCGAGCCGCGGCATCGGGGCGGCCGTCGCCGTCGCACTCGCGCAGGCGGGTGCGGCGGTGACGGTTGCCGCGCGATCGGAGGAGGAAGGCCGGATTCCCGGCACGATCGGCGCGGTCGCGGACCGGATCACCGAGGCAGGAGGCCGGGCACTCGCCGTGCCCTGCGACGTCACCGACGAGCAGTCCGTCCAGTCGGCCGTGGATACGACGGTCGCCGAGTTCGGCGGCATCGACATCCTCGTCGCCAACGCGGGCGTGCTCTGGCAGGGTCCGATCGAATCGACACCGCTCAAACGTTGGCAACTGTGCCTCGACGTCAACCTCACCGGTGTGTTCCTGGTGACGAAGGCCGTCATCCCGCACGTCCGTGCCCGCGGCACCGGATCACTGATCGCGGTCACCACCACCGGCGTCGCCATGACCGACCGCGGATCGAACGCCTACTGGGTGTCGAAGGCCGCGGTCGAACGGCTGTACCTCGGGCTGGCGGCGGACCTGAAGGGCGACAACATCGCCGTCAACTGCCTGAGCCCGTCACGAGTCGTGCTCACCGAGGGCTGGACCGCGGGCGGCAGCGGCATCACCATCCCGCCGGAGATGGTCGAACCGGCGGAGACGATGGGCCGAGCGGCGGTCCTGCTGGCGGCGCAGGACTCTCGGGGGATCACCGGGACCGTCCAGCGATCCGAGACTCTCGTCCCGGCGAGCTGACGAGCGGTGCACTTTCGAAGACCCCGCGCTCCGAAAGTGCACCACGTCAGTCCGGCAGATTGGCGGGAACCCAGTTCGGCCTGCGCTTCTCCATGAAGGCGCGCATGCCTTCCCGCGGCTCGGGTGACGTCTCCAGTGCCGCGTTCATGGTCTGGTAGTCGATCAGGCCGTAGCGCTCGTTGAGCATCCGCTTGACCTGGACCCGAGCCTCGGGCGCGGTCTGCAGGATCTCCCGCGCCGCGGTGAGCGCGGCGGCGCGCAGGTCGTCGTGCGGGACGACCCGGGAGATCACCCCGAGCCGCTGCGCCTCGGCGGCGTCGAAACGCCGGGCGGTGAGCAGCAGGTCCCGCGCGACGGCGAGTCCGACGTGAGCGGGCAGCGCGGCCGCGAATGTCGCATCGGGAATCCCGCGCAGCAGTTCGGGCACCCGGAACGTGGCACGGTCACCTGCGACGGCGACGTCCGCCATCATGGCGACCAGCAGCCCTCCGGCCTGGCAGATCCCGTTGACCGCCGCGATCACCGGTGCCCGGCTGTCCCGGATCGTCAGGAACGGCAGGATGTCGTGACCGAGACCATCCGGCAGCCGGTCGCCCGGCTCGGTGCGACCACCGAGGTCACCGCCTGCGGCGAAGACGTCGTCCACGCCGGTGATGATCAAAGCCGACAGTTCGGGATCCGAATTGACCAGCCGGACAGCACGTCTGAGACCGTAGTACATCGCAGGCGTGAACGCGTTGCGCGCCGCGGGCCGGTCGATGACGCACCAGCCGATCGGCCCCTCCCGTTCGAACCGTAGTCCGGCGGCACCGAGGTCGTCTCCGCTTCCCGATGACGTGGCGGGAGTTCCGATTTCGGCCATTCCACGACCTCCAGGGCGCAGGGCGTTCACGGTGGATGAACCAGCCGACTCTAACCCACTGCTACACAATGTGAATACCGTTCTCGTCGTGGGGGAACGGCCACCCGATTCCGTGTTCGGACACGGTGGAGATCGCACGCGACGGGGCGACCGGCACCTCTGTTCGAAGGACCGTCACCGAGTTCGCGTAACGCGCGGTCCCTTTCGACCGATTCACTTCCCAACAAGGCAACGTTGCGTGTGACGTCCAGCCCGAAGGAGCGAGGATGAAGACGAAATTGATGCGTGCCGCCATCGCGGGCGCCGCTGCAGTCGGAATTGCCGCCGGAGGTGTGGTCGCCGCGCCGGCACAGGCGGCCCCGGTGGGCCCGGTCGATCTCGACCTGATCGGCGGCGTGTACTGCGCTTTCGGGAAGCCGGGCGATCCGTGGGCGGACTCGTGGTACATGGTGCGGTGGATGGAAGTCACCGCGTACGGCCGAGATTGGCCCAACGTGACGCTGCAGGAAATGGGCGGAGCGCAGCAGTTCAGCCCCCTGCTCAAGCAGGGCGAGAAGCTCCGCATCGAAACCAAGTGGTTCGGCTGCTTCCCCAGTTCGATTTCCGGCTACACCATCTCCAGCGATGTCGACCCGCTGCAGAACAACTTCGGGTTCTGGGCGAACGTCGAGCGACGCGGCGTCGACAGCGGAAGCGCCAGCTAGGGCGTGTCTCCCGATCCCTCTCGGATGCACCCGGGGCGCCGAGAACAGGAATTGGGAGCCATACCCTCGTCCCCCAGGCAATCCCGGGTCTCGTGCGCTGCCGACGCCCGGGATTGCGTTCTCGTTCACTCGATATGGGATGCGGGACACGACTACGCCTTGACCGCCGTCAGCCTCGCGATGTTGGCGCGGAAGTCCTCGGTCTGGAACGACTGGTCCTCCGCGGCGTTCGCGTAGTCGAGGGAGGCGAGCACGGCCCGTTCGATGTGCAGGTTCAGCATCCGCTTCGTCGCCTCGACCGCCTGCTGGGGTTGAGTGGCGATCTTCTGCGCGCAGGCGAGAGCATCGGCGAACGGGTCGGCCACCACGTGGTTCGCCAACCCCAGTTCCCGCGCCCGCTCCGCGGGGATCCGGACACCCGTCAACGCGAATTCCTTCGCGAGCAGCAGACTGATCTGCAGCGGCCAGGTCAACGGGCCGCCGTCGGCCGCGACGAGTCCGACCTGCACGTGCGGGTCGGCGAGGTACGCGGACTCGGCCATGTACACGATGTCGCTCAGCGCGACGAGGCTGCAGCCGAGACCGACCGCGGGGCCGTTGACCGCCGCGATGACCGGGATTCGGCACCGCGCCATGCCCAGGACGATGTCGCGTCCGTGCGCGATGGTCTTCGCCCGCAGGTCCGGGTCCTCGGCGAGTTCGGCGAGGTAGCTGAAGTCGCCGCCCGCGGAGAACGCCTTACCGGCACCCGTCAGCACCGCGGCGCGGGCACCCCGGTCCGCGCTCAACTGCGGCCACAACCGCGCGAGTCCACTGTGCAGGTCGTCGTTGACGGCGTTGAGGGCGCCCGGCCGGTTGAGCGTGATGATCCGCAGCGACCCTTCGGCGCGGACGTCGACTTCTTCGGGCATGTCGTACATGTCAGACTCCCAATCCGAGGATGCGTGAGGCGATGATGTTCTTCTGAATCTGCGAGGTCCCACCCATGACGGACTGCGCGCGGCTGTACAGGTACGAGCCGAACATCTCCTCGTCACGAGACCCGCCGACGGTGAGCGCGGCGTGCCCGACCGACTGGTCGACCCACGTCATGAGGAGCTTGTCGAGCGACCCCTCGGAACCGTGCGTGACACCGTCGAGTTGCTCGGACAATCGGCGCCGCACGTGCAGCCGCAGCATCTCGGACTGCACCGCCGCCCATGCCAGTTCCTCGGGCAGCGTGCCGTCCACGCGGGACGCCAACTGGCGAACCAGCTTCCCGTACCGCGCGGCGTATCCGAGGGTGGAGGGTTCGCGCTCGTGTCCGACAACGGTCATCGCCAGTT
This sequence comes from Rhodococcus sp. Q, assembly GCF_005503035.1. Classification (NCBI taxonomy): domain Bacteria; kingdom Bacillati; phylum Actinomycetota; class Actinomycetes; order Mycobacteriales; family Nocardiaceae; genus Rhodococcus; species Rhodococcus sp. Q. The sequence goes on from NZ_SCOY01000001.1 coordinate 118,453, forward strand.
TCCAGCCCTCACCGGGAGCCCCGACCATCTGGTCTGCGGGGACGCGGGCTCCGTCGAACAGCACCTGGCCGAATTCCTTGGTGACACCGCTGATCATCTTGAGCGGGCGCTGCTCGATGCCTGCCTGGTTCATGGGCACGATGAAGCCCGAGATGCCCTTGTGCCGGGGCACACTCGAATCGGTACGGGCGAGCAGCAGGCACCAGTCGGCGACGTCGGAGTAACTCGTCCAGATCTTGTGCCCGTTGATGACGTAGTCGTCGCCGTCGCGGGTGGCGGTCGTGGTGAGCGACGCCAGGTCCGAGCCGGCGCCCGGCTCACTGAACCCTTGGCACCATCGCTCGGTTCCGTTGATCATGCCGGGTAGGAAGCGGGCGGCGAGTTCCGTGCTGCCGTGGTGGCCGAGTCCGGTGACGAGGTAGCCGAGACTTGGACGCGGCGGCGCTCCCGCCACGGCAAGTTCCTCGTCGAGGATCACGTCGTAGACGGGTGGAAGTTCCTGTCCGCCGTACTCCTTCGGCCACGACAGCCCGAAGAAGCCTGCCCCGTACAGTGCTTGGTGCCACTCGCCCTGCCTGGCCCAGTACTCGTCCCCGGAGGTCGGGAACTTCTTTGCATTGTCGGTCAGCCAGACCCGCAACCGCTCCCGGAAGGCGGCTTCGTCCGGCGAGTCACGAAAGTCCACGATCGATCTCCTTCAGGCTCACGGGGAACAGTTCGGTGGACGTCAACGCCCGCCGCAGATAGGCGTGCTCGAGGCACTCCCAGGTGTTGCCGATGCCGCCATGCACCTGAATGGCGTTCTCGCACACGGTGCGTGCTGCCCGGGCGCTGTACAGCTTGGCGACGCGGGCGGCCCGGACCGCCTCGTCCGCGGGAAGCTCGTCCACCGCCCATGCCGCGTGGCGCAGCACGCTGATGGAACCCTCGATCAGTGCCTCGTTGTCGGCCAGCAGGTGCGCGACGGCCTGGTACGACCCGATCGTCCTGCCGTACTGCTCGCGGACCTTCACGTAGTCGCACGCCGTCGCCTGCGCTCCACGCGACGTCCCGACCAGGTCGGCGCAGGTGGTGACCAGCGCCAGTGCGTACCACCGCTGCGCGTGATCCGCGGACAGCTGTCCGAGGTGCTCGGTGTCGTCACCGAGTTCGGCGAATTGTCGTGTCAGGTCCGCTGCCGCGACGGTGTCTCCTGTGTCGACGCTGTCGATCATGTTGTCCCGCAATGCCACCGCGCGACCGATACCGCGAGTGTCGAAAGCCTCTGCGCCGACGACGATCGCCCACGACGGCTGGGTGTCGAGCACGTGCCGGGTCAGGTCGTCGGCGAGGACGGGTCCGAGGAACGGGACGTCGACGAGGCCCCGACCGAACTCTTCGGCCACGATCGCGACCTCGACACCGGAGGCGCCGTCGGACCGCAGGGACCGCCAGCCGGTGGTGTCGACGGTCTTCTCCAGCCGCGCCACCCGGAGCTCGTCACCGAGATCCTGAACCGAGCCGGGGCCGAGATCGTCGGCCAACTTCGCGGCAGCGTCACGCAACTGCCGCTGCTCACTGGTCAGACGTACGTCCATGGCGCTCCTTGAGTTCTCGACGCAGCACCTTGCCGGAGGGCAGGCGCGGGATGTCGGGCACGAACACGATGCGGCTCAGCCGCTTGTAGGTGGCGAGTCGCTCCCCGACGTACTCGGTGAGCGACTCCTCGGCGATGGGGTTCGAGGTCTGCACGGCCGCGACGATGGCCTCACCGGACACCGCGTCGGGTTCGCCGAACACCGCGCAGTCGACGACGTCGGGGTGGCCGTGCAGGACGGCCTCGACCTCGGCGGGCGCGACCTGAAACCCCTTCACCTTGATCATTTCCTTGAGGCGGTCGGTGATTCGCAGCCAGCCGTCGGCGTCGAGGTAGCCGACGTCGCCGGTGCGGTACCACCCGTCGACGAAGGCGTCCGCGGTCGCCTCGTCGGGCAGATATCCGACCATGAGCGACGCCGACCGCGTCTGGATCTCCCCCACCTCGCCGGTGGCGACGGGTTCCCCCGTGTCGAGGGACGCGATTCGAACATCGACTCCGGGAACGGGTTTGCCGACGCTGTCCAGGCGGGCGCCGTCGATCGGATTGCAGGCGATGACGGGCAGTTCGCTGGCACCGTACGCCGGCATCCAGCCGACGCCGGTCCGCTGCGTGACCCGTTCGGCGACGCTCGGCGTCACCGGAGTTGCACCCCACATGATGTACCGCAGGGACGACAGGTCGTACGACTCGAGGTCGGGATGCGACGCGATGGCGAGTGCGATCGGTGCGACGGCCATCTCGACGGTGATCCGGTCGGCCTCGATGTGGTGCAGCATCGCGTCGAGGTCGAACCGGCGGTGCAGTCGGATCCAGGCGCCGCAGTCGAGGGCGGTGGCGATGTTGAGCAGGCCGAGGATGTGCGAGGGCGGCGTCACGATCTGCATGCGGTCAGCGCCCGTCAGGTCGAGTGCGGCCGTCCAGTGATCGACGGCGGCGGCGAACGAGGCGAAGGTGTGCCGGACGGCCTTCGGCATGCCTGTGGTGCCGGAACTGAACACCAGGACGGCGTCGCTGTCGGGGTCGGGGGCCGGATACGTCCCGTCCGCGGGGGCGATCGGGTCGTCGAGGTGCAGCATGGGCGTGAGGTCACCGAGCACGGGACTGTCACCGACCGCGTATGCCGGCCGCGAAACGGCGAGCGCGTGCGCGACCTCGTCACGCTTCCAGGCCGGGCTGATCAGGACGACGGCGGCGCCGAGTCGCCAGATTCCGCGGACCGCGACCACGAACTCGGGCCGGTTCGACGACATCAGTGCGACGCGGTCGCCTGGGCCGACTCCCGACGCGGCGAGTGCCGCGGCGATGCCGCCCGCCAGGGCGTCCACCTCGGCGAGCGTGTACTCCCGATCCTCGAAGACCAGGACGGGCGTGTCCGGCGGGTCGACAGCCGTGTCGACCGCGACCGAACCCCCCGGTGGGTTGTGGGAATTCGACATTGAGAAGATCCTATCTCGTCAGAGAGAATAGTATTCTCTGATTGATAGAACCTTAATACCAGGAGGCTACGGTCCATGGCGAGACCCCCGATGTTCCAGCGCGCGACCGTGACGCGGATCGTCAAGGAGTGCGCGGACGCACGCACCTACGTCCTCGCACCCCACGACGAGCCGTTCTCCTACCAGGCCGGACAGTTCTGCACCTTCAAGGTGACCGTCGACGGCCGCGCCCTCTTCCGCTCCTACTCGATGTCCAGCGCACCCGAGACCGACGGCGAGCTCATGACCACGGTCAAACGGGTCCGCGGTGGGCGCGTGTCGAACTGGCTGCACGACAACGTCATCGAAGGCGACGAGGTGGAGGTGACCCGGCCCGCGGGCACGTTCCTGCTGCGCCCGGGCGTCACGCCCGTGCTCGGATTCAGCGGCGGCAGCGGCATCACGCCGATCCTGTCCCTCGCCAAGAGCGCGCTGGCCACCACCGACCGCCCGGTGCGCCTGCTGTGCGCGGACCGCGACGAGGACTCCGTCATCTTCGGCGCCCTCCTCGACGAACTCGTCGAGCGGTACCCGGGGCGACTGTCCGTCACCCGACATCTCGACAGCAACGGCGGTTTCCTCGACGCCGACGCGGTCCGCGCCTTCGTCGGCGACGACGTCCACGGCGACAGCTACCTGTGCGGGCCCGAACCGTTCATGGCGCTCGTCGAGGAGGCACTGCCCGGGCCGGGCCGTGTGTTCAGCGAGCGTTTCGGCGGCGGCACGGTCGCCGCGAAGCAGCCCGAACCCAAGCCGGCCCCAACGCCTTCCGCGGCAGGCGAGGTGACGGTCGTCCTCGACCGCAAGACGGTGAAAGTCGCCCTCCAGGAGGGCGAGACGATTCTGGAGAGCGCACGCCGCGGCGGCCTGGCCCCGCCCTTCTCCTGCGAGGCGGGCAATTGCGGTACCTGCATCGCCACGCTCACCGAGGGCACCGCGACGATGCGCAACAACGAGGTCTTGTCCGACGACGAGATCGCCGACGGTTTGGTCCTCACCTGCCAGGGCGTTCCCGACTGCTCGGTGGTCGTCGAGTACGAGTAGACCCCTCTCCCCTTGCGCGCGTTCGACGCGGGCGCCTAGTGTCGTCACCCGTTAGATAGTGTTACTTCAAGTAACGCTTAATTCACCAAGGTGACTTCAGGGGGTACGCCGTGGGCATGCCGGTGATCGAGGACCAGGCGGAAACGTCTCCGCGTGAGAGGTGGGCGGCGCTCGGCGCCCTGGTGACGTCGTGCCTCGCCGTCCTGCTCGTCCTGATCGACAACACCGTCGTCGTGGTGGCATTGCCCACCCTCGCCAACGACCTCGGAGCGGGCTTCGGCGGACTGCAGTGGGTCGTCGACGCCTACACGCTTCCGTTCGCCGGATTCCTCCTGATGTTCGGGCACCTCGGTGACCGACTCGGCAGGCGCCGCGTCATGCTGGGTGGACTGGTCGGTATCGCGGCTGCGTCGATCGTCGGAGCCGCCGCGGACTCACTCACCCAGGTGCTGGTCGCGCGCACCGCGATGGGAATCGCCGCCGCAGCCGTGTTCCCGGCGACCCTGGCGATCATCACGGCGGCCTTCCCCAGTCGACGCGGACGCGCCGCGGGCATCGCCGCCTGGACCGCGATGGCCGGCTTCGCCGTCGCACTCGGCCCCGTCGTGGGCGGCTGGCTCCTCACCCAGTTCTCCTGGCACGCCGTCTTCTGGGCCAACGTGCCGCTGGCCCTGGTGGTGGCGGCCGCCTCCCTCGTCTTCGTCCGCGAATCGAGTTCGGAAACAACAGGTCCACTCGACGTCCCAGGAATCGTGCTCTCACTCCTCGGCGTGTTCCTCCTCGTGTGGAGTTTCATCGAGGCACCGCGCCACGGCTGGGTGTCGCCGCTGACGCTCGGCGGAATCGCCGGGGCTCTGGCACTTCTCGCGGCGTTCGCCGTCCGCGAGCTGCACGCCCCCTACCCGGTCCTCGACGTCGGGTTGTTCCGGATCCGCCGGTTCGCTTTCCCCGCACTCGCCCTCGCGGTCTCGTACTTCGCGATGTTCGGGTTCCTGTTCATCGTCAGTCAGTACTTCCAGGCCGTGCTGATGATGGATCCGCTCACCTTCGGCATCCACTCGCTGCCGTTCGCGCTCGCGGTCGGCGTCGGAGCGCCTGTCGCCGCGTGGCTCGGCTACCGGTACGGGCACGCGGGCGTGGTCGTGACGGGCATGGCGATCCTCGCGGCCGGCCTCTACTGGGCGAGCCATGCCACCGTGGCAACCACGTACTGGGACATCCCGTTCGGGTCGATGATCCTGATGGGCGCCGGCCTCGGCATCGTCACCGGGCCCGTCACCGACTCGATCATGTCATCCGTGCCCGCGTCCGCTGCGGGCGCCGGATCCGCGGTCAACGACACCACCCGCGAGGTGGGCGGCGCACTCGGAATCGCGGTACTCGGCTCCGTCCTGTTCGGCAAATACCACGAGGTCGTCTCGGAGAAGCTCGACTCCTACGGGCCGCTCGTCGGGAACTTCGTGTCGGAGCGCGAGCGGGACCTCGTCGAGAACTCGCCCGTCTCCATCCTGTCCATCCTGGAGCGGACGGACCTGCCCCCGGCGATCACCGACCTCACCGATCCGAACAGCCTCGTGTACGTGATGCAGGATGCCGCCATGCAGGGGTGGAAGCAGTCGGCGACGCTGATGGTCGTCAGCGTGCTCGTCACCGCCGTCGTGTTCGCGGTGTTCATGCCGTGGGGTCGCGGGCAGTCCCTCATCGACTCCCCCGACTCCTCTACTCCGGCAGAACGCCCTTGACCCGGGGCCTGCCTGCCGCCTTTCCCGCAGCCTTCTCCGCCTTGTCCACCTCGCTCCACCGCGCCTTGTCGACGAGGCCCGGCACCCGGTCGGCGAGCAGTGCCGCGAGCGCGGCGCGGCCGCCCGCGGGAGCGGCGAGCCTGCCACCCTCGAAGTCCTCGATCAGGGCGTCGACGGTTTCCTGGGAGTCGGCGCGGTTGGTTCCGATGACGCCGCGTGGTCCCCGCTTGATCCAGCCGGTGGTGTACACGCCCTCGACGCCCTCGACGCGGCCGCGGTCGTTCGGCAGTATCGCCCGTGCCTCGTCGAACGGAAGCCCGTCGACCGGCTTGCCGCGATACCCGACCGACCGCAACACCAATGACGCGGACAGGGTTTCGGTCCGGTCGGTCGGGTTCGCCGCGAGGTCGTCACCCAGGGTGTTGTGCACCAACTCGACCGCGGTGACACGTCCGCCGTCACCACGCAACTCCGTCGGGGACGCGAGGTAGCGGAACACGATTCGCCGGTTTCCCGGCGTGACGGGGCGGGCGGCGTACTCGCGGGCGAGATCCACCTTCAGACGCAGCGCGGGATGCGCGTCCGGGGAGTCGACGACGGCACTGCTGGCCGCGTCCAGGTCCAGCTCGGCCTCGTCGACGACGATGTCGACGCCGGGCAGGTGTCCGAGCGCCAGGAACTCGGGAGTCGAGTACGCCGCCTGCACCGGACCGCGACGGCCGACGACGACCACCTCACGGATACTGCTGTCGCGCAGAGCCTTCAGCGCGTGGTCGGCGATGTCGGTCTTCGCCAGCTCGTCCGAATCGAGGACGAGGACGCGGGCCACGTCGAGCGCGACATTGCCGTTGCCGAAGATCACCGCCCGGTCGCCGGACAGGTCGAACACCCGGTCCGCATGGTCGGGATGGCCGTTGTACCAGGCCACGAACTCCGTCGCGGAATGGCTGCCGTCGAGGTCCTCGCCCGGCACCCCGAGACGCCGGTCGCCGGGCGCACCGACCGCGTAGACCACCGCGTGATGGTGCTCGCGCAGCTCGTCGAGGGTGATGTCGGTACCGACGTCGACGCCGAGGTGCATCCGCACGGCGTCGGACTTGAACGCCGAGGTGAACCTGTCGACCACGCCCTTCGTTTCGGGATGATCGGGCGCGACACCGTTGCGGATCAGACCCCACGGGGTCGGGAGCCGGTCGAAGATCTCGACCTCCACGTTGCCGTGCCGGATGAGCTGTTCGGCGGCGTAGCTGCCTGCGGGACCGGACCCGACGACAGCGACCCGCAGGGTGCCGAGCTCGGCGGGCAGCCGCTTGGGTGCGGACGGCGGCAGGAGCCGCGAGTTGTCGAGCGGATTGAGTTCGAAGTAGGAGCGGTTGACGTCGACGAAGCGCTCCAGTGCGGTGGGCAGGTCGAAGTCCGAGTAGATCGCGTCGACAGGGCAGACCTCGGCGCACGCGCCGCAGTCGATGCAGGTGTCCGGATCGATGTACAGCATCTCGGTGCTCGAGTAGTCGGGATCGTCGGGCCGGGGTCGAATGCAGTCGACCGGGCATTCCGGGACGCAACTGGAGTCGTTGCAGCAACGCTGCGTGATCACGAATGTCATGAAGCATCCTGGTGCCGTCGGGGCGCGCGCGCCGGCAGTCCAGGGCGCCACGCAGCGAGAATAACGTTTCCGAAATGGTAGAGCATCGTTTTCGGACGTGCAATCGTCCGGCGACGTCGACGCGGCCGGAACCCGCATGTGTGTCCTTGACCACACAACCGGCACCGTGCTAAGCATGTGCCCAACAAATGCTGATCGACTGCTCAGCATTGTGGTTCAGGGGACGCTTCCAGGAGGCTGCGGTGACCGATTTCGACACTCTCGACTACTTCACGGATCCGGCGGTCGTCGACGATCCGCACGTCTACTTCGACCACCTGCGCCAGCAGTGCCCGGTCAAGCACCTGCCCGTGTACAACGTGGTCGCGGTGACCGGCTACGACGAGGCGGTCGAGGTACTCCGCGACGCCGACACCTTCTCGAACATCATCGCGCCGATCGGCCCGTTCCCCCCGTTGCCGTTCCAGCCCGAGGGTGACGACATCAGCGCGCAGATCGAGGAGTTCCGCGACCAGTTCCCACTGGCGGAACACCTCGTCACGTTCGACCCGCCGATGCACCAGCGCACCCGCTCCCTGCTCGGGAAGCTGCTGACACCGCGACGCATCAAGGAGAACGAGGAGTTCCTGTGGGGACTCGCGGACCGTCAGATCGACGAGTTCCTCGATGCGGGCAAGTGCGAGCTCATGCGTGAGTACGGCCAGCCCTTCGCGCTGCTGACCATCGCGGACCTGCTCGGCGTGCCCGCCGAGGACCACGAGATGTTCCGCGTCCACCTCGGCGCGCAGAAGCCCGGCGCGATGAGCGAAGCCGACGCGATGGTCGCAAACCCCCTCGAATTCCTGGACGCCAAGTTCACCGCCTACCTCGAGGACCGCCGCGCCGAACCGCGCTCGGACGTGCTGACCAGCCTCGCCGAGGCCACCTACCCCGACGGGACAACGCCCGAGATCATCGAACTGGTGCGCCTGGCGACCTTCCTGTTCGGCGCCGGACAGGACACCACCGCCCGCCTCATCACGGCGGCACTGCAGCGCATCGCCGAGGACGCCGAACTGCAGAAGCAGCTGCGCGAGGACCGCTCCCTCATCCCGAACTTCGTAGAGGAGATGCTGCGGATGGAGGGCCCGGTCAAGAGCGACTTCCGCCTGACCCGCACCTCGACGACGCTCGCGGGCGTCGAGATCCCCGCGGGCACGACGGTGATGGTCAATCCCGGTGCCGTCAACCGTGATCCGCGCCGTTTCGAGGATCCGCACGAGTTCGACGTCGACCGGCACAACGCCCGCGAGCACCTCGCGTTCGGCAAGGGCATCCACTCGTGCCCCGGCGGCCCGCTCAGCCGAACCGAAGCCCGGATCACCATCGAACGTTTCCTCGACCGCACGACGGACATCACCATCTCCGAGGAGCATCACGGCCCCGTCGGCGAACGGCGCTACAGCTACGAGCCGACATACATCCTGCGCGGGCTCACCGCGCTCCATCTCGAGTTCGTTCCCGCCCCCTGATCACACCGGGTCCCGACCCCACCGCGACAAGAGAGAAGACCTTCATGACCGACAACGAGAGCATCGCGGCAGGCCGCGTCGCCGTGATCACCGGCGGCGCATCGGGAATCGGCCTCGCCGTTGCCCGGCAGCTCGGCGAGGGCGGACACCCCGTCGCCCTCCTCGACCGGCAGGGCGACGTGGTGCAGAAGGCCGCGGACGAACTGCGCGAGAGCGGAATCACCGCGCTGGCAGCCGAGGTGGACGTCACCGATCGCGGCGCCGTGGACAAGGCCCTCGACCAGGTGCGGCGCGAGCTCGGCCCGGTACGGATCATGGTCACCAGCGCAGGAATCGAGTCCACCGCACCGTTCGGCGACATCACCCTCGACGACTGGGACCGCGTCCTCGCCGTCAACCTCACCGGCACGTTCCACTGCGTGCAGGCCGTCGTCCCCGACATGAAGGAAGCCGGCTGGGGACGCATCGTCACCATCTCCTCGTCGAGTGCACAGTCCGGTGCGCCCGACCGCGCGCACTATGTGGCCTCGAAGGGCGGTGTCATCGCGCTCACGAAGGCACTGTCCTTCGAGCTCGCGCCCCTCGGTATCACCGCCAACACCATCCCGCCGTCGATCATCGACACCCCGATGGCCCGGGAAGGCGCCAAGCACGACGCGATGATCAACCTCGACGCCCTGGCCACCATGACACCGGTCCGGCGGATCGGCACCCCCGACGACGTGGCCGCGGCGACCGCGTTCCTGTGTTCGGACGCAGCGGGATTCATCACCGGTCAGATCATCGGCGTCAACGGCGGCTGGTACCTCTGATGCACGTCGAAGCCGACTTCGATCGCTGCGAGGCCAACGCGATCTGCGTCGGGTTGGCGCCGGACGTCTTCGACCTCGACGACAACGAGGAACTCACCGTGGCATCCGGTCCGGTACCCGCGCACCTCGAGGAGGCGGTGCGGGACGCGATCGTGCAGTGTCCCCGGGCGGCGCTGCGCGAAACACTCGGTTGAGGGGAACCCAAAGCCCTGACTGACGGGCTTGGGGTTCCCCTCAACCGAGATCGTCTGGCTCGGTCCGGGCCCAGGTGCACACCGCTACTCACTCCCGGACGGTCGCCCACCCGTGCTCGCCGAGCACGGGTGGCGGCCCGTAGTCGGGCTCGAATCCCGCTATGCGGATGGGACTTCCGATGAGGCGGTAGTCCCCCGCCGTGACCACGGCACCTGGAGTCTCCGCGAGTGCCTCGGGCAGCGTCCGAATCGCCGCTGCGGGAACCCCGAGCGGGCGCAGCCGCGCCTCCCAGTTCGCTGCCGTGTCGGTGGCGAGCGCGGCTGTCACGACGGTGAGCACCTCGTCGCGTCGCTGCGCCCGCTCCGCCATGGTGTCGAATCCGTCGATGCCCGCCTGGGCGGCAAACTTCTTCCAGAAGCCGTCATGGGTGACGAACAAGGCGAGATGGCCATCGGCAGTCGGAAACAACTGCGCAGGAACGTAGTACGAGTGCGCGCCGTTGGCCATCCGCTTCGGTTCGGCACCCTCGTTGAGGTACGCCGAGGCGCGGTAGTTCAACTGGGAGAGCATCACGTCGCGCAGCGACACGTCCACCTGCCCACCGCGTCCCGAGACGATCTGCGCGAGCAGGCCGAGCGCGGCGGTCATCCCCGTGGAGTTGTCGGCCGCCGAATAGCCCGGCAGCATCGGCGGTCCGTCCGGGTCGCCGGTCAGTGACGCAACTCCGGTGAGCGCCTGCACCACGTAGTCGAACGCCGGTTCGTCGCCCGCGTCCAGCCCGTAGCCGGTGAGCGCGACACACACGATCCTGTCGTTGAACTGACGCAGGGACTCATAGTCCAGTCCGTACTTGCGGATCGCCGAAGGCTTCAAATTCACCAGCAGCGCATGGGAATCGGCGGCCAACTCACCGAGGCGTCGTCGATCGCCCTCCGTGGTGAGGTCGAGGCAGATGCTCCGCTTGCCGCGGTTGAGACTGGCGAAGTACGCGTCGCTCACCTGGCGGGAAAGATCGCCGGTCGGCGGTTCGATCTTGGTGACCTCCGCGCCGAGATCGGCGAGCAGCATCGTCGCGTACGGTCCGGCGAGGATGTGCCCGACCTCGAGGATCTTGATTCCCGCGAGCGGCCCCGCAGCAGCCCCTCCGTTGGTCACCGCAACTCCTTGACCAGCTCGGCCACGACTTCCCGCGTGCGGTATTTCGATGCCACCAGCTCGTCGCGGGTGTCGCCGATCGGCAGCAGGCGCATCGAGATGTCGGTGGCGCCCGCCTCCGCGTACCGGCGGAAGCCGGCCATGATGGCCTCCTCGTCGCCCGCGATGCACAGGTCGCCGACGTCGCGGACGCTGCCGTGTTCGAGGAGACGCTGATAGTTCGGCGACACCTCGGCCTCGGCGAGGATCCGGTTCGCCCGCTCGCGGGCGGTGTCGACCTCGGACGGACGACAGAGACAGACCGGCAGACCCGCGACGATGCGCGGCGCGGGGCGCCCCACGTTGTCCGCGGCCTTCCTGATTCGGGGCCCGATGTGCTCGGCGATGTTGCGGTCGTCGGCCATCCACAGCACGGTCCCGTCGGCCTGCTCGCCCGCGATGTTCAGCATCACCGGGCCGAGCGCCGCGACGAACACGGGCATCGGCGCGACCGGCGGCAGATCGAACGGGTTGTGCACGGTGAAGGTGTCGTTCTCCACGTCAACGCTGCCCGTCCCCGCCAACGCCGCGTTCAGGACGTCGAGGTAGTCACGCGTCAGTTTCGCCGGCTTCTCGTAGGGCAGGCCCAGCATGTCCTGCACGATCCAGTGGTGCGACGGCCCGACACCGAGCGCCAGCCGTCCGCCGATCGCGGCGTGCACGGACAGTGCCTGCCGGGACAGCGCGATCGGATGCTGCGCCTGCAGCGGCACGACCGCGGTCCCGATCTCGATCCTCGACGTTCGCGTACCCATCAGCGCGACTGCCGTCAACGCGTCGAAGTCGTTGGGGACCTGAGGAACCCACACGGTGTCCAGGCCTGCCGCCTCCGCCCACTCGACGTCGGCCATCATCCGGGAGACCTTCTTCGCGGAATCTCCCCGCTCCGGCCCCACCATCACACCGATCCGCACGTTACCTCCAGGTTTGACGAGTTGATTTGTCCTGCATGCACACCCGGCGCCTTCGACCGGGTGCGGCGTTTCGGTCAGGTCGGGGAGGGCGTTCCGGTCAGCTTGCGAATCTCGGTGACCAGGACGTCGAGGGGCGTGCTGGTGGGGAACACCGCCGCGGCCCCGGCGTCGAGCAACTTGGGGACGTCTTCCTGCGGGATGGTGCCGCCGACGATGACGTCGATGTCCGCGGCGTCTGCCTCCCGCAGTGCCTCGACGACACGCGTCGTCAGTGCGACGTGCGCGCCGGAGAGGATGCTCAGGCCGACGACGGCGACATCCTCCTGCAGTGCGATGGACACGATGTCCTCGATGCGCTGCCGGATGCCGGTGTAGACGACCTCGAAGCCGGCATCACGCAGGGCCCTGGCGACGATCTTGGCGCCGCGGTCGTGCCCGTCGAGGCCGGGCTTGGCAACAAGAATGCGGGCGGTCATCAGAACACCACCGGCTGCTGGAACTCGCCCCACACGGCCTTGAGCGCGGAGACCATCTCGCCGACGGTGCAGTACGCATTGGCGCAGTCGATCAGGGAGTGCATCAGATTGTCCGTTCCTTCCGCTGCACGGGACAGTGCGGCGAGGGTCGTGCGAACCGCGTCGGGGTCCCGTTCGGCCTTGACCTTCGCGAGTCGTTTCAGTTGGAGTTCCCGTCCTTCGGCGTCGAGTTCGTAGGTGCCGATCTCGGGGGCGGGCTCGTTGGAGGTGAACTTGTTGACGCCGACGACCGGACGCTCCCCCGCCTCGATCTGCTTGTGCAGGGTGTACGCCTCGTCGGCGATCAGGCCCTGCAGGTAGCCATCCTCGATGGCGCGGACCATGCCGCCGTGTGCCTCGAGGTCGGCCATGATCTCGATGATCTTCGCTTCGGTGGCGTCGGTGAGCGCCTCGACGAAGTAGGAGCCGCCGAGCGGGTCGGCGACGCGGGTCACGCCCGTCTCGTAGGCGAGGATCTGCTGGGTGCGCAGCGCAAGCGTCGCCGATTCCTCGCTGGGCAGTGCGAACGGTTCGTCCCATGCCGCGGTGAACATCGACTGCACACCACCCAGGACAGAGGCCATCGACTCGTAGGCGACGCGCACCAGGTTGTTCTGGGCCTGCGGTGCGTACAGCGAGGCACCGCCCGCGACGCAGCCGAACCGGAACATCGCGGCCTTGTCGGTGGTCGCGCCGTACCGCTCGCGGACGATGGTGGCCCAACGACGACGTCCGGCACGGTATTTCGCGATCTCCTCGAAGAAGTCGCCGTGCGTGTAGAAGAAGAAGGAGATCTGGGGCGCGAACTCGTCGATCGTCATCCGGCCCCGCTCGACGACGGTGTCGCAGTAGGTGACGCCGTCCGCGAGGGTGAACGACATCTCCTGCACCGCGTTGGCGCCCGCGTCGCGGAAGTGCGCTCCCGCAACGGAGATCGCGTTGAACCTCGGGACCTCGGCCGCGCAGAACTCGATGGTGTCCGCGATGAGCCGCAGGGACGGCTCCGGCGGCCAGATCCACGTTCCGCGGGAGGCGTACTCCTTGAGGATGTCGTTCTGGATGGTGCCGGTGAGTTTCTCGCGCGGGACGCCCTTGCGTTCGGCGGCGGCGACGTAGAAGGCGAGCAGGATCGCGGCCGTGCCGTTGATGGTGAAGCTGGTGCTGATCTTGTCGAGCGGGATGCCGTCGAAGAGCACCTCCGCGTCGGCGAGGGTGTCGACGGCGACACCGACCCGGCCGACCTCCTCGGTGACCTCGGGGTCGTCGGAGTCGTAGCCGCACTGGGTGGGCAGGTCGAGGGCGACCGACAGGCCGGTACCGCCCTGTTCGAGGAGATAGCGATAGCGCCGGTTGGACTCCTCGGCGGTACCGAATCCGGAGTACTGCCGGAACGTCCACAGCCGGCCGCGGTATCCGGAAGAGAAGTTGCCTCGGGTGAACGGGAAGGCCCCCGGGGCGGGCGGGGCGACACCGGTGTCGGTCGGCCCGTAGACCGCCTCCAGCGGGATCCCCGACGAGGTCTCAACGATGTCAGTCACAGCGGATACGATACTTGCAGAAAATGAGAATGCCAATATCATCACAGAGAATGGAGCCCCGTGGTGGTGGCTCCGACTCGACGGGAGAACGATGTCCAGCCGACAGAACACCCTCACCGACCGCACGATGGTCATCTCCGGCGCCAGCCGCGGAATCGGACTGGCGATCGCGGTCGCTGCGGGCAGGCAGGGCGCGAACGTGGTGCTCCTCGCCAAGACCGCCGAGCCGCACCCGCGACTGCAGGGCACCGTCCACACCGCGGTCGCCGAGATCGAAGAGGCGGGCGGTAAGGCGGTGGCCGTCGTGGGCGACGTCCGAAACGACGAGGACGTGGCCCGGACCGCCGCGACCGCCGTCGAGCGGTTCGGCGGCATCGACATCTGCGTGAACAATGCGAGCGCGATCGGACTCGACCCGACCGAGCAGCTGTCCGGTAAGAAGTACGACCTCATGCAGGACATCAACTGCAAGGGCACGTTCCTGCTCACTCAGGCCTGCCTCCCGCACCTGCGCGCGTCGGCCAATCCACACGTCCTCACCATCGCCCCGCCGGTGAACATGAGCCCGCACTGGCTCGGCGCCCATCCCGCGTACACCCTGTCGAAGTACGGAATGACCTTGCTGACACTGGGTTTCGCCGCCGAGTTCGCCGACGCCGGAATCGCCGCGAACTGCCTGTGGCCGCAGACCTTCATCGCGACCTCGGCCGTGGCGAACATGGTGGACGGCGAGAACCTGCTGTCGTCTTCGCGCAGCCCCGAGATCATGGCCGACGCCGCCGTCGACGTTCTGTCCCGTCCCGCCCGGACCACCACCGGTCAGTGCTTCATCGACGCCGACGTCCTCACCGAGTCCGGCGTCACCGACCTGTCTCGCTACGGCGGCGGCGACAACCCGCAGCTCGACCTGTTCCTCGACTGACCCACCGGGGGTTGCCATGTACATCTGCCTGTGCCGCGGCGTGACCGACCAGATGGTGGACGACGCCGTCTCCAAGGGTGCTCGCACGTCGCGGGAGGTCGCCTCGGCGTGCGGGGCCGGTTCCGACTGCGGCCGGTGCCGCCGGACCGTCCAGGCGATCATCGCCGCCGCGGCGCCAGGCACGGAGGTAACGGCCGCGAGCGCGGTCGCCGCGTTCGTCACCTCGCGGGTGCGGCACCGTCAGGCCACCGTCGGGGGCTGACGGGCCGGACCGTGTGCAGTTCCCGTCGCATCACCAGAGGTGGCGCGACGGGAACTGCACTTTCGCGGATCAGCGACTCTTGCTCAGCACCTTGTCGGCGGCCTCCCAGTGCGCGTCGGCGACCCACAGTCGCGCGAACGCCGCGACCGCCTCGGACTCCGACGCGCCGCCGACGACCCGCTTGATGGGCTCCGACGACGGCTTCGCCAGTGATCGGGCCAGCGTCCGCCACCCGTCGTCGAACGATTCACGCGGCAGCACCCGGTCGACGAGGCCGAGTCGAGCGGCCTCCTCCGCGGGCAGGATCGTGCCCGATCCGGCCAGCATCAGCGCGCGACCGCGCCCGACGAGCGCCGCGAGCCGCTCGGCACCACCCCAGGCAGGCATGATCGCGAGCGACACCTGATTGAAGCCGATCTTGATGTCGTCGGCGGCGATCCGAATATCCGCTGCCACAGCGACTTCCGCCCCGCCGCCGAGCGCGTGTCCGTTGAGTGCGGCGATCGTCGGTGCGGGGAACGTCGCGATCCGGTCGCAGATCGACCGCATCCGCCACGCCATGTCCGCGGCCTGCTCCTCGGTGCGCAACAGACTCAGTTCCTTGAGGTCACCGCCGGACACGAATGCCTTGTCGCCACCCCCGGTGACCACGAGCGCCTGCGCGCCCGCCGCCTCGTCCAGCGCCCGGTCCAACTGGTCCATCGTCTCGGGAGCGATGGCGTTGCGGGCGTGCGGGCGGTTGATCGTGATGACCGCCAGACCCTGATCCAACTCGAGCTCGACCATGATTCATTCTCCCAACCGATATTGGCATTCTCTTGATCTGAGAATAATGTATCCGCTGCTGACATCGGATCAGTCGGACGACCCCGCCGGCGCCGTCATCACGCCCGGGCGCGGGCTCCGCGACGGGCATTGGAGCACTCGGCATGCGACACATTCCAGGCGAACTGGTCACGAGATACGAAGCCGAGGGGTGGTGGACCCGGGACACCATCGGCGACCTCCTCGCCCGCGGTCTCGCCGCGGCCCCGGACATCGAGTTCCGAGTCCACTCCGCGACCAGGCCCTGGTCGGGGACGTTCCGCGACGTCGAACTCGTCGCGCGACGGCTCGCTTCGGGCCTGGATGCGCGGGGCGTCGGCCCCGGCGACGTGGTCGCGTTCCAGTTGCCCAACTGGATGGAGGCAGCGGCCGTCTTCTGGGCCTCCTCGCTCCTCGGCGCCACCGTCGTGCCGATCGTCCACTTCTACGGACGCAGGGAGCTGGAGTTCATCCTCTGCGACACCAAACCGAAGGTTCTCGTCACGACGGAGGGCTTCGGGCGCACCGAGTTCCACGCCGACCTGTGCGCGGACGTCCCTGTCGTCGGAATCGTCGGCAGCACCGCCGACCATGGGCACAACTTCGACGACCTGCTCGCCACCGACCCCTTCCCCGGTGTTCTCGCGGTCGACCCCGCCGAGCCCGCGCTGATCGCCTTCACCTCCGGCACCACGAGCTCACCCAAAGGTGTTGTACACAGCCATCAGACGCTCGGGCACGAGACCCGGCAGCTCGCCGGTCTCTACCCGCCGGATCGCGGACGCCAGCTCACGGCGGCGCCCGTCGGGCATTTCATCGGCATGATCAACGCGTTCCTGATTCCCGTCCTCGACGGCACCGCGGTCAACCTCACCGACAACTGGGATCCGGCGCAGGCACTTTCGCTGATGGAGAGCGACGGGCTCACCGTCGGCGGCGGCGCCACGTACTTCATCACCAGCCTGCTCGACCACCCCGACTTCACCCCGGACCACCTGCCGTTCATGAAGTACGCGGGTCTCGGCGGATCGTCCGTCCCGTCCGCGGTCACCACCCGCCTCGACGACCTCGGCATCACCGTCTTCCGGTCGTACGGCAGCACCGAGCACCCGTCGATCACCGGATCCCGGCATACAGCACCGGCCGACAGACGCCTGTTCACCGACGGTGACCCGCTGCCCGGCGTCGAGATCCGGCTGGCCGAGGACGGCGAGATCCTCAGCCGCGGGCCGGACCTGTGCATCGGCTACACCGATCTCGCGCTGACGGAGAAGGCGTTCGACGCGGACGGCTGGTACCACACGGGCGACATCGGCGTTCTCGACACGGACGGGTACCTGACCATCACGGATCGCAAGGCCGACATCATCATTCGCGGCGGCGAGAACATCAGCGCGCTGGAGGTCGAGGAGGTTCTCCTCACGCTCGACGGTGTCGCGGAGGCCGTTGTCGTGGCGGTTCCCGACGCTCGCCTCGGCGAACGTGCCGCGGCGGTGGTCCGGATGCGTCCCGGCAGTACGGCGCCGACGATGGCGGAAGTGCGCGCGGGTTTCGATCGCGCGGGACTGGCCAAACAGAAGTGGCCGGAGCAGTTGCACCAGGTAGACGACTTTCCCCGGACCGCCAGCGGCAAGATCCAGAAGTTCGTCGTTCGGCACGATATTGCGACACTCACATGAAGAGAATAGTATTCTCATAAATCGAGAAGGAGGATCACATGCCACCCAAAGAGCTGCCGTATCCGCTGTTCGACGCGGACAACCACCTGTACGAGACCCCCGAGGCGCTGACCAAGTTCCTCCCCGAGAAGTACAAGGGCGTCATCAAGTACGTCCAGGTCGACGGCCGCACCAAGATCGCGATCAACGGCCAGATCAGCGAGTACATCCCGAACCCCACCTTCGAGGTGGTCGCGCGTCCCGGCGCGATGGAGGACTACTTCAAGAACGGCAACCCCGAAGGCAAGAGCAGGCGCGAGATCTTCGGCTCCTCGATGAAGTCGATCCCCGCCTTCCGTGAGCCCGCCGCCCGCCTGGAGCTGATGGACGAGCTCGGCGTGGACCGCACCCTGATGTTCCCGACCCTCGCGAGCCTCGTCGAGGAGCGCATGCGGCACGATCCCGACGCCATCCACGTCGTCGTCCACGCGCTCAACGAATGGCTTTACGAGACTTGGCAGTTCAACTACAAGGATCGGATCTTCACAACGCCGGTCATCACCCTGCCCAACGTGGACAAGGCGATCGAGGAGCTCGAGTGGGTCGCCGAGCGCGGCGCGAAGGCCGTCCTCATCCGGCCGGCTCCGGTCCCGGGCTACAAGGGCCCCCGCTCGTTCGCGCTCCCCGAATTCGATCCGTTCTGGAAGCGCGTCGTCGAGCTCGACATCCTCGTCGCGATGCACTCGTCCGACAGCGGCTACGCCCGCCACGACGCCGAGTGGGACGGCAGCGACGGCGAGATGCTCCCCTTCCAGACCAACACGTTCAGCATGGTCAACGAGTGGCGTCCGGTGCAGGACACCGTCGCCTCGTGGGTGTGCCACGGCGCGCTGTTCCGCTTCCCCGACCTGAAGATCGCCGTCATCGAGAGCGGCGCCAGCTGGCTGCGACCGCTGCTCGAAACCCTCGCGGACACCTACAAGAAGGCCCCCGAAGGGTTCGGGATGCAGGACCCGGTCGCGGCCATCAAGCGCAGCATCCACGTGAGCCCCTTCTACGAGGAGGGCGTCACCGATCTGATCGACCTCGTTGGTGTCGACCGCGTGCTGTTCGGATCCGACTTCCCCCACCCCGAGGGACTCGCGCAGCCCACCCACTTCGCCGACATGCTCGACCATCTCGAGGAGAAGGACCAGGCCAAGATCATGGGCGGCAACCTTGCGAGGCTGCTGGGCGTATGAAGTGGCAGACCATCCCCGAGATGGTCCTGAGTGCGGCCGACCGCTTCGGTGACGCCGAAGCGGTCGTCGACGGGCCGCTCCGAATCACCTTCACCGAACTCGCCGACCGGATCCGCCGAGCCGCGGGAGCTTTCGCCGCGGCCGGCGTCCGGAAGGGCGATCGGGTGGCGATCTGGGCGCCCAATTCCGCCGAATGGATCATCGCCGCGTTCGGCCTGCTCACCGCGGGCGGAGTGCTCGTCCCCGTCAACACGCGGTACAAGTCGGACGAGGCCACCGACATCGTCCGCCGCAGCGGGGCGAAGCTCGTTCTCGTCCAGAAGGGGTTCCTCGACCTCGACCACTCGGTGGCCGTCGACGTGCCGATCGTCGACATCAAGTCCGACTTCCTCTGCAGCGGTGACCCTTTCGAGTGCGAGATCGCGGGCGAGGACATCGCCGACATCATGTACACCTCCGGAACCACCGGGCGCCCCAAGGGCGTCATGATGAATCACCTGCAGACGCTGCGGATGTTCTCGGAGTGGTGTGACCTCGCTGACCTGCGGGAGGGCGACCGGTACCTGATCGTCAACCCGTTCTTCCACATGTTCGGATACAAGGCCGGGGTGGTCGCGTCGATGATCCGCGGCGCGACGGTACTGCCGGTACCGGTGCTCGACGTCGAGGACGTGCTCGACCTCGTGGAACGGGAGAAGGTCACCATGCTCCCCGGACCGCCGACGCTCTACCAGTCGCTGCTCTCAGCTCCCCGCGAGCGGGATCTGTCGTCGCTGCGCGCGGCGGTGACGGGATCGGCGGACATTCCGGTGGAGTTGATCCGGCGCGTCAAGAGCGAACTGCCCTTCGAGACGATCATGACGGGGTACGGCCTCAGTGAGGGTGGCACCGCCACCGCATCCCGGCCCGGTGACACGTTCGAGCAGATCGCGACGACCGTCGGAACACCCTGCGACGGAATCGAAGTACGCATCGCCGACGACGGCGAGGTGCTGATCAGGGGCTACAACGTCATGCAGGGATACCTCGACGATCCGGCCGCCACCGCGGACGCGATCGACGCCGAGGGGTGGCTGCGCACCGGCGACCTCGGCAGCCTCGACGACGGCGGGCGGCTGCGCATCATCGGCCGCAAGAAGGACATGTTCATCGTCGGCGGCTTCAACGCGTACCCGGCGGAGATCGAAGGGTTCCTCCTCGAGCACCCGGATGTCGACCAGGTGGCGGTGATCGGGGTCCCCGACGAGCGACTCGGGCAGGTCGGCAAGGCGTTCGTCGTACCGAAGCGTCCCGTCGCGGCCGAGGACCTGATCGCCTGGGGTCGCGAGCGGATGGCCGGGTTCAAGGCCCCCCGCTTCGTCGAGTTCCTCGACGCACTACCACTGAACGCGACCGGAAAGGTCATGAAAGACCAACTGCGGTAACCGCTCCCGGCCCGCTGCACCGTCAACTGCCGCCCGAAGGAGGCAACCGATGACCAACGACGCTGCGATGCTCGAACACGCCGTCAGGTGGCGGCACTGGAACGGCGGGTCCGACGAGGACATCTACGTCGCGTTCGGCATCAACGCACCTCAGTACTTCCAGCGCGTCCGCCGCATCCTCACCGGGCCGAATCGCGGCACCCTCGACGCGGACGTCGTCGCCGAGCTGATGGAGGTGTGCAACCGGCGGGTCCTTCCCCCGATGGCACGGGCCGGCTGAGGCGGAGCCCGACGAGCCGCGGAACCACCGGTCGGATCTGCGCCGGCCGGTGGTTCCGCACATCACGCGTCCGACTTCTCGCCGGTGATTTGCTGGCACGAGTGCGTCCACACGTCCTCGCGGTAGGAGCGTGCACAGCCCGAGGGTCCGGAGCCTTTCCCACAGTGTGGGGTCGGTGACAGGATCGATGTACGAATCACGTCAGGTCTCCCGAACCACGGATGGCGGATCCAACCGACCCCGAGGAGCAGACATGTCCATCGACGTATCCGGAACAACCGTCCTCGTCACCGGCGCCAGCTCCGGCCTCGGCGC
The DNA here is from genome assembly GCF_005503035.1 of Rhodococcus sp. Q. Taxonomy (NCBI): domain Bacteria; kingdom Bacillati; phylum Actinomycetota; class Actinomycetes; order Mycobacteriales; family Nocardiaceae; genus Rhodococcus; species Rhodococcus sp. Q. The sequence continues at coordinate 139,484 of NZ_SCOY01000001.1, forward strand.
CGAGTTCGCCCGACGATTCGCCGATCGCGGCGCCGACCTGGTGCTCGTCGCCCGGCGCGCCGATCGTCTCGAACAACTCGCTGACGAACTCCGCGGCGACTACGGCGTGACCGTCACGGTGCTGCCCGCCGATCTTGCCGCCGCGGGCGCCGCCGCCCGACTACGCGGAGAACTCACCGCACGCGGAATTCGTGTCGGCTCGCTGATCAACAACGCCGGATTCGGAACCTTCGGCGACTTCGCGTCCGCCGACCTCGACAGACTCGACTCCGAGATCCAACTCAACGTGAACGCCCTGGTCGAGCTGTCGCACGTGTTCATGCCCGACCTGCTCGCCGGCCACGGCGGCGCGCTCGTCAACATCGCGAGCACGACGGCATTCCAGCCGATACCCGGGATGGCCGTCTACGCAGCGACGAAGGCGTTCGTACTCAGCTTCTCCGAGGCATTGTGGGCGGAGGCCCGCGGTACGGGACTGACCGTGCTCGCCGTGTGCCCGGGACCCACGCGGACGGAGTTCTTCGACGTCGTCGGCTCGTACGCCGCAGCAGTGGTGCCGATGCAGACGGCGCCCGAGGTTGTCGCGACCACATTCCGCGCGCTCGACCGGCGGAATACGCCACCGAGCGTGATCTCCGGCCTCGTGAACCGGGTCGTAGCGGTGAGCATTCGTACAACGACCCGACGCATCGGCGCGCTCATTCCGGCACATCTTCTCGGCAACGTGCGGATGCATGCATCAGTCGACCGCTGACGCCGACGGCGGCCCGATTGTCGGCGCATAGCAGAATGAGCCCGACAACATGACGAGATTTCCAGGTTTGGAGTGAAGCTGTGGAGCTGATCGGAGTTATCGGTGGCGGCACCATGGGTGCCGGAATCGCCGAGGTGTGCGCGAAGGCCGGGAGCGACGTCCTGGTGCTCGAGACGAAGCAGGAGTTCGCCGACGCCGCCACTGCGCGCATCGCGACGTCCATCTCCCGCGGTGTCGCCAAGGGCAAGATCACGCAGGAAGAGGCCGACGCGGCCATCGCCCGCGTGCGGGTCACCCTCGACATCGAGGAGTTCGCGGACCGCGACCTGGTCATCGAGGCCGCGCCGGAGATCGAGGCTCTCAAGTACGAGATCTTCGGCAAGCTCGACAAGATCGTGAAGCCGTCCGGCATCCTCGCGACCAACACCTCCTCCATCCCGGTGATCAAGGTCGCGGGCGCCACGCGGCGTCCCGAGCAGGTCGTCGGCGTGCACTTCTTCAACCCGGTGCCGGTAATGCCGCTGGTGGAGATCATCTCCACGCTGGTCACCGCTCCGGAGACGGCCGCCGCCGTCACCGACTACGCGAAGAACACGCTGGGCAAGACGGCCGTGCAGGCCGGTGACCGGTCCGGCTTCATCGTCAACGCGCTGCTCATCCCGTACCTGTGCCAGGCGGTGCGGATGCTGGAGTCGGGTTACGCGTCGAAGGAAGACATCGACGCGGCGATGAAGGGTGGCTGCGGCTACCCGATGGGTCCGCTGACCCTGCTCGACACCGTCGGCCTCGACATCGCGCTGGCCGCGGCGGAGTCGCTCTACGCGGAGTTCGCGGAGCCGCACTTCGCTCCGCCGGCGCTGCTGCGTCGCATGGTCGACGCGGGCCGTCTGGGCCGCAAGACCGGCCGTGGGTTCTACGACTACAAGTAGGCACTGACTACAAGTAGGCACAACGCGCAAGTGCGCGGGTTTGGTGGCCCTCACCACCAAACCCGCGCACAGGCACAGGCGCTCAGCTGAACGCCGACGCGGCACCGACCACGGTGAGGACCGCGCCGAGGCCGCCGACGATGGCGCCGACACCGGTCACGATCGGCTGGATCTGCTTGATGAGAGCGAGGTTGTCGTCGGAAATCGAACCTTCGCGGGTCGCACGTGCAACTGCCATTGAACTTCTCCTTGTGTGATTGGTTGAGCGGGGACGATGTAACCGCACGGTTCGCGCCGAATCCGCGCCTCGAGGGGTGACGGCACGCGAATGCGCAGGCAGCGGATTTGAATCCGGCTGCCCCGAACGTCGGGGCGTAGCGTCACACCCATGACTGTCCCGTTGCGGTCACCGACGGGCCGGGCCGTGATAGTCGCGACGGTCCTCGGCTCGTCGCTGGCGATGCTCGACGCAACGGTCGTGAACATCGCACTTCCCCGCATCGGCGAGGACCTCGGTGCCTCCGTCGCCGACCTGCAATGGGTGGTCAGCGGATACACCCTCACCCTCGCCTCACTCATCCTGCTCGCGGGCGCTCTCGGCGACCGCCTCGGCAGGCGTCGCGTGTTCGTCTGGGGCACCGTGTGGTTCACGGTCGCCTCGGCGGCCTGTGCACTCGCACCGAACATCGAACTGCTCATCGCGGCCCGCATCGTGCAGGGCGTCGGTGCCGCACTGCTCACCCCCGGCAGCCTCGCGCTGTTGTCCGCGACCATCGACGACGACGATCGCGGCGCCGCCATCGGACTGTGGTCCGGGCTCGGCGGTGTCGCGTCGGCGGCCGGGCCGTTCCTCGGTGGCTGGCTCGTCGAGGTCGCGAGTTGGCGGGCCGTGTTCTGGCTCAACGTTCCCCTCGCGGCTGCCGTGGTGTGGGTCGCTGTTCGGCACGTCCCGGACAGCCGCGACCCGCACGCTCACGGACGACTCGACATCCCGGGCACCGCGCTCGGCATCGTCGCCCTCGCCGCCCTGACCTACGGTCTGATCGCCGGACACGCGATACCCGTCGGCATCGGGATTGTCGCGTTCGGCCTGTTCGTCGTCACCGAGCGACGCTCCACGAATCCGCTCGTGCCGCCGTCACTGTTCCGGTCGCGGGTGTTCACCGCGGCGAATCTGGTCACCCTCGCCGTGTATGCGGCGCTGGGCGGGGTGTTCTTCCTCCTGGTCCTGCAGCTGCAGATCGTCGCCGGGTACTCGCCGATCGCGTCGGGAGTGGCGACGCTACCGATCACCGTCCTGATGCTGGTGCTGTCGTCCCGTGCGGGACGCTGGGCGCAGCATCACGGGGCCAGGCTGCCGATGACGGTGGGACCACTGGTCGGAGCGGTCGGCCTGCTGCTGATGCTCCGGATCGGCCCCGACGCCTCGTACGTCGCGGACGTCCTGCCTGCGGTATTGGTGTTCGGACTCGGCCTGTCGGCACTCGTGGCGCCGCTGACCGGGGCCGTCCTCGGGTCGGTGTCCACGGACCGCGCCGGCATCGCCTCCGGTGTGAACAACGCCGTCGCCCGGACGGCGCAGCTGCTCGCCGTCGCGGCACTGCCCGGGCTGGCGGGCATCACCGACTACTCGGACGTCGACGGGTTCGACGCCGGGTTCCACGTCGCGATGCTGATCTGCGCCGGATTGATGCTCGCGGGTGCCGCGATCGCTGCTCTGTTGGTTCCGTCGGCGAAACCCACTGGCGAACACGCTGATTCGATCGAATGCCAACCCCACTGCGACGTCTCGGCTCCCGCGCTCGTGCCGGAGTTCGATTCCGCACACGATGATCGCTGAGTGGGTCGAGAGCCGGCCACCGACGGACCCCGGCGACGGCATCCGGCCCCTTGAGTCCACCCACATCGAGTCCACCCACATCCACGCTTCCAGTCCCCGGCACCGTGACCCCTCCCATCGTTCGCGACGGGTACCGCACCGCCGCGACCACACGATCGGGTCGACACAGCAGGTCAGGGACCCGCGCGGCGACGTCACCGGGGTGCCGGTCACGCGCCCGGCTCCGCGGAGACGGCATCGGCGACATCTCGATACAGCCGCTCCACTTTTCAAACGCACCGCGGACTGGAAGCGTGGATGCAGGTCTCCGCCCGACGAGGTCGTGGGCGGGGATCTGCAGGACCGAATTTCCACGCGAAAGGACGTCACCATGCCCACCCGCTCGCACTACCCGGAGGGCGTGCCCTGTTGGGTCGACCTGGCGGCGGGCGACCCCGCCGCGGCCGAGGACTACTACGCCCGGCTGCTCGGCTGGGAGTTCGAGCGGATGCCGAACGCCGACGGCGGGGTGTACGCGATGGCGCAACTCCGCGGACACGCGGTCGCCGCCGTCGGCGGACAGCCGCCCGGCACCCCGCCCGAGACGCCGTCGCACTGGAACACCTACCTCGCCACCGGCGACGTGACCGCGACGACGGCGAAGGTTCCCGGGGCGGGTGGCCAGGTGCTGATGGACCCGGCGGACGTCGGTGACGCGGGCCGCATGGCATTCGTCGCCGATCCGACAGGCGCCGTCGTCGGACTGTGGGAGGCAGGCAGGCACATCGGTGCGGGCCTGCGCGGCGAAGCGGGCGCCCTCGTGTGGTCGGAATTGATCACCGCCGAACCGGCGTCCGCGCTGGCGTTCTACGACACCGTGTTCGGCGTGACGTCCACGGCGACGCCGATGCCGGACGGCAGCTACACCGTGCTGCACGCAGGCGGCGAGGACATCGGCGGGTGCGCCACACCGCAGATCCCCGGAGCACCGGCACACTGGCAGGTCTACTTCGCGGTGGACGATCCCGACACCACCGCCGAACAGTCCATCGCCGCGGGCGGAGCGACACTCGTCGACCCCTTCCACATTCCCGGCGCGGGACGCATCGCCGTCCTCTCCGACCCGACGGGCGGCGTGTTCAGCGTCATCCACCCCGAGCCCCCACAACAGGAGGGGTGACGCCGTGGCCCTGGAGTGGTTGGCGCTGCTGCGCCAGGCTCAACACGAATTCTCCACGCGCGTCGAGCCGATCACCGACTGGTCCGCCCCGACACCCGACACCGACTGGGACGTCACCGCCCTCGTCCGGCACGTCGTCGTCGAACAGCAGTGGGTGCCACCACTGCTCGGCGGGCTCACGATCAGCGAGGCCGAGGAGCGGATCCGACCGCTGCGAGAGGACGACCTGGTCGCCGAGTGGAATCAGTATTCGGGGCTGGCGACCGCCGCCTGGGACGTCGCGCCCGCGTCCTCACTCGTACACCTGTCCTATGCCGTGGTCACGGTGGATCACTATCTGCGCGAACAGGTCTGCGACATCACCGTCCACGCGTGGGACCTCGCCCGCGCGACCGGCGCCGACGAAACGCTCGACACCCGACTCGTCGCCGCCGTGTGGGACGTGTTCGACGAACAGCGCGACATGCTCGGTGCCAGCGGACTGTTCGCTGCCCCGGTCCCCGTGCCGGACGACGCACCGCTGCAGGACCGACTCCTCGCGCTCACCGGGCGCGATCCCCGACCGACCGAAGGAGGCACACGATGACGAACGAACCCGACGTCACGCCCCACGGCGTCCCTGACGTCAAACCGCGCAGCCGCGACGTCACCGACGGGTTGGAGAAGACCGCCGCCCGCGGCATGCTCCGCGCGGTCGGGATGGGCGACGACGACTGGGGCAAATCCCAGATCGGGGTCGCGTCGTCGTGGAACGAGATCACTCCCTGCAACCTGTCCCTCGACCGGCTCGCTCAGGCAGTGAAGGACGGCGTCCACTCGGCGGGTGGATACCCGCTCGAGTTCGGCACCATCTCGGTGTCGGACGGCATCTCGATGGGCCACGAGGGCATGCACTTCTCGCTGGTGTCACGGGAAGTGATCGCGGACAGCGTCGAAACGGTGATGCAGGCCGAACGCCTCGACGGGTCCGTCCTGCTCGCGGGGTGCGACAAGTCGCTGCCCGGCATGTTGATGGCCGCCGCCCGCCTGAACCTCGCGTCGGTGTTCCTGTACGCCGGATCGATCCTGCCCGGCATCGCGAAGCTCTCGGACGGCACCGAGAAGGACGTCACCATCATCGACGCGTTCGAGGCCGTCGGCGCGTGCGCCCGCGGGTTGATGAGCCGCGAGGACGTCGACGCCATCGAACGCGCGATCTGTCCCGGCGAGGGCGCCTGCGGCGGCATGTACACCGCCAACACGATGGCCAGCGCCGCCGAGGCCCTGGGCATGTCGCTGCCCGGATCGGCCGCGCCACCCGCCACCGACCGCCGCCGCGACGGATACGCCCGCCGCAGCGGGCAGGCCGTCGTCGAGCTGCTGCGCCGCGGGATCGTCCCGTCGGACATCCTGACGAAAGAGGCGTTCGAGAACGCGATCGCGGTGGTGATGGCGTTCGGCGGATCCACGAATGCGGTGCTGCACCTGCTGGCGATCGCCAACGAGGCCGGGGTCCCGTTGTCCCTGGACGATTTCAAACGCGTCGGCGCGAAGGTGCCGCACCTCGCCGACGTCAAACCGTTCGGCGCCTACGTGATGAAGGACGTCGACCACATCGGCGGCGTCCCCGTCGTCATGAAGGCCCTCCTGGACGCGGGTCTGCTGCACGGCGACTGCCTGACCGTCACCGGACGCACGCTCGCGGAGAACCTGGCGGACATCGCACCCCCCGACCCGGACGGCAAGGTGCTGCGCGCGATGAACTCACCGATCCACCCGACCGGCGGCATCACCATCCTCGCCGGATCACTCGCACCAGGCGGTGCCGTCGTCAAGTCGGCCGGCTTCGAGTCCGACGTGTTCACCGGGACGGCACGCGTTTTCGACCGCGAACGCGCCGCGCTCGACGCCCTCGAGGACGGCACCATCACCGCGGGGGATGCCGTCGTCATCCGCTACGAAGGCCCGAAGGGTGGGCCCGGGATGCGGGAGATGCTCGCGATCACCGCCGCGATCAAAGGCGCCGGACTCGGCAAGGACGTCCTGCTGCTCACCGACGGCCGTTTCTCCGGCGGCACCACCGGGCTGTGCGTCGGGCACGTCGCACCCGAGGCCGCCGACGGCGGACCGATCGCGTTCGTCCGTGACGGCGACCCGATCCGCCTCGACGTCGGCACCGGGCGTCTCGACGTGCTCGTCGACCAGGGCGAACTCACGCTGCGCGCACAGGGATGGGAGCCGTTGCCGCCCCGGTACACTCGCGGAGTGCTCGCCAAGTACACGAAACTCGTGGGTTCGGCATCGAACGGGGCTGTGTGTGGCTGATCGCGACCACGAACGGCGGCGCGCCCGCGAGTTCGAGATGATCGAAGCCGAGGTGGAACGGAGCCTCCTCGGCGGAGAGTTCAAGTACACCCGCGAACAGGCCGCCGAGATCGCCGGTGTCCCCCTCGAACGGGCCCAACGCCTGTGGGTCGCGCTGGGATTCGCCCACGACGACAAACCCGACGAGCCGATGTTCACCGACGCCGACGTCGATGCACTCAAGTCGATCACCTCCCTGGTCGACGCCGGCATCATCGACCCCGGCCTCGAGGTGTCGGTGACCCGCGCACTCGGACAGGCGTTCTCACGGCTCGCCGAGTGGCAGCTGGGCCTGCTCAACACCTATGTCGCCGATCGGGTCCGCAACCACGAGGCAGGCGACGAAGTGGACCCGCGCGCGGTGGCCGCCGCCGCCTCCCTCGTCGCCGAGCAGATGCTGCCCACCCTCGAGAAGCTCCAGTCCTACGCGTGGCGGCGGCACCTCGCGTCGAACGCGGCCCGTTTCCTCGACCGGCGCAGCGAGGACACGGACCGGCGCACGCTCGCGATCGGGTTTGCCGACATGGTCGGCTACACCAGCCTCACCCGCCGGCTCGACATCACCGAACTCACCACGCTGCTCGAGTTCTTCGAGTCCACCGTCACCACCGTCATCAGTCAGAACCGCGGCTGGGTGATCAAGAACGTCGGCGACGAAGTGCTCTTCGCGGCCGAGGACCCCGTCGACGCCGCCCGCATCGCCCTGTCGCTGCAAGACGCCGCACAGAGCACCGAGGAACTGCCGAATCTTCGTGTCGGGCTCGCCCTCGGCGAGGTGCTCGTCCGGTTCGGGGACGTGTACGGCGCGGTCGTGAACATCGCCGCGCGGCTCACCAGCTCCGCCCGCCCCGGCACCGTCCTCATCGACTCCGCGATGGCCGACGCCCTCGAATCGGAGCACGAGTTCCAGGTGCGCTCCATGCGCACCCTGCGGGTCCGCGGTTACAACAGGCTCAAGGCGTACACCCTGCGCCGCTGACGGTCCCAGCGCCCACCTGCCTGAATGGCCCATTCATTCGGTCTGACCGAATGAATGGGCCATTCAGGAGAAGCAGAGGTGAGGTGGGGCGGGCTAGGACCCCAAAGACTCGAGCGCGCTGCGGGCTTCGTCGAGCTGCTTGCTGAGTTCCTCGACGCGCTTCGCGGCGGCCTCGCGGGCGGCCGAGAGTACCGACGCGACAGCCTCCTCCGCAGCGGGATCGCCGAGTTCGTGGACCGCCCGCTCGACCGAATCCGCGGACACCGGTGCGGCCTTGCCGGGACGCTTCGCGCCGTGGGTGACGGTGACGGTCCATTCGCCTCCCGCCTCCGCGTGCAGGGTGACGCTGACGCCGACGGGTTCCTTCGTGCGGCGGGGGCGCTTCGGCGCCGGCGCGGGCGCGGCGTCGGGGGTCGGAGTTGTCACAGCGTCCTTCGGTGTGGTGGGGAGGGGTTTCGGTTGCGGCGACACCGGTTTGGGCGCGGAGGCCGCGGACCGGTCGAGGGCGGCCTGCGCTGCTGCCGACCGCGGTCGGGCCGGCGGAGCAGCCGGCTTCGGCGCCGGTGCCGGCTTCGCAGCGGGCTGCGAGGGGTTCCGCGTCATCCGCAATTCGTCTGCCTCGAAAGGCAGTTCGTCATTGACACCCTTGGGTCGGATCAGCACCGTGGTGCCGTCCACCGACACCACTTTCGCGGAACAGCCCGCGGGCAGCCCGAGGCTCGGTGTGGCGTCGTTGAGGTAGACGGTGGCGCGTTTTCCATCTGCGATGGCGGCGGCGAGGTCAGTGAGATTCTGCTCGGTGAGGCGGTCACCGAGCCGGGAGCGAGGGGGCATACGTGATCAGATCGGACGGAAGCCTGCGCCAACGCCGCCGTGCGCGTTGAGATCCGCCAGGATGATGTCGATGTCGGTTCCGAGTTCGGGGCCGAGACACGCGACCCCCAAGTAGGCGTTCACCATGCCGACCAATGTAGTCCCGCGGACGACAGGCGATCCCGAGTCACCCTCGATCACGCACATCTGGGTCCACGTTTCGTTGGTCCGCAGCAGGTCGCCCCACACGATGCCGCAGGTGTTTCCGGTGCGAAGCCCCTGCTTGCACACCACGTCCGGGAAGTTGGCGGGTGTCCCGACCGCGGTGATGGTGACCGGCCCGATGCGGTTGACCGGGACCACCTTCGCGGGGTCGAACTCGATCACCGCGTAGTCGAGTTCGCGACTCTTGCCGACCATGTGGCCCACGATGCCGACGTCCTGTCTGCGTTCGGGGACGATCTCGTAGCCCGGTTCGCCGCAGTGTCCTGCCGTCAGACCGACGAGTTTGCCACTGTTGTCGTGACCGATGGCGGTCAACGTGCACAGCGCCTCGTTGCCGAGAATGATGCCGGTGCCTCCTCCCATCACGGCAGGTGGAGCGGCCGCGGAGGTTCCCACGCCCAGGTATCCGATCAGTGCCGCGATCACCACGACCACGAATGTCGCCTTCTTGGCCATCGTCCGACCTCCAGGAGGTTCGCCGCGCCGGGCCTTACGCCCGGTCCGTGGGAGACGAGCTCACAGGGCATGCCTCTCGGTTCCCTCAGATGCGCCTGTCGGGGCAATCGCCGTCCGGCGTGGAGAGCCGATACGGGGTGTGTATCGGTGCCGACGGCGGCGCAGCGGGGCGGCGATGGGCGCCAGGTGCACCGACGGGTGGCCGGGAGGTATCTCATCAGTATCCGCGCATGCGCAAGCCCGTGCAGTCGTTTGCTGCGATTCGCCGAACCTCGGTGGTGCGGTGTCACTCCTCCGCGGCGGCCACGTCGCGACCCACTGCCCGGCCTCGCGCGGCGAGGAAGTCGTCGACGATCTGTTCCCGCACGCGGGCGTCGAGGGGAGGCAGTGTCGCCAGCCGCACGAACACGAGCGGTCCGATCAGCTGCGCGAGGGCCACGTCGTGGTCGAACTCGCCGAGTTGTTCGCGGCATTCCGCGCTCGTGAAGACGCGGTCGAACGGCTCCCGGTACCGGGTGACGATGCGCTGCCGCAGCGAGTGCAGTTCGCTTCGGTCCGCGTTGGCGGCGCGAACGGACACGGGACCGCCGATTCCGGGCCCCATCCCGAGCCAGCACATCGCCGTCAGCTGTGCGGGGGCCTCGTCGATGAGCCTGTCCTGTTCTTCGACGAGTGCGATCAATTGGTCGCGCAGCGTCGCACCCACAGGCACCGACGACGCCGGCGGCACCAGGCGCGCGAAGGCTGCGGCGAGCAGTTCGGTACCGCTGTCGAAGTGCCGGTACAGCGTCGCGCGTGCGACGTGGGCGGCCTCGGTGACGGCGTCGATCGTCACGGCGTCGATCCCGCCGCGGGCGAGGAGGGTCGTCGCCGCGTCGAGCAGTCGCGCCCGCGACCGCGCCTTGCGCGGGTCGACGCGTCCCGAAACGTCCGCGTTCACGGCACCCTCCCATCGCTCACGAAACCTGTGGGTTGTGGAACCCCGACACCACAAACGATACTGACAGTCTCATTTTGCCTCGGGGAAGGCCGCGCATGAATGCACGAACCGGATTGACCGCCCGGGAGATCTGGACGCTTTTCGTGGTGTGCTCGGGCGTGGCCCTGGTCATCGCCGCGATGGCTGCCCTCAATTCGGCCCTGCCCGCCATCGCCCTCGACACCGGTGCCACCCAGGGCGAACTGACCTGGATCATCGACAGCTACACCCTCACCCTGGCTGCGCTTCTGCTGCCCGCAGGTGCGCTGGGCGACCGGTACGGCCGCCGCGGGGTGCTGCTCATCGGTCTGGCGATCGTCGGCATCGCCTCCCTCGGACCGATCTGGCTCGACTCCCCCACCTGGATCATCGCGTTCCGCGCATTCGCCGGCGTCGGCGCCGCCTTCATGATGCCCGCGACGTTGTCGCTGCTGGTGGCCACATTCCCGCCCGAACATCGTGCTCGCGGTGTCGCGATCTGGGCGGGCGTCGCCGCGATCGGCGGCATCGCGGGCATGGTCATCTCCGGCCTGATGCTCGAGCACTGGTCGTGGCAGTCGATCTTCGTCGGGTTCGCCGTCGGCGCGATCGGACTGTTCGTGGTCACCTGGACCATCCCACCGTCGCGCGCCGAGCACCCCCCACGGATGGACGTGCCCGGCTCGTTGCTGTCGGTCGGCGCGGTCGGCGGTTTCGTCCTCGGCATGCTCGAAGGTCCGCTCCGCGGCTGGTCGGACCCGCTGCCGGTCACGGCTCTCGTGATCGCTGTCGTGTGCGGAACGGCATTCGTCGTGGTCGAGTTGCGCCGCGCGGAGCCCCTGCTCGACGTGCGACTGTTCGGCAATCGCGGGTTCAGCGCCGGGTCACTGTCCATGACGCTGCAGTTCCTCGCATCGTTCGCGATGTTCTTCCTCGTCGTGCAGTACATGCAGTTGGTGCGAGGATTCAGTCCGCTGATGTCCGGGATCGCGCTGGCTCCGATGGTGATACCGGTGATGGGAATGTCCGCGGTCGTCCCGTGGCTGCTCCCGCGTGTCGGACTGCGCTGGCTCAGCGTCGTCGGCTTGAGCCTGACGGGAGTCGGGATGTTCGCGTTCGCGACCATCGACGCCGACAGCGGGTACTGGACCACGGTGTGGTGCCTGATGATCTACGCGTTCGGCCTCGGCCTCTGCACTGCACCGGCCACGCACGCGATCGTCGAGAACACCCCAGACGACAAACAGGGCGTCGCGTCCGCCGTCAACGACACCACCCGTGAGGTCGGCGCCGCCATCGGGATCGCGCTGGCGGGCAGCCTGCTGGCCTCCACCTACAGCCGCGAGATCGCGCCCGCCGTCGACGCGGTCCCCGAAGCGGCGAAGGAACCGGTCGGATCGTCCCTCGCGGCCGCACTCGAAGTGGCGAAGATGGCCGGTCCGCAGGGGGAGCAGCTCGCCGACTTCGCGCGATCGGCGTTCATGGACGGGATGTCGAACGCCGCCTACGTGCTGGGTGGGATCCTGCTCGTCGCCGCCGTCGCTGTCGGCTTCTGTGCGCCTGCTCGCCGCGCTTCCGCGCCCGTTCCCGAGGAACCTGCCCTCGTCGACTGAACCCAGGCAGGCTCGCCGAGCACCGCCCGTATCAGGGACGCCGAAACGACATGCCCTAGTAGTGCGCGGGCTCGCGCTGGGGAGAGCCGAGACCGACGCGGCGCACCACGATCGTCGCGACCGGCGTCAGGGCCACTGCGAAGGCGAGTGCGATGCACGAGCCGAACACCAGCCCCGCGGCGACGTCGTGCGGGTAGTGCACCCCGCTGACGACCCGGGAGAAGCCGACGATCACCGCGGTGACGCAGGCGAGCACGGACATCCACGTCCGACGCGCCGCATAGCCGGCGAGGACCACCGCAGTGGCGAGGGCCGCAGAGATTCCGGAATGGTTACTGGGGAACGACCAGTCACCGAGCGGTGGGCACTCCGAGAGTGCGTGCACTCCCGGGAGTGCGGTGCAGGGCCGTTCCTCGGTGACGACCGACTTCACGGCGAGAGTCGCCAGGGCCGATCCGGCCGCGCCTGCGCCCGCGGCCAAGCCGACTGCGAGGGTGCGGGTGTCACCGCGACCCCACCACAACGACACCGCGAGCATCAGCGCGAGGGCGACCAGGCCCGCTTCCGCGACGAGATCGCTGACGGTCCCCGCGCCTGCAGGCCAGGACGCGGTGACGGCGTCGACGTCCCGATAGAGGGAGCTCGACCAGCCGATGACGGGGTTGCTCGCCATGTCGGCCGGACCGAACACGGCGAGGATGCCTGCAGCAACGATCAGGGCGGCCAGCCCGAGGGGCCAGTGCCGGGGTAGGAGGCGGGTACGCACGGGCGGAATGTACGGGGCGAAGCTGGCAGGAGACTGAGAGGGCCGGTCGGCGCAACCCCGGACCGGTGAACACCGGTGAAACAGCCGGGCATCTCGTGATCGCCACGATCGACGGACAATGGCATCCATGACGGCCCGGCCACTTCCGGATTCGGCGGCGACCCGCGCCAGGATGAGTGCGCAGCGTCGCCGCGACACCGCGCCGGAGTTGGCGTTGCGGAGGGAGCTGCATCGCCGTGGTCGCCGGTACCGGGTCGACCGGGCACCCCTTCCCGGAATGCGCCGGCGCGCAGACCTCGTGTTCTCGCGGGCCCGGGTCGCGGTGTTCGTCGACGGCTGCTTCTGGCATCGCTGCCCGCGGCACGCCACGTCGCCGAAGAACAACGCCGCGTGGTGGGCCACGAAACTGGACGGGAACGTCGCCCGCGACCGCGACACCGACGATCGGCTCGCCGCGGCGGGCTGGACCGTGGTCCGGATCTGGGAGCACGAGGACCCGGTGACGGCCGCCGATGCGGTGGAGGCCGCACTTCACCCCGCACGGAACGATCGGTGAACATCGAGAAAACTCGGAGCGAATGCAAAGTTACGTCTAGTGTAAATGTGTAACTGTCCCCTCCCCTCCGAGGTGTCCTGTGCCCTTCCCGTCCACCAACGTCTCCCGCCGAGCATTCCTGGTCGGCGCCACCGCTCTCTGTGGGGCAGCGCTGTTCCCCGCAGGCGCGAACGCCGCACCCCTTTTGCGTCAGGCACCCGACGCCGGACCGGGACTGATCCGGAACCCCGAGTTCGGCAACGGCGTGATGGCCGGTGTTCCGCGCACGGACGGTGCCACGTTGTGGACTCGGGTCGGGGCCGGTAGCGCGGCAGGCAGCAGCGTCTCCACCGGCAGTGCAGGGAGCAGTGCCACCGGAGGCGAACTGGCGCTGATCGTCTCGGCGCGAGAGGACCTGTCCAGTCCCGTCATCGCCGAACGCGTGCAGGTGTCGGGCGATGCCGACGGCACGGTGCACTTCGACGCAACCGGGTTGGCGCCCGGCGAGGCGTACTACTACCAGTTCCGCGGTGACGGCGGCGAGTCCCCGGTCGGACGGTTCCGGACGCTGCGGCCCGCCGACTCCAACGAACCGGTCCGCATCGGCTGGTTCACCTGTCAGGGCTTCGAGGAGGGCTACTACGCGGCGCACCGGCACCTCGCCGCGGAGGACCTCGACTTCGTCGTCTGTCTCGGCGACTACGTGTACGAGTTCACCAAGCCCGGCGTCCGTGGGGTGGAGAGCAACGCCTTCCCTCAGACCCTCGACGCCATGCGCGACAAGTACCGCAGATACCGCACCGACGCCGACCTGCGAGCGATGCACAGCAGTCACGCGTTCGTACCACTCTGGGACGACCACGAGTTCCGCAACAACTACAGCAAGGACGGCTGGACGTTCCCCGTCATCTCGCCGATCGAGGGCGCGATCGGCTTCCAGCAGAAGAAGCAGCAGGCGTGGCAGTCGTGGTTCGAGCACATGCCCGTCCCCCGATTCGCGGGCGACCCGACCCGCACCTACCGGTCGCTGCGCGTGGGCCGCACCGTCGAACTGTTCGCGCCCGACACTCGCCAGTACCGTGACAAGCAGGGATGCGGCGACTCCCTCGACCACATCGTCTGCGCGGATGCCGACGTCGCGGGCCGGACGATGCTGGGTGCACAGCAGAAGCAGTGGTTCCTCAATGGACTCACCACTTCGGACGCCCGGTGGAAGGTCGTCGCGAACCCGAACATGATGATGGGCATGGTCGTCGAGGACCAGGGCACCCGCGCGTACATGGACACCTGGGACGGCTACGGGGCCGAACGCAACGAAATTCTCTCCACTGCAGCACAATCCGTCGAGAATCTCCTTCTTGTCACCGGCGACGACCACGACGGCTGGGCGGGCGAACTGTGGGACACCGGGTTCGCTCCCGGAACTCCGAGCGGCGCCCAGGTGAACGCGCCCGGGACCCGGCGCGCGGGCGTCGAGTTCGTCGTTCCGTCGGTGACGTCCTCCAACACCGGCGACGGCGGCTACACCAGCAGCGGCGTCGACACGAGCGGGGCCAGGGCCGAGGAAGCGAGCCGTCTCGCGAAGAACCCGCACCTCAAGCACGCCGACATGGTCGCGCACGGCTACGGGATCCTCGAGGTCGACGCGAGCGAGGCACGGTTCGCTTTCCGTGCCGTCGACAAGCTCAACCCGAACTCGGGCGTCGAGACATCCAAGGCGATGCGCGTCGAGTCGGGGACGTCTGTGCTCGACAACGCCTGAGCGGATGATCTACTGGCGCGATGGGTTTCACACGCGCCGAGTTGGAGTCGTTCCGCGACGCCGCGGTCCCGGACCTGATCGGGCCAGGATGCCGACTGCTGTTCGTCGGCATCAACCCCGGTCTGTGGACCGCGGCGACCGGAGCGCACTTCGCCCGTCCCGGCAACAGGTTCTATCCCGCGCTGCACCGCGCGGGCATCGTGCCGCACCGCATCGACCCGAGCGCCGGGATGTCCGACGCCGACCGGGACCTGTTGCTCAGCCGCGGGATCGGGATCACCAACCTCGCGCCACGCGCCACCGCCCGGGCCGACGAACTGACGGCGTCCGAGCTACGCGAAGGCCCCGAGCGACTGCGTCGGGTCGTGCGCTCGACGCGTCCCGCCGTCGTCGCGGTCGCCGGGGTGACGGCGTACCGCACGGCATTCGGGCTTCGTCAGGCATCGACCGGGAGACAACCGAACGATCTCGAGGGCGCGGCACTGTGGGTGGTGCCGAACCCCAGCGGCCTCAACGCGCACGAGACCGTCGACACCCTCGCCGAGTGGTACCGCCTCGCCGCCGTCGACGCAGGGGTGCTGTAGCGGACCGCCATCCGACCAGCGAAATCCCCTGCGCACACGGATACTGCAACGTGCACATAGGAATTGCGCGCACAACACCCCTGCGCGTACTCCACAACCTGTGTGCACAGGTTGTGGACAGGGCCTAACCCCAGCGGGACTGGCCACCGTCGAGGGGAACAGTGGCACCGGTGAGGTACCGGGAATCCTCGGAGCACAGGAACACCACAGCGCGGCCGATGTCGGACTCCGGGTCGCCGACGCGGCCGAGGGGGATGCCCGCGACGAAGGCCTCCGCCTCCTCGGGGTTCTTGTCCATCCACCACTGCAGCGCAGGCGTCATCGCATGCGGGGCAACGTTGTTGACGCGGATGCCGTCACGTCCCCACTCCGCCGCGGCCGCACGGGTCAGGACGCGCGTGCCCTCCTTGATGGACCCGTAGACGCCGTAGTTGCTGGCGTCCCACCGCACGGACGCCGAGGTCACCAGGTTGACGACCGACCCGCCGCCGCGCGCGACCATGTGCGGGTGGCATGCCCGCATGAATCGCAGCGTCGCAAGCGGTCCGGACGCGAACGCCCGCTCGAAGTCCGCGTCTACGACGTCGAGCAGCTTGCCGGGCTTGGAGTCGTTGGCGTTGTTGACCATGATGTCGACACCGCCCAGCTGGTCGACGGTGGTCGCGACGGCGGCGTCGATGTCGTCGGCGGCCGAGACGTCGCAGCGCACGGGGATCGCGCGCCCGCCGAACTCCTCGATCTCCGCGACCGTCTTGTGCAGTTTCGACTCGGTTCGGCCCGCGACTGCGATCGCCGCGCCCTCCTTCGCCAGTGCCAGCGAGATGCCGCGGCCGATGCCCTGGCCTGCGCCGGTGACGATCGCGACCTTTCCGTCGAGGATGCCCATGTTCGTGCTCCGATCAGATTTCGGGGTGGGTGGCCAGGTAGCGGGCCGGGTACTCGCCGCCGCCGTGGACGGCGATGTCGGCGCCGTTGACGTACGCCGACAGCGGTCCGGCGAGGAACAGGCAGGCGCCTGCGATGTCCGACGGCACCGCCATCCGGCCGATCGGCAGGGTGCGGGTGACCGCGGCACCGCCGTCCTCGCCGTACACCGACGCCGCGGCCTCGGTGCGGATCAGTCCGGTCGTGATGTGGTTGACGCGGACCTTCGGCGCCCACTCCAGCGCGAGTGCCTTCGTCAGCATCAGCAGGCCTGCCTTCGCCGCGGAGTACGCGGCGGTGCCGGGTTGCGGGTCGTGCGCCGACACCGAACCGATGTTGACGATCGCGCCGCCGGTGTCCTGCTGCTGCATCACCGCGTTCGCGGCCTGCGCAACGTAGAAGGGCGCCAACAGGTTCAACGCGACGATCTTGTCGACGAACCGGGGCGAGACCGTCGCGGCGTCCGCGTCGGGTGAACCGCCCGCGTTGTTGACCAGAACGTCCAGTCGGCCCATCCGTGCGTGCGCAGCATCGACCATCGCCTTCACCGCGTCGGCGTCGCGGACGTCGACGGAGACGAAATGTGCTCGGCGACCACCGCTCTCGATCTCACTGTCGGGGGCACTGCGAGCACAGACGGTGACGTCGGCTCCGGCGGCGAGGAACGTCTCGGCGACGACGCGGCCGATGCCCTTGGTGCCGCCGGTGATCAGCACCGCCTTACTTGCGAAGTCTGCCGGATTGTCCATGCCTACGCCTCGAATCGGGCGTGGGCGCCGGTGATCGCGCCGCCGACCTCGAAGTCGACGCCGCCGTCCCCGAGCCAGCCGCGGAGCGGCAGCGTGTCGCCCGGAAACATCGGGGCGGCAAAGCGTCCCGACAGCTGTGCCAGGTCCGCGGGGTGTGAGCCCAGTTCGCGGGCCAGCGGCAGCGTGCTCGCCGCCAGGGTGCACAGTCCGTGCATGATCGGGCGGGGCTGCCCGATCACCGCGGCGGCGACCGGGTCGATGTGGATGTGGTGCATGTCGCCGAGCAACCGGTAGAGCGCCGTCTGGTTCCCGGCGGTCACCAGGTCCGTGGTCACGGTGGGATCGCCGGACGGGCCCGCGGGCTTCGACGGCCCTCTCTCACCGCCGAATCCTCCGTAGCCGGGCGCGAACAGCGACCATGTCGCGACGAAGTAGTCGCTCTCGACGACCACCTCGAACACGGCGGCGGCCCCCTTGTCCCACACCTCACCGACACGGGCCGACAACGCGATCTCACCGGAGCGCGGCAGCGGGGCGAGCACCGTCAACTCCTGCGAGCCGTGCAGCGCGGTCTTGGTGTCGAACGCGCCGCGCGAGCCCAGTTCGTCGGGCGCCCACTGCGCGAGTGTCAGCGCGAATGTCGGCAGCACCCGCAGCCGGTCCTCCATCACGAGGTCCAGGTCGGTCGCCTTCGCACCGACGGCGAGCGCGTAGAGGATCGCGTCGCGTTCGGTGTAGCTCACGGTCCGGGTGCCGAGGTCGGTGCCCCGCCAGCTTCCCGCATCCAGAGTCGTTGTCATCAGGCTGCTCCCAGGATCAGACCGCTCGTGGGAACCGCGGTTCCCGCCGTGACGATCACGTTCTCGACGTTGTCGGGTTGGTTGGTGGACGTGCCGCGGACCAGTCGGACACCTTCGGCGATCCCGTTGACGCCGTGCAGGTACGCCTCGCCCACCTGACCACCGTGGGTGTTGCTCGGCAACCGGCCACCGATCTCCAGGTTGCCCGCGCGGATGAAGTCCTTGGCCTCACCGGGGCCACAGAATCCGAGCTCCTCGAGCTGCGGGAGCACCAGCGGGGTGAAGTGGTCGTAGAGGATCGCCGCATCGATCTCGTCCGGCGTCAGGCCGGCCTGCGCGTACAGCTGGCGTCCGACGAGTCCCATCTCCGGGATGCCGGTGATGTCGGGGCGGTAGTAGCTCGCCATCATGTGCTGGTCCTTGCCACTGCCCTGCGCGGCGCCCTTGACGATCGCGGGCGTGTGGCGCAGGTCCTTGGCACGTTCGGCCGAAACGACGACGAGGGCCTGACCACCGTCGGTCTCCTGGCAGCAGTCGAGCAGGTGCAGCGGCTCGGCGATCCACCGGGAGTTCTGATGGTCCTCGAGCGTGATCGGTTTCCCGTGGAACCATGCTGCGGGGTTGTTGGCGGCGTGCTTACGGGCGACCACCGCGACCCGTCCGAAATCCTCACTCGTCGCACCGTATTGGTGCATGTAGCGTCGAGCGAACATCGCGACCCACTGAGCGGGAGTCGAGAGGCCCTGTGGGGTGAGCCAGGCGTACGCCGCCCGATCGGCCGTGCTGTCCATCGGGCGGTCGTGCTGACCCAGGCCGAAACGCATGCCGGAGCGTTCGTTGAACGCGCGGTACACGACCACGACCTCGGCGACACCGGTCGCGACGGCCATCGCCGCCTGCTGCACCGACGCGCACGCGGCGCCGCCGCCGTAGCCGATGCGGGAGAAGAACTTCAGCTCCCCCAGCCCACAGTTGCGGGCGACGAGGATCTCGCCGTTCGTCTCCATCGTGAAGGTGGTCAAGCCGTCGACCTCGGACGGGTCGATGCCTGCGTCGGCGAGGGCCGCGGTGACAGCCTCGCACGCGAGCTGCAGCTCGGTGCGACCGGAATTCTTGGAGAACTCGGTGGCACCGATACCGACGATCGCGGCGGCACCGGAGAGCGGACTGACGGCCATCAGACGTCCTTCCCTTCGCTGGCGGGGTACGACACGGTGACGGTTCCGGACAGATGATTGCCGAGGCTGTTCGCACCCACGACCTTCACCTCGACCAGGCCGTCGTCCTTCGCGACCACCTCACCGGTCATCGTCATCGTGTCGCCCGGATAGTTCGGGGCACCGAGGCGGATCTTCACGCGGCGCACCGCCGCATGCGGTCCCGCCCAGTCCGTCACGAATCGTCCCGCCAGCCCGTTGCTGGTGAGGATGTTCATGAACACGTCCTTCGAACCTCGCTCGCGCGCCAGATCGGGGTCGTGGTGCACGTCCTGGAAGTCGCGGGTGGCGAGGGCCGTCGCGACGATCAGCGTGCGCGTCAGCGGAATCGCCAACTCGGGAAGCACGTCACCGACCGCGATGTCGTCGTAGCCGCGGCCGGTCCGATCGATCGTCGCGGTCATCCGGCGACCTCGACCCCGGCGGCGAGCTGGGCACCGAGACGCGCCAGATCCGATGCCGACCCGCCGAGGGTTGCACCGATCTGCTTGCCCCACAACAGGTGCCGGTGCACCGGGTAGTCGGTGTCGACACCCATGCCGCCGTGCAGGTGTGTGGTGCGGTGCACGACCCGCTGACCGCCGTCGGTGGCCCACCACTTCGCCACGAGGACGGAGGTTCCGGGATCCGCGCCGTCCGCGAGGTTCTGCGTGGCCTGCCACAGGGTGACGCTCATCGCCTGGAGGTCGATGTAGCAGTCGGCGAGTTGGTGTCCGACCGCCTGGAACGTCGCGAGCGGACGCCCGAACTGGTGCCTGCCGTTGAGGTAGGTGACGGCCTGCTCCACGGCGCCGGAACCCACTCCGATCTGGATAGCGGCGAGAGCCAGCTCGACGCGATCGACCAGCCACTGCGCGGTGGTGCCGTCGGCCGGTCCGAGAAGTTCGGCGGGCGCGGACTCGAGGGTGACGTTCCCGCAGATCGTCCAGTCGGTGGACTGGGTCTGCTCGATCGAGACACCCTCGGCGGCAAGGTCGACGACGAACAGCGCCGCACCGGTCTCGGTTGCGGCCGAGACGATCGCGCGATGCGCGACGTGGGTGATCGGGACGACGGCCTTCGCTCCCGTGAGCGTCCACCGGCCGTCGGTCTCGGTCGCCGTGGTCCGCGGTGCGTCGGTGTAGGGACCGAACTCCTCGAGCCCGACCGTCAGGAATTCGCTGCCGTCGGCGACACCGGGAACCAACGCGGCGCGCTGGGCGTCCGTGCCGAACTCGGCGACCGCGAGCGCGGCCGCCGTCACCGGCCAGATCGGCACCGGCGCAACGTGCCTGCCCTGCTGTTCGAGCAGCACGTACAGCTCGGCCAGCCCGAGGCCACCGCCGCCGAGATCCTCGGGCAGCGCGATCCCGAGCAAGCCCGTGGTGGCGAGTTCACGCCACAGGTCGCGGTCGATCCGCTCGTCGCTCCGCTCGACCTCCTTGACCCGGTCGATTCCCGCCTTGCTGGTGAACACCTCGCTTGCGAGGGTGCGAACGGCTTCCTGCTCTTCGCTGAAGGTGAAGTCCATCAGTACTCCTCACGTGCGGCCGGCCGGAACGCGGGCAGCGTCAGATCCGGGTCGGCGTCGATCCAGTCCAGTTCCACCGGCATGCCGATCTCGACCTCGTCCGGTGCGACGCCCGTCATGTTCGCGATCAGACGGGTGCCCTCCTCGAGTTCGATCGTCGCGACGACGAGCGGGTACTCGAATCCGGGGATCTGCGGGTGGTGGTTGACGACGAAGCTGTAGACGGTGCCGCGGCCCGAGGCGTCGACGGTGTCCCAGTCCAGCGACCGGCAGGTCCCGCACATCGGTCCGGTGGGGTGACGCAGCGTGCCGCAGGCCGTGCAACGCTGGATCACCAGACGGTGCTCCTTCGCGGCCTCGAACCAGAACGCGTTGTCCGCGTTGAGGGCCGGGCGCGGACGCAGCCCCTTCGGCTTGCCTGCCGCCTTCGGTGTGAAACGCAGTGTGCGCCAGCGCTGTGTCGCGACAACGTCTCCGCCGCCGTTGCAGTACGTCTTCAGTGTCGTGACGAAGTGCCCGACGCCGAGTCCGGTGGTCTTCTCCTCGGAGATCGACTCGATCACCTCGGTGAGCGACACCCGGTCACCGGGACGGAGTTCGGCGAAGAACTCGAAGTCCGAGTCGGTCGCGACGACCGAGGTGAATCCGGCGGTGTCGAGGGTGCCGATCAGGTCGGTCCACACCTGCGACGGGTCGTTGTTCGCCATCTTGTCGGCGAAGGTGCGCATCGTCCACACCTGCGTCATGAGTGCGGGCGCGACGGCGCCGTCACGACCGGTGGCGCGGGCCGCGTCGTCGTCCAGGTGGATGGGGTTGGTGTCACCCATCGTCTCCACCCAGTGCCGGATCATCGGCGTGTTGACCTCGTCGGGCCCCCACGTCTCCGGGGTCAGGGTCTTGCCCTCGAATGCCTTGAGGGTGGTGAGGAAGTCGCTCACTTGACCCTCTTCTCCCGGACCAGACCGAGGCCCATCGTCGCGACCATGTCGCGAAGGACCTCGTTGACGCCGCCGCCGAAGGTGTTGACCATGCCCTGCCGCGAGATCTGCTCGATCTGCCCGGCCAGCAGGGCACCCGGCGACTCGGGACGGATACGTCCGGCGGCGCCGAGGATGCCGAGCAGCGTCCGGTACACGTCGATGTGGGTCTCGGTGCCGTACGCCTTCGTGGCGCCCGCGTCGGCGCCGGACAGGGTGTCGGCGGCGACGGCGGCCGTCATCTTCCAGTTCAGCAGGCGCATGGCCTCGAGCTTGGCGTGGGTCCGCGCGAATTCCTGCTGCACCCAGGGAATCTCGATGGCACCGTTCTCCTTGGCCCAGTCGAGGACCTGATGCCACAGTCCGTAGGTGCGACCACCGATCGCGGCGAGCCCGATGCGTTCGTGGTTGAGCTGGGCGGCGATCAGCTGCCAACCGCCGTTGACGTCGCCGATGACGTTCTCGTCGGCGACGCGAATCCCGCTGTAGTACGTCGAGGTGACGGTCAGGCCGCCGACGGTGGGGATGGGTGACCACGAGAATCCCGCGTCGTCGGTCGGCACGACCATGATCGAGATGCCCCTGTGCTTCGGGGCGTCGGGGTCCGTGCGGCACGCGAGCCACACGTAGTCGGCGGTGTTCGCGCCGGAGGTGAAGATCTTGTTGCCGTCGATCACCCACTCGTCGCCGTCGCGGACGGCGCGGGTCTTGAGCGAGGCGAGGTCGGTACCGGCCTCCGGCTCGGTGTAGCCGATCGCGAAGACGATGTCACCGGACAGGATGCCGGGCAGGAAGCGGGCCTTCTGCTCCTCGGTGCCGTATTTCATGAGGGTGGGTCCGACGGTGTTGACCGTGACGAACGGGAACGGCAGTCCGGCGCGCTGCACCTCGTCGAAGAACACGAACTGTTCCTCGATGGACCGGCCCTGTCCGCCGTACTCCGTCGGCCAGCCGATGCCGAGCCAGCCGTCCGCGCCGAGCAGGCTGACGACCTCCCGGAAGTGCTCGCCACCGACGCCCTGCTCGCCCGCCGTGCGCCGCTTCTCCTCCGGCAGCAGGCCCGCGAAGTACGCGCGCAGTTCCCGTCGCAGCTCCAGCTGCGACGCCGACTCCCTCAACTCCATCGCACATCTCCCATTCCTGGCGTTCCCACCAGGTCGGACGTTACGGAGTGATGTCGACGCGGTCCTGTCGGGTCTCACTGAGCGGTAGATTCCCGGCCTCGGGTGCCCGGTCACGCGGAACGAACAGGCCGACGACGACGGCCACCAACGCCGAGGCCGAACCGATCCCGAACACCACCGCATACGCCGTGTGGGTGGGGAACTCGACCCCCGCGACCGTCATCACCGACGCCGTCGTGACAGCTGCGACCACCGCGCTGCACGTCGACGTGCCCAGCGACCGCGCGAGCGCGTTGAGGCTGTTCGCGGCCGCGGTCTCCGAGACCGGGACGGCCCGCATGATCATCGACGGGATCGCGCCGTAGGCGAGCGCGGCACCGATCGACGTCACCGTCGTCGCGACGATCACGATCACCAACTGGTGGGGCGTGACGGCACGGGTGAAGTTGGAGATGACCAGGATCGTCGTCCCGATCAGGAAGGTGATCCGCGGCCCGCGACTGCGCGACAGGTGGGCGGTCACCGGGGAGAACGCGATCATCGCGAGACCACCGGGCAGCAGGGCGAGACCGCTGAGCGTCAACGACATGCCGTATCCGTAGCCGGTGTCTTCGGGAGCCTGGAAGATCTGGGCGCTCACCATGAACGACGTGAACATCGCGAACCCGACGAGGACGGAGGCGATGTTCGTCAGCAGCACCTGCCTGCGCGCGGACACCCGCAGATCCACGAGCGGCTGCCGTACGGCCTCCTTGCCGGGTGGCGCCAACCGCATCTCGTACACACCCCACGCGGCGAACAGCACGGTCGCCGCCGCGAACAGGCCCAGCACCGGGGGGCTGCCCCAGCCCCACCCGTTGCCCTGCGTGATCGCGAGCAGCAGGCACACCAGGGCGGCCGACAGCCCGACCGCACCGACGAGGTCGAACTTGCCGCCGGAGCGGACCGGCGACTCCGGCACCACCCACCAGATCGCCAGCATCCCCAGCAGCCCCACGACGGCGGCGCCGCCGAAGAGCCAGTGCCAGCTGAAGTGTTCGGCGACCACACCGGTCAGCGGCAACCCGATCGCACCGCCCGCACCCAACGTCGAACTCATCAGCGCGATCCCGCCCGCGACCCGTTCCGCGGGCAACTCGTCACGCATGATGCTGATGCCGAGGGGCACCACCCCCATCGCGGCGCCCTGCAACGCCCGGGCGACGAGCACCATGGTGAAGGTGTCGAACACCGCCCCGAGCAGACTGCCCGCCGCCATGACGGCCAGCGCGACGAGCAGCAGTCGCCGCTTGCCGTACATGTCGCCGAGACGTCCGAGGACGGGAGCGCAGACCGCGCCTGCGATGAGATTCGCGGTCACCAGCCACGCCGCACCACCGGGGGTGGTGTTCAGCAGTCGCGGGAACTCGGGGAGCAGCGGCATCACGATGGTCTGCATCAGCGACACCACGATGCCGCAGGACGCCAGGGCGACGACGACGAGCCGGGCGGACGCGCGTCCCCCGCGCACTGCTGTCGTCACTGGCACACTCCCTGCAACTATTTAGCTTCAGTAATCGAGACTATGACACGGAAGTTCTGGGGCGGGAACGATTTCCCGCTCACCGGATTCCGAGCCCCAGTCCCGTCAGTCATCCGCATAATCGTTCACATGAACGAACCGTTCGACCTCCCCGGACGGTACGCCGTCGCCGTCGACACCCGGGACGCGGACGGGGTGGCGGCACTGTTCACCTCCGACGCCGAGTTCGTCCAACCGCCGGCGCTGACCCGCGGTGCAGGCGAGGTCGTGACGGTCGGCGCGGCCGCCATCGCAGCCGCCGTCCTCGGCGCCACCGCACACCTGAAGGGCACGCACCACGCCGTGCACCAGGTGGTCGTCGACGTCGTGGAGGACGATGCGTCCGCGGTCGTGTACTGCCTCGCCCATCACCTGTACGTCGGCCGGGACGGCGCGGCGCGGGACAACGCCGTCGCGATCCGCTACCTGGACACCTACCGGCGAGTGGACGGCCGCTGGCTGATCGCCCGACGGGCGCTCGCCGTCGACTTCACCGAGGACCGCGCCGTCACCCTCCCCTGATTTCCGCCGCCGTTCCCTTCCGGGCTCCCGCCGCTTCTTCCTGAATGGCCCATCCATTCAGTTGGACTGAATGGATGGGCCATTCAGGAAGTGCAGGCGTGTCGGGACCTCGAGGTCAGGGGACACCGAGCAGGCGCAGGACCGCGGCGGTCGCGGCGGCGGCAAGGATGACGACGACGAACGGCGCCTTCCGCCACGCCAGGACACCACCGACCAGGACACCCGCGGGGCGCGCGATACCCGCGACGCCGCCGTCCTCGGTGACCGCATTGGTCACCGCGACCGCGACGAGCAGCACCACCGCGCCGACGGCCAGCACGGATTCGAGCCGGTCCGGGACGACGCCCCGCGCACGCAGCGCCGGGCCCGCGAACCGGAACGCGAACGTGCCCGCGGCGAGGATCAGTACGGCCACCACCAGCGGCAGGGTCGCGGTCATGCGGGCACCGCCTCGGGTTGGCCAGGCTTGATCCAGATCAGCGCGACGAGTGCCGCGAGGGCGAGGAGCACGGGAACGCCGGTCGGCAGGAAGGGGGTCGCGGCGACGGCGATCGCGGCCCCGAGCAGGGCCACCTTCGCGGTCGCGCGGTCCCGGAGAGCGGGAAGCACGAGCGCGATCAGCACGGCCGGGAACATGGCGTCGAGCCCGAAGGCGTCGATGTCGTCGATGAGGCTGCCCGCCGTCGCGCCGATCAGGGCACCGAGCGGCCAGCAGACGCCGATCCCGATTCCGCTCAGCCAGAACACGGCCCGCCTGCGCCGCGGATCGGCCTGACCGAGGGCGAAGACGGTGCTCTCGTCGTTGAGGAGGTGGGCTCCGAGGCCCCGGCGCCAGCCGCGGCCTGCGGTGTCACCGACGGCGAGGCCGAACGGGAGGTGCCTGGCATTGACGATCAGCCCACCCGCGAGGGCGGCGAGGAGGCTGCCGCCTGCCGCGACGATGCCGACGAAGAGAAACTCGGACGCACCTGCGAGGACGACCACGGACATCAGCACCGGCACCCAGGGCGCGAAGCCGAGTCCGACGGCGATCGCGCCGTACGAGATCCCGACGAGTCCGTCCGCGAGGGACACCAGTGCGATGTCCCGGCGGAGACCACCATCGATTGTTCGCCAGATCGAACGCATGATCTTTATAGTGAACGTTCTGCCATCGTTCGTCAAGGCGAACAAATAAGCCGATACAGTGAACAGATGGCAGCGGACGGCAGCAAGGCACCCCTCGACGTCATCGCAGGCTCGCTGCGCCGCGAACGCGACCGTGCCGGACTGTCCCTGACCGAGGTCGCCCGACGCGCCGGCATCGCCAAGTCCACGTTGTCGCAGCTCGAAGCGGGCACCGGCAACCCGAGCGTCGAAACCCTGTGGGCGCTGAGCGTCGCGCTCGACATCCAGTTCGCGCAGCTCGTGGACCCGCCGCGACCCCGCGTCCAGGTGATCCGCGCCGGGGAAGGCCCCGTGCTGTACTCCGAACGCACCGACTACCAGGTCACCCTCGTCGCGTCCTGCCCGCCCAATGCGCGCCGTGACATCTACCGCCTCGACGTCGAACCCGGGCCCCCGCGCGAATCGGAGCCGCACCTGCCGGGCGTCGTCGAGCACGTCATCGTCAGCGCCGGCCGCGCCCTCGTCGGACTCCGCGAGGATCCGGTCGAACTCGGCGCCGGCGACTACATCGCCTACCCCGGCGACGTCGCGCACATCTTCCAGGCCCTCGAGCCCGGCACCCGCGCGGTACTGGTGTCCGAGCACACGTGAGGTTCGGACGGGATCGCGCGGGCGCACAATGGACGGATGACGGAGCGGAAACCGTGGGACGTCCCGTTCGAGTCGTGGGTCGAACGGCAGATCCGGCTCGCTCAGGAGCGCGGCGACTTCGACAACCTCGAAGGTGCAGGCAAGCCGCTGCCACATGTCGCCGACACCGACGAATTATGGTGGGTCAAGCGCAAACTCGCGGCCGAGGGCCTGTCCACCGAGGCGCTGCTGCCGGCGTCACTGCAACTGCGACGCGAGATCGAGCGACTCCCTGAGACCGTCGCCGATCTACTCGGCGAGCGGGACGTTCGCGACCACGTCGCGGACCTGAACCGTCGCATCGCCGACTACATCCGCGCGCCGAGCGCACCGATCGTTCCCGTCCACAGGGTGGACGCCGACGCCACCGTCGCCGCGTGGCGCGCCAGGCGCCTACCCCCACAAACACGAGTTCCCTGATGTCACATCGGGGTTCGTGAAGTGACCCAATGTGACATCAGGGAACCGCCGGGGATCGTTACCGGTTTGCGGTGAGCGCCGCGAACCGCGCGATGTGCCGGTCGGCGGAGCCGAACTCGTGCTCGATGACGGTCAGGCGCCGGAAGTAGTGGCCGATGGCCAGTTCCTCGGTCATGCCCATGCCGCCGTGCAACTGGACCGCGTTCTGTCCGACGAAGCGTGCGGCGCGCGCGATGGTCGCCTTGGCTGCGGAGACGGCGAGCGCACGGTCGACAGGGGCGGCATCGAGGTTGAGGATCGCCAGGTACACGGCGGCCACGGACTGCTCGACTTCCATGTACATGTCGACCATGCGGTGCTGGAGCACCTGGAAGGTGCCGATCGCCTGCCCGAACTGCTTGCGCTGCTTGGCGTATTCGACGGTGTCGGCGAGGACCTTGCGCATCAGGCCGACGGCCTCGGACGCGATCGCCGCGGTTGCCTCGTCGATGGCGTACTCGATCGACGGCAGCGCGCCGCCTTCGACTCCGAGGAGCGCATCGGCGGGCAGTCGCAGGTCGGTGAACGTGATGTCCGCGGCCTGACGGTCGTCGACGGTGCGGAAGCTGTGACTGTCCAGCCCGGGCAGGCTGTGGAGACCGAGGGGAACGACGAACAACGAGATGCCGTCGGTGTCGCGCTGATCGCCCGAGGTGCGGGCGGTGACCAGCAGGTGGCTCGCGAGCGGTGCGCTGGTGACGACGATCTTGGTGCCGCTGAGCACCCACTCGTCACCGTCGCGGCGGGCGGTGGTCGTCACCTCGGCGTAGTTGTCGCCGGACGTGGCCTCGAGCGCGGCGAATGCGGTGATGGCGTTGCCTTCGACGATCTCGCCGATGATCTCGGCCGCGCGGTCACCGCCTGCGCGCCGCAGCAGTCCGGTGCCGATGACGACGGTGTCGACGAACGGCTCGACGACGAGTGCCTGGCCGAGCGCCTCGGTCACGATCATCAGTTCGACTGCGCCGCCGCCGAGTCCGCCGTTCTCCTCGGGCAGGGTGGCGCCGAGGATGCCGAGTTCCTCGGCGAAGCTACGCCAGATCTCGGGCTGCCAACCGATGCCGGTTTTCGCGGCGGCACGGCTCTCCTCGAGGGTGTAGCGGGCGGCGAGGAACTTGGTCAGTCCGTCGCGGAGAAGTTCCTGTTCTTTGGTCAGGGAGAAGTCCATCAGAGCCCCAATGCTGCTTTGGCGAGAATGTTCCGCTGAATCTCATTGCTACCGGCGTAGATCGAGCCGGCTCGGTCGTTGAGGTACCGCAGCGGCGCGACGGCCTGCCACGGCTGCCCGCTGACGTAGCCGCCCTCGGGGACGACGAAGTCGGCGATCGGGCCGCCGGGCGCGGTGGCGTGCGGCTGGTACACCCGTCCGCGCGGACCGGCTGCCTCGAGTGCGATTTCGGTGATGCGCTGGCTGAGTTCGGTCGCGAGGACCTTGAGCATCGACGACGCGGCGCCGTTGACGTCGACACCGGCGGAGAGGGTGCGGAACTCGAGGATCTCGAGCACCTTCGTCCGGATGCGGGCTTCGGCGAGCTTCGCGGCGAAGGCCGGGTCCTCGATGAGAGGGCGGCCGTTCGGGCCGGGCTGCTGCGCGGCGGCGTCGGCGACGGACTCGGCCATGACCTGCAGTGCGGGTGCCGCCGCTCCGCCGCCACGCTCGAACAGCAGCAGGTACTTCGCGACGGTCCAGCCGTCGTCGATCTTGCCGATGACGTTGGACTTGGGAACGCGGACCTGGTCGAAGAAGACCTGGTTCTGCACCTCCTCGCCGGACGACATGACGAGCGGACGGATCTCGATGCCCGGGGTGGTCATGTCGACGAGCAGGAAGGTGATGCCCTGCTGCTTGCGGTCGGTGCGGGTGGTGCGCACCAGGCAGAACATCCAGTTCGCCTCGGTGGCGTGCGTGGTCCAGATCTTGCTGCCGGTACAGATGAGGTGGTCGCCGTCGTCGACGGCCGCCATCGACAGCGACGCCAGGTCCGATCCGGCCTCCGGCTCGGAGTAGCCCTGGCAGAAGAACACGTCGCCGGTGAGGATGCCGGGCAGGAAGTAGTCTTTCTGCTCCTGGGTTCCGAAGGCCACGATCGCGTGCGCGACCATCCGAATGCCCATGGGCGACAGCGACGGAGCACCCGCGAGAACGGATTCCCGGCTGAAGATGTAGTGCTGGGTCAGGCTCCAGTCGCAGCCACCGTGCTCGACCGGCCATGCAGGCGCGGCCCAGCCGCGCTCGTGCAGGATGCGCTGCCATTCCATGCTCGCTTCGTGATCCGAGTAGACACTCGTCATCAGTCGGCCGGACTGCCGCAGTTCGGGCGTCAGCTTCTCGTCGAGAAAGGCAACGACCTCATCACGGAACGCCGCGTCGTCCGCGGACCACGCCAAATCCATCTGCACTCCCTCGCTTGCATGTCGACCGGTCGGCCGCGGCCAGGAAGTTAATCTAGCTTCGCATGATTGGATGCGTCAATCACGAGATCGGCGCGCCGACCAATAGCCCTTCGATCTGGGGAGGAGGTTCGGAACTGGCCCCAGGACAGCAGAAACATGCGAA
This sequence comes from Rhodococcus sp. Q, assembly GCF_005503035.1. NCBI lineage: Bacteria > Bacillati > Actinomycetota > Actinomycetes > Mycobacteriales > Nocardiaceae > Rhodococcus > Rhodococcus sp. Q. Next base: position 169,397 of record NZ_SCOY01000001.1, read on the forward strand.
CGGCATTTCGCTTCCATTTGTGCGCTTCTGGGCTACCGAGCGAGGACCGGCCGGGCGGAGGTCCACACCGCGTCCATGTTCCGCCCCGCCCGGGCCGCCCTGCGCGAGGCCTCGACCAGCGGGAGCACGCGTCCGTGGTGCAGCATCGCGAACCGCGAGTCCAGGAAGGGCTGCGGGGACAGGGCTGCCGGTGCAACGACGGTCGGTGCCGCAACCCTGGGCTTGTCCCGCTCGATGCCGCGAGCGAACTACTCGTACGGCTTCAGTTGACCGTCAACCATTTCGAGGATGCGGTCGCAGTGCACCAACACGTCGTGATCGTGGGTGACCATGATCGTGGCGACGCCCGCCTGGTGGGTTTCCCGGGCGAGCAGCTCGACGACCTCGTGGCTGCGCTTGCGGTCGAGCGCCGCGGTTGGCTCGTCCACGAGCAGCAGCGACGGGTCGCCCATCAGCGCGCGGGCGATCCCGACTCGCTGGCGTTCGCCGCCGGAGAGCTGTCCGGGCCTGCGGTCGGCGCGGTGGCTCATGCCGACGGCGTCGAGCAGTTCGTCGACGTCGCGACCGGGCCGGCCGGTGATCTTCGGCACGAGCCGCAGCTGGTCGCGCGCTGTCAGGGCGGGAATGAGGTTGCCGGACTGGAAGACGAAGCCGACCTGGTCGCGCCGCAGCGCGGCGAGCGCGCGGGTGGGCAGCGCGGTGACATCGGTGCCGTCGACGTGGACGGTGCCGCTCGACGGCTGGCTCAGGCCGCCGGCCACGGCGAGCAGGCTGGACTTGCCGGCACCGGACGGCCCGACGATCGCGACGAGTTCGCCGCGGGGCACCTGGAGGGTGACGTGGTCGAGGGCGACGACGGTGGTGTCGCCGTCACCGAATCGGAGGGTGACGTCGGCGAGGGCGAGGCCGGTGGTGGTGACGGTGGTGGTCATCGGTTCTCTCCCAGCGCGGTCAGGGGGTTGACGCGGGTGACGCGGACGATGGCGACCGCGGCGCCCACCAGTCCGAGGACGACGAGCAGGACGGCGCCCGAGGCGATCGGTCCCGATTCGAGCGCGAACGGCATGCCGCTGCCCTCGAGTCCGGAGCCGAGACCGAGACCGAGACCGACGCCGACGGCGATCGATCCGGCGAGCACGACGATCGCCTGGATCAGTCCGTCGCGCAACAGGAATCCGGTGGAGGCGCCCATGGCCCGTAGGACGGCGAGTTCGCGCGTGCGCTGCACTGTCCAGATACTGAAGAAGGCGCCGACGACGAGCGCGGCGATCGCGTAGAGGAACGTTTTGATCATCGACATGGTCATCATCTCGGCGGAGAAGCCGGGTGACGAGTCGAAGGAGTCGTCGAGCAGTTTCGCGGACGTTCCGGCAGCAGCATCGCCGGCAGCGATGTCCGGAACCGCGCCGTCCATGCCGCGAATGGCCACGACGCTGGCTTCGGAATAGGCGCTCGCCGGGGTTGTTTCGCCGAACTTGGTGCCGGCATGCACCTCCTGCCAGGTGCGCAGCGGCAGGTACGCGACGTCGACGTGTCCGAATGTGCGGTCGTCGCCGGTGAATCCGACGACGTGCAGTTCGGTGCCGAGGCGGTCCAGGATGATCGTGTCGCCGAGCGAGACGCCCTGATCGCGTAGGGCTGCGCTGACGACGATGTCGGTGTCCGACGTCAGGCCTTCACCCTCGGCAGCGTCGGGTTCGAGGAACGATCCGGGTTCGATGCCGAACAAGGTGAGGTCGATGGGGGTGCTGCTGCCCGTTCTGGCGTTGACCATCGAGTTGCCGAGCAGTGCGGCGTCCTCGACGTCGGGCCGGTCGCGCCACTGCTGCGCCTGCTGCTCGGTGACGACGGACCGCGAGAACGCCGAGTCGGTCTTGGTGCCCTGTTCGAAGGCAAAGACCTGGACGGGCGTCCGTTGCAGGGCGGAGACGCCGTCACCGACCAGTCCGGAGGAGAGCCCGGAGAGGATCACCATGAGGACGGAGATCAGCGCGACCACCGCCCCCATCAGGAGGAAACGGGTGCGCGCGAACCACAGTTCGCGCAGGGCGAGGAACATGCTTCGGATCTCCACTGGTCGACGGGACGGTGCGCCGTCGACCAGGCGAACACCCATCTTGCCGACACGCTGTCGCCATCATATCGACACAGCGTCGGCATGATGTGTGACGTCGACTACTACGACCAGTAGTAACTACCTCGTTCGGTCAGACAAGCCCCATCCGCGCCGAGCACTCCGCCATCTCGTCCAGCACCGCGTCGAGGGTGGTCGCGTGCCGGGATGCGGAGAGCAGGATGCGGTCGGAACCGAGCGACCCAGCCCACTCGACCTTCGACGCGTCCATCCGCGGAAGTGTGGCCCCGAGAACCAGCGCGACGTCGGACGGGTCGCGCCCGGCGTCGGCCGCGGCGGCCCGCATCGTTCCGACGGCGGCGGTCAGGTCGTCCCCGCCGAGCCCGAGGGGCTGGAACCCGTCGCCGAGTCGTCCCGCGCGCCGGGCCGCGGCCGCGCTGTGCCCGCCGATGTACAGCGGGACACCCGACGGCCGCGCCGGCTTCGGGTAGGAGAACGCCCGGGAGAAGGAGTAGAACTCTCCGGCGAAGTCGACGCCCTCGGACCCGCCCGCCCACAGTGCGCGCATCACGGCGATCGCCTCGTCCGTGGCCTTGCCGCGGCGGGTGAAGTCGCCGCCGCACGCCTCGATCTCCTCCCGCATCCAGCCCACCCCCAGGCAGATCCGCGCGCGGCCTCCGGAGAGCCGATCCAACGTGGCGAGCCGTTTCGCCAGGACCACGGGGTTGTGGTTGGGCGCGACCAGGACTCCCGTGGCGAGCCCGAGACGGGTGGTGGCACCCGCGACGAACGAGAGGAGTTCCAGCGGGTCGGGCAGTGGGCAATCGTCCGGTAGGTGGGACTTTCCGGTCGGCGAATAGGGGTACTCGCTGCCCGTGTCACCGATCACGACGGCGTGCTCGACGGCCGAGATCTCGTCGAAACCCAACGACTCTGCCGCACGAGCGAATTCGAGCACCCGCTCCGGGTCTCCCGCCATGCCCAGTTCGACCGGCATCACCACACCCAGCTTCACGCCACACACCCTTTCCGTTGTTCCGCCGCGCGCGTCACGCAGCGAACGAATCCACCAGCTTCGGAGCCCAGACGACCTTGCCGAGGAACCGGTCGGCACCCGGATCGGTTGCCAGCCACACCGCGGCCTCGGCGGGAACCGCCGCGGGGACGACGTCGAACCCGGCGCCCACGATCGCATCGCTGCCACCTCGCGCCACTCCCGACTCGGTGACCACGAATCCGGGACTGAGATTGAACGCCCGCACCCCGAGGTGGCGGTACTCGGCGTTCACCGCGCCCGCGAGCCTGCCGAACGCCGCCTTCGACGCCGCGTACGACAGTCCCCAGCCGCCCTGCCCCGGCGCGGCGGGCGGGTCCATCGTCGCCGAACCCGACACCAGGTTGATCAGGACACCGGCTCCGCGACCGACCATCGCGGGCAGCACTCGCTGGATCAGCGCGAGCTGATGCAGATAGTTTCCGCGCATCATCGCGGTTGCGTCGTCGAGCTCGATGTCGAGCAGACGGTCCATGTTCCCGGCGGTCTGCGCGTATGCGTTGTTGACGAGCACGTCCACCCGGCCCCAGGTTTCGAGCACCCGGTTCGCCGCCGCCAGCACCGACGAGCCGTCGAGCAGGTCCATCGGCACGGCCAGCGCGTCGACTCCGAGTGCCCGCACCTCCGCGGCGGTGGTCTCCAGGCTTCCCGGCACCGGAATCGAGTCACCGTGCGTGCGCGGCGAGACCCGCCCCTCACCCTCCCGCACCGTGCGGGCAGTGAGGGCGATGTCGAATCCGTTGCGAGCGAAGGCGAGTGCCACTTCCCTACCGATGCCGCGACTCGCACCGGTCACCAGCGCGACCGGTCGACCGCTCGGCGCGGCCGTCCCGACATCGGCGATCGGCGCGTCAGACACCGAGGAACCGCTGCCGGCCCGACGCCTCGAATTGCGCTTCCAGTTCACGCTTGTCATCGTCGGACATCAGGGCGTAGATCGGTTCACCTCTTCCCTGCCAGTGGTACACCGGCTCGGAACCACGCCACAACTGGGCCTGCAGCTCCCGCTTCAGCACCTTGTTCGACCCGGTCACCGGGAGGTTGGTCGACACCCGGACGAACCGCGGCGCCGACTTCGTGCCGAGGTCGTCCTGCCCCGCGAGGAACGACGCGAATTCCTCCGGGTCGAAGTCCGTCGGATCCGACACCTCGATCGCGGCCATCACCTGGTCGCCGGACCGCGGGTCCGGGACCGCGTACACACCGGTGGCGATCACCTTCGGGTGCCTACGCAGGATCCGTTCGATCATCAGCGCCGACGTGTTCTCGCCGTCGACACGAATCCAGTCGCCCTTGCGTCCGGCGAAGTAGATGAAGCCCGCCTCGTCGACGTAGCCGAGGTCGCCGGTCCAGTACCAGCCGTGCTTGATGCGGTCGGCGACGGCCTGCTCGTTCTTGTAGTAGCCCTCGAATCGCTTGGCGCCGCCCCGGTCGATCATCTCGCCGATCGCCTCGTCCGGATTGAGGACGCGTCCGTGCTCGTCCAGCCGGGCCCGCTCGCACTCGACGAGGGTGTCGGGATTCACGACCGCGATCTCGTCGTGCGCGGGCCGGCCGAGTGCCCCTTCCGGGGCATCGGGGTCCAGACGTACCGACCCGGCGCCCTCCGAGGAGCCGTAGCCCTCGAACAGTTCGGCTCCGAACCGGCGTACGAACTCGACCCGGTCCTCCGGGGACGCCTCGGTGCCGAAACCGCGGACGAGGGTGTTGTCGATGTCGTCGGACCGCTCCGGCGTCGCCATCAGGTAGGACAGCGCCTTGCCGACGTAGGTGAAGAAGGTCGCGCCGAAGAAGCGGACGTCGGGAAGGAAGCCGGACGCCGAGAACTTCCGCGCGGAGGGCAGACACACCGTCGCGCCGTTGGCCAGCGCAGGCGCCCACAGTGCCATCAACGCATTGCCGTGGAACAGCGGCATGCAGCAGTAATCGACGTCGCCCGGGACGTGTCCGTACTTCGCGCTGTTCGCGTACGCAAGGCGTGCGAGCCGGCCCTGGCTGCACCGCACCGCCTTCGACGCCCCGGTGGTACCGGAGGTGAACAGCAGCAGGAACAGGGAGTCCTCCACTACCGCCGGATCAGCGGCCGGTTCGACCCGGTGCGCGTCCACCCGCGCCGCATAGTCCGGGGCGTCGACGAGCACGAACCGGTCGTCGGACAGCCCGAGATCCAGATCCTTCAGCGTCGCCATGCCGTCCGAGTCGGTGACGATGAGCTGGCAGTCGACGTACCGGATCTCCGCTTCGAGTTCGGCGCCGCGACGAGTCGGGTTGATGCCGACGATCGTCGCACCCGACAGTGCAGCGCCCCCGAGCCAGAACAGGAATTCAGGGACGTTCTCGAGCAGCACACCGATGTGGAACGGCCCCTCGCCACGCATGCTGCGTGCCAGTTCGCCGCGGGCCGCACTCTCGCGGACCGTCTCGTCCCATGTCCAGTCCCGGTCCCGGGTTCGGGTGCCAAGTTCCTCGTCCCCGAGGCGGTCGAGCAGCATCTCGGCGATCGTCGCGCGTTCCACTTCCACTCCTTCGAGTCTTCGCTGCGGCGCCCTCGACACACGCGAGTGCCACGGTAGATCCCGCCGGCGGACCGGTCGGGGCATTTGCCCGAGTTCGCTCGGCGCCACCGAAACAGCGTTGTCCCGACGCTAACGAGGCCGTTTCGAGGCGATAATCCGAGTCCCGGTCAGTGGAAAACCCTTCCCCGCACCCCCTCCGCCGTGTGATCCTTCGTGCAATTCGAGGACGTGAGAAAGGCCACACCCCGCATGACCACCTCCACCGATCCGCAGGCTTACCTCGCCGCAGTCGTCTCCCGCTTGACCGGACCGGACGCCCCCTTCGAACTGGTCGAAGAGGAGGTGCGCGGGGCACGGATGCCGGTGATGCGGAGCCGCAACCACGCCGTCCACGAACTGTTGACGGCGTCCCGCGCCTTCGGCGACCGCGACTACCTCGTCACGGAGAACAGGCGCATGACCTTCGCCGAGCACGCCGATGCCGTCGCCGCGCTGGCGCGCGCACTGGCCGACGAGTACGGCATCGGCGTGGGCGACCGCGTCGGTATCCTCGCCGCCAACACCATCGAATGGGTCGTCGCGTTCTGGGCGACGCAGTCGCTCGGGGCGATCGCGGTGGGCCTGAACGGGTGGTGGGTGCCGCGCGAGATCGAGCACGGCGTCGGGCTGACCACGCCGACAGTCCTGATCGCGGACGCGAAGCGCGCCGCCCTCCTCTCCGCAACGGACGTCGACGTTCCCGTCCTGACGATGGAGGAGGACCTGCCCCGGCTGATCGACGCGCATCGCGGCGCCGAGCTGTCGACCCCCGACGTCAACGAAGACGATCCCGCCGTCATCCTCTTCACCAGCGGAACCAGCGGAAAACCGAAGGGCGCGCTGCACTCCCAGCGGAACCTGCTGGCCGTCGTCGACTACCACCGCTACAACGACGCACTACTCGACGCCTTCGCCGGCCGTGCATACGACCCCGCGCGCCCCAGCGATCTGCGCTACCTGCTCACCTCGCCGCTGTTCCACATCGCGAGCCTGCACAACCTCGTGGTCCCGCGCCTCGCGACCGGCAGCGCCGTGGTCCTGTACGAGGGAGCCTTCGACGTCGACCGGGTGCTCTCGCTCATCGAACGCGAGAAGGTCACCAACTGGGGTGCCGTCCCGACGATGGCGGCCCGGCTGATCGAGCATGGCAACGTCCGCCGATACGACACCTCCTCGCTGAGCGCGTTCGCGCTGGCGTCCGCACCCTCGTCGGTGGCGTTCAAGCAGCGGCTCCGGGAAGAGGTCCCGTTCGCGAAGGACTCCCTGGTCGACAGCTACGGCCTCACCGAGTGCAGCACCGGCATCGCCGTCGCCAGCCCGATGGACGTGCAGATGTTCCCCGGCACCCTCGGTCGACCGGTCTTCGGTGTCGCGATGGAGATCCGCGATCCTCTCGGCGAGCGGGTCCCCGACGGCGAGGAAGGCGAGGTCTGTGTCCGCAGCCCCTACGTCATGCTCGGATACTGGGACAACCCCGAGGCCACCGCGTCCGCCATCAGGGATGGCTGGCTGCACACCGGCGACTTCGGCCGCATCGACGACGGCCGACTGAGGCTGACGGGACGGCGCTCCGACCTGATCCTGCGCGGCGGCGAGAACATCTACCCCACCGAGATCGAGCAGAGCCTCGACGAGCATCCCGACGTCGTGGAGTGCGTGGTTGTCGGGGAGGCACACGAGGACCTCGGTCAGGAGGTCGCAGCGATCGTCGTCGTCCGCGCCGGTGCCACGGTGTCGGAGGAGGAATTGCGCGCGTTCGCGACGGAGCGCCTGTCGTACTTCAAGGTGCCGTCGCGGTGGCGCCTGACGACGGAACCGCTGCCGCGCAATGCAACCGGCAAGGTGTCGCGCGGACAGATCAGGTTCTGACGGCATGGGCCTGGAGAAGACAATCGAACGGCTCGCCGCGATCGAGGCGGTCCGGGACCTGATCGTCTCGTACTCGCACCTGATCGACCGGGGTGAGCTGGATGCGGTCGCGGACCTGTTCGCCGACGCCGTCTACGGTTTGGGCGACGGGGACGGCAACCCCGTCGGTGCCGTCACCGACCGGGACGCCGCGGCGGTCCGGCAGGCCAACGAGGCGTTCATCCGGATGCACGGGGACCCGCCGTCACCGCGCACCAAGCACGTCACCACCAACATCCGGGTGACGGTGACCGACGACAGCACCGAGGCGAGCGCGGTGTCGTACGTGACGGTGCTGCAGGGGACGGAGACACTGCCCCTGCAGCCGATCCTCGTCGGCCGCTACTTCGACCGGTTCGCGGTGCTCGACGGCCGTTGGCGGTTCACCCAGCGCCTGTGCTGCATCGATCACACCGGTGACCTGACGGAGCATGCACAACGACTGCTACACCCCTGATCGTCTGCACAGACCCGGACGCCGGGCCGGGCCGTAGGCCCGACCCGGCGCACCGATCAGCTGCCGCCGAGCGAGATCGGCAAGCCGAACGCGACTTCGCCGCTACCGAGCGAGATCGGCGAGCCGACACTGCCGAGGGAGCCACCGGAGGCCCCGATGGTGACCGGCACTCCGCCCTCAGGGGTCAGGACGGCTGTCCCGTCGTCGTCGGTGCACAGTGCCCCGACCAGGTACTTACCCGGGGCCAGCTCGTCCGAGACGAAGGTCCCCGTGCCAGGATTCCCGAGGATCAGCGCCGGGTTGGCCGTGGCCGCCGTATGGGACTCGTTCGAGATCGTGACCCAGCACAGGTCGAGGCTCGGGGAGGTCACTCCGGTGAACTGCACGACCACTCGGTCCCCGCTGTTGTCCACGCTCGCGGTTCCCTCGACCGTGGCCGAGGCAAGCGCGGGAAGCGCGAGCAGGGCCGTGGCGGCCAGAGCAGTCGACGCGCCGAGCCGGGCGGTGTTCTTGCGAAGGGAGTTCACTGCTGTCTCCAATGTCATGCGGTTGGTTGGTCGGCACGCCACCATCTGATGCCGCGCCGAAACGTGCGGCTGCCATCATGCCCACTCGGACACGAGCCTCTCGCGGTTTTCCGGGATTCGACCAGGAGCACCTCGGAAGCGCAATCATTCTGTTAGACACAATGATTCCGTGCACCTCCTCCGCACCGACCGCCGCATTGCATCCATCCGATTGCATTCCAGCCTCCGGGTCGTACCCGACGTGAGCGGCGTCCACCTTCACGTGACTACTCCGAGCAGTCCAACAGCATCGTTCACACTCCGGAGTCGCCATCCACCCGCCCGCCAACCACAAGGAGTCCTCGACCACCCGGCCGGGTCGACGGAGGACATCACCGACCCTGGAGTCGCGCAATTACGAGCTCCACTCGACAGAAAGAGATACGAACGACGGGTGGTTCCGCCCGTCAGCTGCCCGCCGGGGTCGAGCGGACCGCTACGCACTTCCCGAACTGGCCGCCCCATCCAGCCCAACTGCGGCACACATCAGATTTGCCGCCAGGCCGCCCTCCTCCATGGGGAACGGACCAGCAATGACGGAGCCGAGACCCTTACATCCTCCGCGCACCCAGTCCTGGTAACTGACCGCGAGGGTCACCCCACCCGGGGGTGTGAGTGCCGTGGAGCCATCCGCGTCATCACACCCGACGAATACCGTCCGGTCCTGATATCCCAAACTGGGCGTTGTGAAGGTGCCGCTGCCGGGCTCACCATCGAGGGCGATCTTCCCCCGTACGAGGGTTGAAGGGAACATGTCCTTTCCCTGAATTTCCACCCCGCAGCCTTGCAGGGTCGGCGAGCTGACGCCGTCCACTCGCACGACAATGTTGTCACCACTGGTCGTCACGGTCGCGGTACCGGTGACTACGGCGGAACCGACGGCCGGATTGGCGACCAGCGCCAGGGCACCGAGGCCGGCGACGGCGGCGAGTTGGATGGCGGTCTTGCGGAATGTCGTCACAGTGTGTCCATTTCTCGATATCGGCAGGGTGGAGCCAACGGGTCCTACTTCGGTGCGCCCCGCCGCCATCATGCCTTGTTCACGTCTTCACGATCGAGCTTTCACCGACCGGGCCGAATGCTCAATTATTGTGTGTAACACAATAATTGAGTGTCGCATCACCGAAATCAGGATCATTGATTCCAGGAATGATCGTCACCGAACGGGATGGGTGTGGATGCCACGTGTCGCAGCGAAGCGCCGCGCCATGCAGGGGCCGTAGGATCAGCACGTGCCCGGTTCGGATTCGACGGCCTCCGCCGTCGCGGAACTACGCTCTCGCCTCGACGGCGAGGTCGACGATTCCGGCCGCAGACGTGCCGAGTACAGCAGCGATGCGTCCAACTACCGAGTCGTCCCGACAGCTGTGGTGTTCCCACGGTCCGACGACGACGTGGCCGCGGCGCTCGCGACGGGACGCGAGCACGGTCTGCCCGTGACCGCGAGAGGCGCGGGAACGTCGGTGGCGGGCAACGCGATCGGTCCCGGACTCGTTCTCGACTTCAGCCGCCACCTGAACCGGATCGTCGATCTCGACGGCGACGCCCGCACCGCGGTCGTACAGCCGGGGGTGGTGCTGTCGACGCTGCAGCGCGCCGCGGCAGCACACGGGCTGCGATTCGGCCCCGACCCGTCCACGCAGGACCGTTGCACGCTCGGCGGGATGCTCGGCAACAATGCGTGCGGTCCGCGCGCGGTGGCGTGGGGACGCACCGCCGACAACACCCGCGCGCTGAGGATCCTCGACGCCACCGGCGTCGAGCGAACCCTCGCCGACGACCTGTCCGCCGTCCCGGGACTCGACGCGTTCGTCGCCGCCAACCTGGCGACCCTGCGCACCGAGCTGGGCCGGTTCGACCGCCAGGCATCGGGCTTCTCCCTCGAACACCTCCTGCCCGAGCGCGGCCACGCGCTCGCGAAGGCCTTCGTCGGTACCGAGGGCACCTGCGGTCTGATCCTCGACGCGACCGTCGACCTGGTCCCGGTGCCCGCCGCGACCGCGCTCGCCGTGCTCGGCTACCCCGACATGCCGACTGCCGCCGACGACGCCGCCGCATTGACGGTGTTCGAACCACTCGCGGTCGAGGGCATTGACGCCCGCCTCGTCGACGTCGTCCGGAGACACAAGGGCCCTGACGCGGTGCCCGATCTTCCCCGGGGCACCGGCTGGCTGTTCGTCGAAATGGCCGGGGCCACAACGGCAGATGCCATCGTCGCCGCCGAAGCACTGTGCCACTCCTCCTCGGCACTGGACGCCCGCGTACTGCCCACCGGTCCGGAATCGGCTGCGCTGTGGCGTATCCGCGCCGACGGTGTCGGCCTCGCCGGGCGCACCCGCGACGGAAACCCCGCGTGGCCGGGCTGGGAGGACGCCGCCGTCCCGCAGCACCGTCTCGGGGCGTACCTGCGCGAGTTCGACGACCTGATGCACGGCCACGAGGTCGACGGACTGTTGTACGGCCACTTCGGCGACGGCTGCGTGCACATTCGGCTGGACTTCCCGTTCGACCGGGCACCGCAGCGTTTCCGGGAGTTCCTCGTCGATGCCGCGACGCTGGTTGCTGCCCATGGCGGTTCGATGTCCGGAGAGCACGGTGACGGGCGAGCGCGATCCGAACTGCTCCCCCTCATGTACTCCCCGGCCGCGCTGTCCACCTTCGCTGGGTTCAAGACACTCTTCGACCCCGACGGTTCGCTCAATCCCGGAGTCGTGGTGGACCCCGCCGCGGTGGACGCCGATCTGCGTGTCCCTGCCGCCGCGCCGGTCCGGGGCGCCGGCGGCTTCGCCCTGCTCGAGGACGGTGGCGACCTGTCGGTCGCCGCGCACCGCTGCGTCGGAATCGGCAAGTGCCGAGCCGACTCCGGCGCGACCGGCGGGTTCATGTGTCCGTCCTATCAGGCGACGCGGGACGAGAAGGACAGCACCCGAGGACGGGCCCGCGTGCTGCAGGAGACCATCAACGGCACCCTCGTCACCGGCGGCTTCGCATCCGAAGAACTCGCCGAGTCACTCGACCTGTGCCTGTCCTGCAAGGCGTGCGCGTCGGACTGCCCGGCCGGGGTGGACATGGCCACCTACAAGTCGGAGGTGCTGCACCGCCGGTACCGGAGACGCCTCCGACCGATGAGTCACTACACCCTCGGTCAGATGTCCCGGTGGACCGGGATCGCTTCGGCAGCACCGCGTTTCACGAACGCACTGGCGCGAGTCGGACCGCTGCGCCGCGGCGGGATGCGACTGGCCGGTCTCGACACTCGCCGCGACGTCCCCGAGGTCGCGGCGCAGAGCTTCCGCCGCTGGTGGCGCAGACGTGCGCCGCGGACCGGTGGCCGTGACGTCCTGCTGTGGGTCGACACGTTCACCGACGGCTTCACCCCCGACGCTGCGCGGGACGCCGTCGACCTGCTCGAGTCCTCCGGCTACCGCGTCACCGTCACGGAGCGACGCGTCTGCTGCGGACTCACCTGGATCAGCACCGGCCAACTCGGTGGCGCGCGAAAGCAATTGACTGCGACACTCGACCAACTCGAACCCCACCTCGACGCCGGGGTTCCGATCGTCGCCCTGGAGCCGTCCTGCGCCGCGGTCCTGCGCTCGGACCTGGTGGAGCTGCTTCCCGACGACCCACGCTCGCCTCGGGTCGCGAGCGCCACGACCACCCTCGCGGAGTTCCTCACTGTGGCCACCACCGCGGACGACGAACCGTGGCAACCGCCCGATCTGACCGGTGTCGAGGTCGTCGTTCAGCCGCATTGCCACCAGCACGCCGTCATGGGGTTCCGCCCGGACCGCGCGCTCCTCGATCGGGCAGGGGCCACCGTTCACCAGCTCGCGGGCTGCTGCGGGCTGGCCGGGAACTTCGGGATGGAACGCGGCCACTACGACGTCTCGGTCGCCGTCGCGGGCACGGCCTTGCTCCCCGCGCTGGAGGCGCACCCCGACGCGATCCTGCTCGCCGACGGATTCTCGTGCCGTACCCAGGCCGCGCAGCTCACCGGGCGCACCGGAGTACACCTGGCGACGCTGCTGCGGCGCTGACCGAGTCAGCTCCCCCGCGCCATCCCCAATTGTGCGAGTGGAGCGGCGACGGCGTTCTCGTCGAACGCCATCAGCACTGCCTGCGTGATGTGCCGCTGCACCGCCCACTGACGGCCCGGCTTGACCCGCACCGTCAGGCGCAGCGTCACGGCCTCCGGTGTCACGCTGTTGACGCCGAGCATCTTCGGGGTTTCGAGGACCGCGTCGGCGATCGACTCGTCGTCGGCCGCAGCCATCGCGGCCTCCGTCGCGACCTGCGTTGCCTTCGGCACGCCCGAACTGTGGGCGATCGGCAGGTCGATCACAGCGACGGCATGCCCTTGACTCATGTTGCCGACGCGGGCGATCTCTCCGTTGCGGCAGTACCACAACGTCCCTTGCACGTCGCGAATCGTCGTCACCCGAAGCCCGACCGTCTCGACGGTACCGATGGCGTCGCCGACGTCGACGGTGTCACCCACTCCGTACTGGTCCTCGAGCAGCATGAACATGCCGGTGAGGAAGTCCCGCACCAGGTTCTGCGCGCCGAAACCGAGCGCGACGCCGACCACACCGGCCGACGCGACGAGCGGCGCGACATTGACACTGAAGCTGGTGAGGATCTGCAGTACACACCAGGTGAGCGTCACGATCGAGACGACGGACTTGAGGACCGACCCGATCGTGCGGGCCCGCTGTGCTCGTCGCTGCGCGGCAACCGAATCGCGCACACCGCCGGGAAGCCGCTCCTTGAGTGGTGCCAGCAATCGCGGTTCCGCGCCCGGTCTCTCACGCGTCGCGCGGTCGATGGCTCGGTGCAGCGCGAACCTCAGCAGGAGTGCGACCACGACGTAGACCGCGATCTCGATGGGACGCTCGACCAGCCACAAGCGTGCGGTCTCGGACAATGCCAGCGAACTCGATAGGTACATCATCGCCGTCGACCATACGGAAGTCGCACCGAGCGCCACGGGCCCGCCGTGGGCACCATGTCGCCGGTCACATCCCACCATCGATGGCTCAGGTCGGGCACCATCAGACCACGAGGTCCACTTCCCATCGACCGACTCGAGAGCTGGTGACCAGTGGGACACACGACTGCACGCTCGATCACGACCACCACGACCATCGCGGGAGCTGCTGCCGTCGCGCTCACGGTGTCGCTGTTCGTCGCACCGACAGCGTCCGCGCAGATTCCGCCGCCTGCAGCACCGGAGATCACCACCACGGTCGACGGGAACTCCGTGACCATCGACCTGGTGGACCCGAACAGAGGGATTTCGCACCTTCTCACTGCGTGCACGGCAGCGCTGGTCAACCCGGCGAAGGGCGTCAACCTCATTCCCGCGATCGCCTCGGGCACTCTCCCACCGATCAGCGAGATCGACCCCGCCGTCTTCGAGTGGGGTCCGTCGCTCCTCACGACGAACGCCGCGATACGGGAACGCACATACGAGCTCGGCGAAATCCCCTCCGGTGTCTACGTCGCAGTCGGATTCTGCATCAACCCGAACATCACCAACCCTGCGGTCGACTTCGAACCCGTGTTCGTCGGCGGCACCATCGAGGTCGGCTCGGCCGTCCTCGACCTCGGCAGCGCCGTCGTCGAGACGCCGGGAGCGCTGACCGCGGTCCTGGAACTGCTCGGCATCGACACCGGGAGCCTCGGCAGCGCCGAGGGCAGCACCGTCGGATCGGGAGAGGTCGGGTCCGGAGACGGCGCGGTCGGGTCCGGAGACGGGGCGGTCGGCAGCGGGAACTGATCGACCGTCAGCGTGCGAACTGCTCTGCTGTGACCACTGCGTCGCGCACCCGCTCATCCGGATCGGCGGAGAGCCGGCCGAGTTCGGCCGTGTACCGCGCGCGGCGGTCCGACGCCAGCCGGACATCCGCGAGGACGATCACGGCGTGTCGGCGAACGGCGGCCCATCCCGACCCGAGACCCCCGAACGCGACCTCGACCTCGTCCGCGGCGAGCACGCAGTAGCCGCTGCCGGGGGCCAGGCGCACGCAGACGGGGTCGTGCAGCGAGGGATGGGCCGTCAGCGCCGCCTCGAGCGGCGTGTAGTCGAGCGGCGTCGGGACCCCGATGTCGCGGAACGAGGTGTACGGCGCGGTGAGTGCCCGGACGGCGACCTCCTCGGGTAGACGATCGATCCGCGCGACCACGACGTCCATTCGCCCCAGGCGAGCGAGCGCCGCGGCGGCCCAGCCGCGGTCGGGTTCGGACAGTGACCTCGTCGCGACGACCGCATCCAACGCGTCGACGACGTCGTCGGACGATTCGCCCAGCTCACCGAGAAGCTTTGCCCATTGCCACTTCTCGCGAGCCACCCGAAGCCGGTCCAGAATTGTGGGAACGGCGTCGCGACCGAGCTCGCGAAGCCAGGCGGTCGCACGTTCGGCTCCCGGCGGCGGCGAGACGTGTTCGTCGACGATCGCGACCAGTTCGGCGATGCGCGCCTCCACGGGCAAGGCGGCAAGCCGGTCGACGGCGACCTGTTCCTCGTCCAGCTCGGGAAAGTGTTTGCGCATCTGCGCCTTCGACAGGCTCAGCGGAATCAGCTCCCACGCCTCGTCCATCGCGACAGCGATGAAGTCGCGGTCGACGATCCCCTCGTCGACGAGGATGCGGCGGGCGGAGCGACACGCCTTGGCCGCGGTGCGTTCGTATCGACGGTGGACACGGTCCCACGTCACGTCGTCGCCCGCGGTCGCCTCCGCCGTCACCTCCTCGGCGAGCGCGTCCTCGTCTTCCCCTGGGTCGAGTTGCCACGGCCAGTCCGCCGGACTCCAGCGCAGTGCGTCGGCGTCGAATCTCGCGGTGGCGACGGATGCGAGCGAACGCTCACTGGCCACTCCGACCATCGGCCACGCGATCACACCGCCGGACTCGGCATAGAACTCGTGGAGCGCGGCGCCGTAGATCCGGTCGCCCGGATGCTCGGCGTGCATCCGCTGCACGAACTCGACGATCCGGTCTCGGAACGTCGTCTCCACTCTCGTCCAGTCCACGCGCCGACCCTAGCCGCGGGCACGGACAACCCCTGTGGCCGCTCGGTGCGGTGGACTTCGGACCGGGAGGGGATCAGTCGACGTTCGGCGCCCACTGCACGCCGTTGATGTGACCGCCGCCGTCGACGAACAGCGTGTTGCCGGTCAGGTAGCGGGAATCGTCGCTCGCCAGGAACGCCGCGACCGTGCCGATGTCGTCGAGGGGATCGCCGATGCGGCCCATGGGGTTCGCCGCGGCCTGCGCGGCCGCCATCTGGGGATTGGCGTCGGCGACCCGCTGGTACGCCGCACTCTGCGCACCCGGACAGATGACGTTGCAGCACACCTGTTTCGGCGCCCACTCACGCGCCGCCGTCCGCGTCATGCTGCGCAGGGCTTCCTTCGCCGCGTTGTACGGCGCCGAGTACATGTGGGCGTTGACGCCGTTGAGGCTGCACATCGTGATGACCCGCCCGGTTCCGTTGGCGGCCAGTGCCGGGTAGGCACGCTGCATGGCCCAGAACGCGGCCATCACCCCCATGTCGAACCCGGCCCGCATGGCGTCCTCGGCAGTATTCTCGATCCGCTCGAAACCCAGTGAACGCCAAGCATTGTTGACCAGGATGTCCAGCCGGCCGAACTCCTCCGTCGCGGCGTCGACCATCGCGTGCACCTGGTCGCGGTCGGTGACGTCGGTGCGCTGGAACAGTGCGCGCACACCCCATTCGTCGGTGAGCCACCGCGCGGTGTCGACGCCTGCCGCCTGGTCCACCTCCGCGACGACGACACTCGCGCCTTCACGTGCCAGCGCGCCCGCGACCCCGCGGCCGATGCCCATGCCTGCGCCGGTGACCACCGCCACCCGCCCATCCAACTTGCCCATGCCTGATCCTTCCGTGGCGAGAGAACCCGCCCACCGACCTATCGTGCTCAGCGGGGGCGGGGAACCGTCTTGTCGACGAACAGCGCCTCGACGGACACGCAGACGGTGCCGTCGGCGGTGCGGATGTCGCCGACCGTGTTGATCTTGCGGCCGTCCTGGGAGGCGAGACGCCCGGAGACGGTCAGGGGCTCGAACAGCGGCGTCGGACGGTGGTAGCGGACGTTCAACTGCGCGGTCGCGCCGCTGCGCCCGGACCAGGCGTTCGCGACGCCGAGGATGTGGTCGAGCAGCAATGCCGAAACGCCGCCGTGCACGTGCCCGGGCGGACCCTGGTACGGCATGGTCAGGCTGACGACGCTGCGCACCGACCCGTCGTCGTGACCGGTGACGACCAGCGGCGGCGCGAGTGCATTCTCGGGTCCGGTGACGGGGTCGTGCCGGGTGACGCCCTCTCCGGCCCACATGTCGACGAGCCGTTCCGCGACCGCAGGCGCATGTTCCTCGAGGTGTTCGGCGATGCTGTTCAGTTCCTCCGCAACACGTTCGAGGTTCGCGTTGGACCGGTCGGTGCGCAGCAGCGCGTCCACGACGCGTCGCGCGGCGGCGGCAGCGTGGTCGACGGCGGTGTCCTGAGGAGCGGACGTCAGAACGGTGCCGTCCGGCGCGTTCCCGGCCGTCGGGTGGGTGCTCGGATCGACTCTCATCGGATCTCCATGCTCGCGTGGGTCAGCACCGGCTGCCCGTCCCGCTCGGGGCAGGTGGCCAGCAGGGTCAGGCGGTCGCCGTCCCGCCAGACGGCGGTGTCGATCGTCTCCCCCGGGTAGAGAGACCCGGCGAACCGAACCGAGAACGACTGCACACGAGAGGGATCGCCGTCCAGGAGGCCGTCGACGACGGCCTTGCACACGACCCCGTACGACGCGAGTCCGTGCAGGATCGGCTGGTCGAAGCCGGCCATCTTCGCGAACGCCGGGTCGGCGTGCAGCGGGTTCAGGTCGCCGCTGAGCCGGTACACCAGCGCCTGCTGCGTCGACGTCGGCGACGCCAGCACCTTGTCGGGCTCGCGCTCCGGCGCCGCCGCGGACGCCTCCGGTCCGGCGTCGCCACCGAACCCGCCCTCACCGCGGGCCCAGATCTGCATTCCGCTGGTCCACAACGGATTTCCGTCGGCGTCGGCCGCTGTCTGCTCCAGCACGATCACGGCCGCCTTGCCCTTGTCCCACACGTCGGCGACCCGCGACGACACCGTCGCGGTCCCCGAGGCCGGGATCGGGGCGTGCAGCGTCAACGACTGCCCGCCGTGCAGGATCTTGCGGAGATCGATGTCGATACCGGGCAGGTTCATCCCGGCCGGCTTCACCGCGCCGGCCGAGACGCCCTGCCCGGCGACCATCGCGAAGGTCGGCAGTACGCGCAGGTCCTTCTCGTACACCCATCCGAGTTCGGCGGGGTCGAGCGAGGCGGTACCCGCCCCCAATCCCAGGTGGTACAGGATCACGTCACGTTCGGTCCAGCTGACCTCGCGGACGGTGGGGGCTGCGGACAGCGCGGCCTTCACGTCGATCGGCATTGTGGTTACGACTCCTTGGAGATGGTTCCGGACTGGTAGAGCGTGACGACGCACGCGCCACCGAGTCCCAGGTTGTGTTGCAGGGCAACGGAAGCACCGTCGACCTGTCGTGCATCGGCCAGACCGCGCAGCTGCCAGTTCAGTTCGGCACACTGGGCGAGGCCGGTGGCGCCGAGCGGGTGGCCCTTGGAGATCAGTCCGCCGGAGGGGTTGACGACCCACCGGCCGCCGTAGGTGGTGGCACCGGATTCGACGAGCTTGCCGCCCTCTCCGGGTGCGCAGAGGCCGAGGCCCTCGTAGGTGATGATCTCGTTGATCGCGAAGCAGTCGTGCAGCTCGATGACATCGACGTCGTCGACGGTCAGGCCGGACTCCGCGAACACCTGCTCGGCGGCGGCGCGGGTCATCGGGGCGCCGACGACGTCGATCATCGACTTCTCCGAGAACGCCTCGGTGGTGTCGGTGGTGATCGCCTGCGCGACGATCTCGATCGCCTGGTCCTCGAGTCCGTGCTCGCGGACGAACTTCTCGCTCACGACGATCGCGGCGCCCGCGCCGTCCGAGGTCGGCGAGCACTGCGACCGCGTCAACGGCGCGTGGATCATCTTGTCGGCCAGGACCTGGTCGAGGGTGTACTCGTCCTGGAACTGCGCGTACGGGTTGTTCACCGAGTGCTTGTGGTTCTTCACGGCAACCGCGGCGATCTGCTCGACGGTGGTGCCGTACCGCTCCATGTGCTCGACGGCGGCGTTGCCGAACAGCTGCGCCGTCATCGGGCCCTTGGCCCAGCCGTGCTTGCCGACCATCACCTTGAGCTGCTCGTCGAGAGTGGTGACCTTCGGCATCTCACCGGTTCCGGTCATCGACGTCTTCGTCATCTTCTCGAAGCCGACGGCCAGCGCGCAGTCCACGAATCCGGCCTGCACCCACTCGCGGGCCATCAGCAGCGCCGTGGAACCGGTCGCGCAGTTGTTGTTGACGTTGACGATCGGGATACCGGTCAGCCCCGTCTCGTACAGAGCACGCTGACCTGCGGTCGACGCACCGAACACGTAACCGGCTGCGGCGCGCTGAACCTGCGAGTAGTCGATGCCCGCGTCCGCGAGCGCCTTGCCGACGGCCTCGGTGACCATGTCCGGGTACTCCCAGTCCCGAGACTCGATCTTCTCGAACTTGGTCATGCCGACGCCGACGACGAAGGTGCGGTTCATGCTGTGGTGCTCACTTTCCTGGTTCTGGATCGCGAGGCAGACCGAGGATCCGCTCGCCGATGATGTTCAACTGAACATTCGTCGTACCACCGGCGATGGACATGCATTGGGCGTTCAGGAACATCTGTGTCGCGGATCTCCGATCCTGCTCACCGAGCAGCGACGCCGGACCCGCCCAGTCCATCGCGACCTCCCACACCTGCTGGATGTGCTCGACCCCGAGGAGCTTGGCGATCGACGACTCGGCGCCCGGCTGCGCGCCCGACAGGGACCGCAACGTAGTGCGCAGACCCATCAACCCGCCCGACTGGGCGTCGCAGAGCACCTTGCCGAGGACGGTGAGTTGGTCGTCGTCGAGGCCGCCCGGCACCGTCTCGGCGAGGCTCAGCAGCGCCTCGCCACCGGAACCGAGGGACGAGTCGTTCGACAGGGACACCCGCTCGTTGGCGAGGGTCGTGCGGGCGAGCTTCCAGCCGTCACCAGGCTCGGCGACGAGGCAGTCGTCGGGGACGAACACGTCGTCGAAGAACACCTCGTTGAACAGCGCTTCACCGGTGATCTCGCGCAGTGGACGGATGTCGAGTCCGTCGGAGTTCCTGATGTCGATCAGGAAGTACGACAGGCCCTTGTGCTTGGGCACGTCGCCGTCGGTGCG
This sequence comes from Rhodococcus sp. Q, assembly GCF_005503035.1. Taxonomy (NCBI): domain Bacteria; kingdom Bacillati; phylum Actinomycetota; class Actinomycetes; order Mycobacteriales; family Nocardiaceae; genus Rhodococcus; species Rhodococcus sp. Q. The sequence continues at coordinate 189,343 of NZ_SCOY01000001.1, forward strand.
GGCCAGGCAGATGCCCCAGTGTGCGTCGCGGGCCATCGACGTCCACACCTTCTGTCCGTTCAACCTCCAGCCGCCGTCGACCTTGGTGGCCTTGGTGGACAGGCCAGCGAGGTCGGAGCCGGCACCCGGCTCGGAGAACAGCTGGCACCAGACGATGTCACCGCGCAGCGACGCGGGGAGGAATCGTTGCAGCTGTTCCTCGCTGCCGTGCGCGATGAGGGTGGGCACCACCCAGTTGCCGATGATCATGTCGTGCGGGGTGATCTTCGCGGCCCGCAGTTCCTCGGCGATCACGAGTTGGGTGACGGCGTCGGCGCCCTTGCCCCACGGGGCAGGCAGGTGCGGTGACGTGTAGCCGGTCTCGGCGAGGTAGCTCGTGCGCTCGGCACCCTCGAGTGCCGCGGCCGCACCGAGTTCGGCGCGGACGTCCACGCGGATCCGGTCGGCTTCGTCGGGCAGGTCGATGCCGAGGACGCGCCGCGCACCCTGGATCGTCAGGTTCGCGACACGGCGCTTCCAGGACGCGGTGGACCCCAACAGGATTCGCAACGACTGTGCGCGCCGCAGGTACAGGTGCGCGTCGTGTTCCCAGGTGTAGCCGATGCCGCCGAGAATCTGGATGCAGTCCTTGGTGACCTGGAACGCGGCCTCCGGCGCGACTGCCGCGGCGACGGCGGCCGCCAGTGACGACTCGGCGGCGGCGACGTCCTCGCCGAGGGCACGGGCGGCATCCCATGCGGTGACACGGGCCTGCTCGGTGAGGCTCAGCATGCGGGCGGCCTTGTGTTTGACGCCCTGGTACTGCCCGATGACCCGACCGAACTGCTGCCGGACCCGCGCGTAGTCGGCGGCGGTGGTCGTGGCCCAGTCCGCGAGGCCGGACGCCTCGGCGGCGAACAGCGTTGCGGCGATGTCGAGAATCCGCTGCGGATCCAGCGTCAGGACGTCGCCGTCGACGAGCGGCAGGGCACGTGCAGTGATCTCGGCGTTGCGGCGCACGACGTCGTGGCTCGGCAGGTCGGTCACGTCGAGGCGGTCGCGGCCGAGGACCACGAACGCGAGCGAGCCGCGGTCGTCGGCCGCGAGCAGGAAGACGTCGCCGACCTGTCCGCCGAGGACGAGGCTCGACGTGCCGGACAGGGTGAGCGCGTCACCGTCGCGCTCGATGCGCAGCGAACCGGACTGCAGGGCAGCCGCACCGGTCAGGGTGCCGTCGGCCAGTGCTGCCAGTTCGCCGGTGCGGCCGGCCTCCTGCAGAACGGCGGAGACGAGCACGGTCGGCAGGAACGGTCCCGGCACCATGCAGCGACCGAGTTCCTCTGTCACGACCGCGGTTTCGAGGAGGCCGTATCCGGCGCCGCCGTTCTCCTCCGAGAGATGCAGGCCGAGCATGCCGAGTTCGGCGAGGGAACCCCAGTACTCCGGGCGCGTCTCGGCCTTCGCCTCGACGGCGTCGCGGATGACGGTGGGGGTCGCGTGCCGGGCCGCCCAGCCGCGCACGGAGTCGCGGAGTTCGCGGTCCTCGTCGGTCAATCCAATGGTCACGGTATGTCCTTACCGGCGCTGCACGCATGTGCGCCTGTTCGGTGGGGAGCTGCCACACAGGCGCACATGCGCCGGAGGCGCCTAGATGCGTTCGATGACGGTGGCGGTGGAGAGGGCGCCGCCTGCGCACATGGTGATCAGGGCGGTCGAGCGGTCCGAGCGCTCGAGTTCGTGCAGCGCACTGGTGATCAGACGGGCGCCGGTGGAGCCGACGGGATGGCCGAGGGCGATGGCGCCGCCGTTGACGTTGACCTTCGCCATGTCCGCGCCGTGCACCTGCGCCCACGACAGAACCACGGACGCGAAGGCCTCGTTGATCTCGACGATGTCGATGTCGGACAACGACATTCCGGTGCGATCGAGGACCGCGCGCGTGGAGTCGATCGGGCCGTCGAGGTGGTAGTACGGGTCGGAGCCGACGAGCGTCGACGCCAGGATGCGGGCCCGCGGACGCAGACCGGCCTCGCGGGCCTTCTCCTCGCTCATCAGCAGGACCGCGGCCGCGCCGTCGCTGACCTGCGACGAGTTGCCCGCGGTGTGGATTCCGCCCTCGACGACCGACTTCAGGCCGGCGAGACCCTCCGCGGTGGTTTCGCGCAGCCCGCCGTCGAGGGTGACGGTCGCGATCTCGCCGGTGGGCTCGCCCTCCTTGGTGACGACGGGTGCCTGTACCGGCACGATCTCGCGGTCGAAGCGACCCTCGGACCAGGCGAGGGCGGCGCGGCGCTGCGACTCGAGGCCGAACGCGTCGACGTCACCGCGCTTGATGCCGCGCTTCGCGGCGATCCGCTCGGCGGAGGTGAACTGGTCACCCATGTCGATGGTCCAGTCGTCCGGGTAAGGGTTGCCGGTGCCGGGGGCGTTGGCCTGCCCGAGGAACACGCGGCTCATCACCTCGACGCCGCATCCGATGCCCGCGTCGATCTGCCCGGACGCGATCAGTCCCGCGACCATGTGCACGGCCTGCTGCGAGGATCCGCACGCGCAGTCGATGGTGGTGGCCGCGGTCGTGTACGGCAGGCCGGCGTGGAGCCAGGCCTGGCGGGTGACGTTGTTGGACTGCTCCCCGGCCTGCGTGACGGCGCCTCCGACGAGCTGGCCGACCTGGTCGGCGGGGAGTCCGGTGCGGTCGAGGAGCGCCTGCTGGGCGGCGCCGAGCAGCACTGCGGGGTGCACCCCGGACAGTTGGCCGCGGCGGCGTCCGATCGGTGTCCGGGCTGCCTCGACGATGACGACGTTGCTCATTCCTGCTCCCCTGCCGAATACGATTTCTGAAACGTATTCTATTTATGGGGAGAGACCTGTCCGGCGATGTCCCACCGAGCGGGACCGGCTCGCCCGGGGGCGAGTTCTACAACTCGCCGAGCAGCAGGTCGCAGGCGACACGCAGGTCCGAATCGAGGTCCGGAATGGAGGTGCGATTGTTCAGCCCGGCCTGGATCAGGCCGAACCACAGCGCCACGACCAGTCGGATGACCGTGGCCTGCCGCACCGTCGGCTCGTCGATCCCGGCGGCCCCGAGGAGCAGATTGTCGAAGTGCCGGTCGATCTTCCCGACATCGGGGATCGTGGCAGCGTTCGAGGTCGCGTTCGACTGGATCATCGCGGTCGCGAGCAGCGGGGTCCGCAACAGCGCCCGGGTGGCGTGCTGCAGGGCGTCGTAGACGGCATCGGCCGGCGTCGTGTCCGCACGCGGATTCCGGGCGAGGACAGCACCCATCCGGTCGATCTGATCCACCATCACGGCCACGAACAGGTGCGACTTGGACGGGAAGTACCGGTAGAGCGTGCCGATCGCGACGCCGGCGAGCTTCGCGACCTCCTGCATCTGCACTCGTTCGAGGTCCTTCTCCGCACCGAGCTGGGCGGCCACCTTCAGGATGCGGCCGTGCCGCGCGCGCTGCTCGAGTGAGCTCGGCTCGGCGGCGTCGCGTGCCTCCGCAAGTCTCGGCATGTCGGTCCCCCAGTTCTTCACACGTCTACAACGAGCGTAGATCCTGACACCCGCGATGGTCGTCCGGTCCCATGTTCCGCTCAGTGGGAGCACGTCTGCCCGCATCGCGCCCCCTGCGATTGCCTGTGACCACATTCGAAGCGATGGAGGGCACATGACGGAGTGGACGGACGAATACGACGTGGTCGTGGTCGGGTCCGGTGGCGGCGCACTGACGGGCGCGTTCGCCGCGGCCTCGGCCGGCCTGCGGACGGCGGTTCTGGAGAAGACCGGTCTGTTCGGCGGCACCTCTTCCTACTCGGGCGGGTCGATCTGGCTGCCCGGAACCCAGGTGCAGGAGCGGGCGGGACTGCCCGACTCCACCGAACTCGCCCGCACCTACCTGCGCACACTGCTCGGTGACGCCGAGTCCGACCGGCAGGATGCCTACGTCGACACCGCCCCCGCCGTCGTCGAGTTCCTCGAACGCGACCCGAACATCGAGTTCGAGTTCCGGGCGTTCCCCGACTACTACCGGGCCGACGGACGCCTCGACACGGGCCGCTCGATCAACGCTCTCGACCTCGATCCCGCCGACATCGGTGACCTCGCCTCCCTGGTGCGACCCGAGCTGGACCAGGACCGCACCGGTCAGGGGCACGTGCCCGGCCAGCTGATCGGCGGCCGCGCCCTGATCGGACGGCTGCTTTCCGCGATCGCGGGCACCGGCAACGCCGATCTTCGCCCGGACACCGCGCTGACGGAACTCGTCGTCGAGGACGGCCGCGTCGTCGGCGTCGTCGCCACCCATCAGGGCGAGACCGTCCGCATCAAGGCGAACCGCGGCGTGCTGATGGCGGCCGGTGGCATCGAGGCCAACGACGACGCTCGCGGCGAACACGGAACCCCCGGCAAGGCCGACTGGTCGATGGGCCCGATCGGCGCCAACACCGGCGACGCCATCGCGGCCGGTGTCGCGGCGGGCGGAGCAACGGCACTGCTCGATCAGGCGTGGTTCTGCCCCGGCGTCGCGCAGCCCGACGGCACGGCAGCGTTCCTCGTCGGCATCCGCGGCGGCATCGTCGTCGACGCGAACGGCGACCGGTACCTCAACGAGTCGCTGCCGTACGACCAGTTCGGCCGGGCAATGCACGCGCACGATGCGGACGAGAGTTCGTGGATGATCTTCGACTCGAGGGAGGGCGGCGGACTGCCCGGCATCAGCATCCCGAACACGGCTCCGGCGAAGCACCTCGAGGCCGGCACCTGGGTGCAGGCCGACACTCTCGAGGAGTTGGCGGCGAAGGCCGGACTGCCCGCGGATTCGGTGCGCGCCAGTGTCGAGCAGTTCAACGACTACGCGAAGCTCGGCGTCGACGAGTCCTTCCACCGCGGCGAGGACCCGTACGACAACTTCTTCTGCCCGCCGAACGGCAACCCCAACAGCGCGCTGACCGCGATCGAGAACGGCCCGTTCTTCGCGGCACGAATCGTGCTGTCCGACCTGGGCTGCAAGGGCGGCCTGGTCACCGACGTCGACGGCCGCGTCCTGCGCGCCGACGGCACCGCGATCGCCGGCCTGTACGCGGCAGGCAACACGTCCGCGTCGCTGAGCGGGAAGGTCTACCCGGGACCGGGCGTGCCCCTCGGCACCGCCATGACGTTCTCCTACCGCGCCGCCCGACACATGGCGCAATAGGCGGCGGGGCCTACATCTACTTGATGGACGCCGGCGCCCAGCGGCACACCTCGGTGCTGCCACCACCCTTGGCCCGCCGGTAATTGCACACCATTCCGTTGTTACACGTGATGAACGTGCCGTTGCTGGTCGTCTTGGAGTCGCCGCTGGACATCGTGCCACTGCCCACGACACATCCGGTCGCCTGTTCGGCCATTGCCGCACCGGCGAAGGTCAGGGGCGTGACGACCGCGAATGCCGCGGCGGTGACAGAGAGAAGTGCGATACGCAGGCGCATGTCTGATCCTTCGGTTGTTCGGAGATGTCGTGGATCAATCGTCGGATGGTTCTCGACGCCGGACCAGGCACCCTGGGGTTGAACCTCACCCACCCCTGCGCGACACGACCCCCGCTCGACCGTGTAGGTCGAGCGGGGGTCGTTTTCCTTGGCCCGTGGTCGGATCCGCGACCGCGGCAGGTCAGGTGGCGGGCAGGATGCGGGCTCGCACCTCACCGAAGCCGATGCGTCCGCCGTTCACGCCGGGGGCGGTCGCGGAGATCGACACCTCGTCGCCGTCCTGCAGGAACGTGCGTTCCTCTCCCGCAACAGTGACGGGTTCCTTTCCACCCCAGGTCAATTCGATGAAAGCGCCGCGCTGGTTCTTCTCCGGACCCGAGACGGTTCCGGAGCCGAACAGATCGCCGGTGGACGCAGCGGCGCCGTTGACGGTGGTGTGCGCCAGCATCTGCGCCGGCGACCAGTACATCTGCGCGTACGGCGGACGGGTGACAACCTCTCCGTTCCACTCGACCGCGAGATCGATGTCCAGGCCCCACTTCTCGTCACCCTGCAGGTACGGCAGCGGCTCCGGATCCTGAACGGGCGTCTCGATACGCGCTGCCTCCAGCGCTGCCAGCGGCACCACCCACGGGGAGATGGACGTCGCGAAGCTCTTGCCGAGGTTCGGGCCGAGCGGCACGTACTCCCAGGCCTGGATGTCACGCGCGGACCAGTCGTTGAGGATCACGGCGCCGAAGCAGTGCTCGGCGAACCGGTCCGGGGTGATCGACGAGCCCATCGGCGAGCCGACACCGACGATGAAGCCCATCTCGGCCTCGATGTCGAGTCGCACGGACGGCCCGAAGACAGGAGCCTCGTCGTCCGGTCCCTTGCGCTGGCCGCTGGGTCGGACGATGTCGACGCCCGAGGCCACGACGGTGGACGAGCGACCGTGGTAGCCGACCGGCAGGTGCTTCCAGTTCGGCATGAGCGGATCGGGGTTCTGGGGACGGAACAGCCGACCGAGGTTGGAGGCGTGATTCTCGGACGCATAGAAGTCGACGTAGTCGGCCACCGCGATCGGCAGATGCATCGTCACCTGGCCGATGGGCAGCACCGCGTCGTCGGCGATCTCCCCGGCGACGAGTTCGGTGATCTGCGCTCGCACCTGCATCCAGCGGTCGCGGCCCTGTGCCATGAACGCGTTGAGGGTCGGCTGCGCGAACACGTCGTCGTCGAGGGCCTTCGCGAGGTCGACGACGTGGTCCCCGACGCGGACACCGACGCGCGGTTCGGTTTCGTCGGTGGAGAAGACGCCGTACGGGAGGTTGTCGACGCCGAACAGGGAGTCGCCGGGAATGGAGATGACGGTCATGCTGGGTTTCCTTCGTCGACTGCGGGGGTTTCCGGGGCGCCCATCAGGCCGAGCGCGGTCAGGTCGGTGAGGGGGTCGCCGATGCTGCACGTTCCATACGACCGGAAGCGGTCACGCAGCGACCTGGCGGCGTCGTCGGGCAGCGCTGCGAGTTCCTCGGCGAGCCGCACACCGTCACGCTCCGCGAGGACGGCGGCGACGGCGTCCGCGCCCGCACCGGATGCCGCCCGATGGGTGGCCAGCATGAGGTTGAGGAAGCCGTGCTGTTCGAAACCGGTGTCGGGCGCGGTGTTTCGCACCGCGTGATGAAGCCCCGCCGTGGCCTTGAACGGCACGCCGAGCGACACGGCGGTCTCGATCGCGGCAGCGAGTTCCTTGTCGTCCGGGTATGCCTCGGCGACGACACCGCCGGTGCGGAACTTCGCCCGGTAGGGGGTGTCCGCGAGGCCGGCGAGAATCTCGGTGCGCCGCGCGTCGCGGGGCACCTCGATGTAGATGTCCACTCCCGGTGCAATGGACGCGATCTCACGAAGACCGGTGAACAGGTCGGAGACCGTCTGCTCCGCGGGCACGGCGATCTCCAACGCGACCAGGCGGGTGCCCGCGATGCCGCGCAGGCGGTCGATCGCCGCGGGTGTGGCGCCGGTACCGGCGGGTACGGTCAGGCTGATCTCGAGCATGCGGTCGCCGTCCACGACGGCGGCGAGCTCGTCCAGTCGCGGCGCCGGGAACACGAACGGCCCGACGAGGTCGGCGTGGCCGCTGTCCTCGTGCGCGAAATGCGCTGGGACGGCGGACGCGAGCGGCGCGTTGCCGGGCGGGAACAGTGCCGCGTCGTCGCACAGGCCGGTCAGCAGCGGCGACACGGCCGTCACTTCGCCTCCTCCGACTCGGGTCCGCGCCCGGACCAGGACCACGGGTACCTGGCGTCCTCGCACGCCAAAGCGCCCTCACCGAGTTCGAGCGGACGGAACGTGTCGACCATGACGGCGAGTTCGTCGAAGAACTCGACGCCGATGCTGCGCTCGTAGGCACCGGGCTGCGGTCCGTGGGCGTGACCCCCGGGATGGATCGAGATCGACCCCTGCCCGATACCGGAGCCCTTGCGGGCCTCGTAGTCGCCGCCGCAGTAGAACATGATCTCGTCGGAGTCCACGTTCGAGTGGTAGTACGGCACCGGGATCGACAGCGGGTGGTAGTCGACCTTGCGGGGCACGAAGTTGCAGATGACGAAGTTGTTGCCCTCGAACGCCTGGTGCGCGGGCGGCGGCTGGTGCACGCGGCCCGTGATGGGCTCGTAGTCGGAGATGTTGAACGTGTACGGGTACAGGCAGCCGTCCCAGCCGACGACGTCGAACGGGTGCGTCGGGTACACCATGCGAGTGCCGACGATGCCGTGCGAGGTGCGGTGTTTGACCAGCACCTCGACGTCGGTGCCCTCCGCGAGCAGCGGCTCGGTGGGCCCGTGCAGGTCGCGCTCGCAGTACGGTGCGTGTTCGAGCAGCTGACCGAACCGGGACAGGTACCGCTTCGGCGGGACGATGTGACTGTTGGCCTCGATAGCGTACGCGCGCAACGGTTCCGGACCCTGAGGCAGCCACCGGTGGGTCGTCGACATCGGCAGCAGGACGTAGTCGCCCTGGCTGGCGTGGAGCGCACCGAAGACGGTCTCGACGATCGCCTCGCCGGACTCGATGTACACCATCTCGTCACCGATCGCGTTGCGGTACAGCGGCGATTCCTTCGCGGCGACCACGTAGGAGAGGCGGACGTCGGCATTGCCGAGGATCAGCCGGCGGCCGGTGACGACGTCGGTCTCGGCCCAGATCTGCTCGGGGAACAGGTCGTGAAGCTTGAGGTGCCGCGGCTTGAGCGGGTGGTTCGGGGTGGTGGACTGGTCGGGCAGGTCCCACACCGTGGCGTCGACGATCGCCGACGGGATCTCACGGTGGTAGAGCAGCGACGAGTCGGAGGAGAAGCCCTCCTCGCCCATCAGCTCCTCGAAGTACAGCCGACCGCTGTCGTCGCGGTGCTGGGTGTGCCGCTTCGGCGGTATCGCGCCGAGCTGTCGGTAGAACGCCATGGCCGGCCTCCTGGGTCTGAGTTCTCCCCGGTTTCCACGCTCGTGTCTCCACTGTGGCCGCACCGGGTCTGCCTTGTCGACGTCCGGCGGAGCGCTATGTGGCGGGAACCGCGACTCACGAACGGGACGTTAGTAAACACATTAACTATTTTTCAGAGGAGAGCGCAACCATCCGCCCGCCTCCCCCACCCCGATCGGGGGTATCCGCGACCTCGGCCTATCAGTACTGTGGTGATCTGATCAGTACTGTTTTGCGGTACCGGCCCGATTCGGCGCCGCACGCGGAGGGAGAGACCCATCCACTACTTCGACCGACTGTCCGACTCGGCGTTTCGCGCGACGAGCCACACCGGTGGCGCCTGGAACACCGCGGAACAGCACATCGCGCCCTCCCTCGGCCTGCTCGCGCACGTCGTGGACCTCGATCGGGAACAGCGCGGACAGGGCTCACTGCGGATCGGCCGACTCTCGTACGACATCCTCGGAACCCTCCCGATCGGCGAGGTCACGACGTCGGTGCGGGTGCTGCGGGCAGGCCGGACGATCGAACTGGTCGAGGCGACTCTCTCCCACGACGACCGCGTCGCCGTCGTCGCCAGGGCCTGGCTGATGGGCGCCTACGACACCGAAGGCCTCGCCGGGACCGCGTTCCCGACCATCCCCGGGCCCGAAGGGATGCCGTCGTGGGATCCCACGACGGTCTGGCCCGGCGGCTTCATCGACGGCGTGGAGGTCCGTCGCGCCCAGACCGAACCCGGTCGCGCCGCGTTCTGGGTACGGACGCCGATCGCCCTGGTCGGCGGCGAGAAGGTCGGCGCCGTGGCCCGTACGGCGGGCCTGCTCGACATCGCCAACGGGATGACCACCCGTGCCGATCCCCGCGACGTCGCCTTCCCCAACCTCGACCTGACGATGCACCTGTTCGGCGAACCGCGCGGCGACTGGGTCGGGTTCGACACCACGGTCAGCTTCGGCTCGGACGGACTCGGGTTGACGCACAGCGTCGTCAGCGACGCGTTCGGGCCGATCGGGACGTCGGCGCAGATCCTCACCGTCCGCCCGTCCTGACGGCGGACAGCTGCGTCAGTTGCGGCCGCGGACGTCGAACTGGCTGCGGTTGGTGATGAGCTTGTCGAGCAGCATGACCAGCACGTGCTGCTCGGCCTCGGTGAGCACGCTCGCCCACGCGTACTCGCGCTCGTTGTGTTCGCGGTAGGTGTCGGCCATCTCGGCGCGACCCTTGTCGGTCAGCGACAACTGCACCGAACGGCCGTCCCGCTCGTCGGGTGTCCGGTCCAGCAGTCCGGCCGCGACCAGGGATTTCGTCAGGTTCGACACGGCGGCGCGGCTCATCCCGGTGAGGCTCGCCGCGGTCTTGGATTCGACGGGCCCGGCGAGCCAGGTGACGAACAGCAACCGGAACGCGGACCACGACAGTCCGCGCGGCCGGTGCACCGAGGACTCCAGGTCGTAGGTCACGACATTGGCGGCGCGGTTGAGGGTGAGAAGCACCTGGGTGGCCAGCTGGTGGGACGACCCGTACTCGGTGCTCAGACGCTGATTCGCGAGGTCGATGAACGACCAGAAGTCGAGGGGGCCGGGTTCCGGTTCCGACCCGTCGCGCACCGTTCGCGCACCCTGCCCTGTCATGCCGCAACCCTATCCCGCCGTTCGCCCCGCGCCGGATGCTCGGCAACCCACAGGCGGGCGATATTCAGTACATCTATGAACTATATCCCCTCATCGGTACGGCCCCTCCGACCGGCCGCGCGCGGCCACTTTCCCGGGATATCGGCAAGTAAGGTCGGTGCTCGGCGCGATCCACCGCCGAAGCCCGACGAGACCGCGCGAGGAACCTTCGATGAGCACCCTGCAGACACTCGACCGTGGCCTCCGGGCGCTCGACGTGGTCGCCCGCTCGGCGGATGGAATCACGGTCGCGGACCTCGCTCGCGAGCTCGATGTCCACCGCGCCATCTGCTATCGGATCGTCGCCACGCTCGAAGCCCACGCACTGATCACCCGCACCGAGGACGGTCGCCTCCGGCTCGGAGTCGCGATTCCGGTGCTCGCCTCCCGTTTCGAACCCCAGTTGGCCCGGGACGCGCGACCGCTGCTCCAGTCGCTGGCCGACACCACCGGCGCCACCGCCTTCGTCTCGGCCGCGCAGGGCAGCAACTGCGTCGTGATCATGGTCGCCGAACCCGAGGGTGCACTGCTGCGAGTCGGGTATCGGGTGGGCAGCAGCCATCCGCTCGACACCGGCGCGGCGGGCATCGCGATCCTGGCCCTGCGCCCCGAGCAGCCCGGCGACCCCGAGTCGGTGCGAGTGGCACGCCGCGACGGGTACAGCCTCACCCGAGGTCAGCTCGAACACGGAGCGGTCGGGATCGCCACCGGCGTCGCGCTCCCTGCCACCGTGGCCGCCGGCCTCGAGCGCAGTGTCGGCGTCGTCGCGATCGACGGCCTCGACACCGAGCGGGCGGCCGATGCGGTGATGCGTGCCGCCAGGGCGTTCGAAGGCCTCGCCACCGCCTGAGGCGACCCGACGCACCCCCACCGCCTGCCGGAACGGCCGTGCAGGGTCGGCACCTCATGTCCTTCTTGACCTCGATTGTGACGGCGCTTACCCTGGCCGAAGTTCGCTCACAGAAACACAGTGTGCGTTATTAGTAACTTCGCAGTTCAGGACGGTCAACACCATGTCGCAGACCCTGACCGGATGCCCGGTCGACCACCGCACGCTTCAACCCGACGGGTGCCCGGTGTCGGCGCGGGCGGCCGCGTTCGACCCCTTCGGAGGCGCCTACCAGCTCGATCCGGCGGCGTCGCTGCGCTGGTCGCGTGACGAGGAGCCGGTGTTCTACAGCCCCGAGATCGGCTACTGGGTCGTGACCCGGTACGACGACGTCAAGGCCGTCTTCCGCGACAACATCCTGTTCTCACCCTCGATCGCACTGGAGAAGATCACCCCGGTCTCCGACGAGGCGACAGCGACGCTCGCGAAGTACGACTACGCGATGGCACGCACCCTGGTGAACGAGGACGAGCCCGCGCACATGCCGCGTCGGCGCGTGCTGATGGACCCCTTCACCCCAAAGGAACTGGTCCACCACGAACCGATGGTCCGCCGCCTGACCCGCGAGTACGTGGACCGTTTCATCGACACCGGCCGCGTCGACCTCGTGGACGAAATGCTCTGGGAGGTCCCGCTCACCGTGGCGCTGCACTTCCTCGGGGTCCCGGAGGAGGACATGGACACGATGCGCGAGTACTCGATCGCGCACACCGTGAACACCTGGGGGCGTCCCGCCCCCGAGCAACAGGTCGCGGTCGCCGAAGCGGTCGGCAAGTTCTGGCAGTACGCGGGCCAGGTGCTCGAGAAGATGCGGCAGGATCCGAGCGGTCACGGCTGGATGCCGTACGGCATCCGGATGCAGCAGGAGCTGCCCGACGTCGTCACCGACTCCTACCTGCACTCCATGATGATGGCGGGAATCGTTGCGGCACACGAGACCACGGCCAACGCTTCCGCGAACGCCTTCCGCCTGCTGCTGGAGAACCGCAGCGTCTGGGAGGAGCTCTGCGCCGATCCGAGCCTGATCTCCGGCGCCGTCGAGGAGTGCCTGCGGCATTCCGGTTCCGTTGCCGCCTGGCGCAGGCTGGTCACCGCGGACACCACGATCGGTGGCGTCGAGATCCCCGCCGGTTCGAAGCTGCTGATCGTGACGTCCTCCGCGAACCGCGACGACCGCCACTTCGAGGGCGCGGACGATTTCGACATCCGCCGCGAGAACTCCAGTGACCACCTGACATTCGGATTCGGCGGCCATCAGTGCCTGGGCAAGAACCTCGCCCGGATGGAGATGCAGATCTTCCTCGAGGAGCTCACCTCCCGGCTGCCCCACCTGGAGTTGGTCCCGGATCAGGAGTTCACCTATCTGCCCAACACGTCGTTCCGCGGACCGGATCACGTGTGGGTGCAGTGGGATCCGGCCGAGAACCCGGAGCGCCGCGACCCCGCCCTGCTCGGCCGGCGGCACCCGGTCACGATCGGGGAACCGTCCAAGGCCGCCGTGTCCCGCACCGTGACCGTCGACGCGATCACCCCGGCAGCGGAGGGCGTCGTGCGGGTGACGCTGTCCGATCCGTCCGGTCGGCCGTTGCCGCGGTGGACCCCGGGCTCGCACATCGACGTCGACCTCGACGAAGTGTCGCGGCAGTACTCGCTGTGCGGCGACCCGAACGACCTGTCGGTCTACGAGATCGCCGTGCTCGAGGAATCGGAGAGTCGCGGCGGATCGCGGTACGTGCATCGCACCCTGCAGGCCGGAGACACCCTGACACTGCGCGGCCCCCGCAACCACTTCCGGCTCGACGCCGACGCCGACCGCTACATTTTCGTGGCAGGCGGAATCGGGATCACCCCGATCGTCGCGATGGCCGACCACGCCAAGGCGACCGGCAAGGACTACGAGATCCACTACTGCGGGCGCGATGTCACGACGATGGCGCTGCTCGAGCGGCTCGGCACGGACCACGGGGACCGGCTCGTCGTGCATGCGAGCGCGGCCGGCAACCGCCTCGACATCCCGGCGCTGCTCGCCGACCCGGTCGCGGGCACCCAGATCTACTCGTGCGGCCCGGAGCGCCTGCTCGCCGCGCTGGAGGAGGCCACCGCGCACTGGCCGGAGGACTCCCTGCACGTCGAACACTTCACGTCGAACCTGACCACGCTCGATCCGGCGAACGAGCACGCCTTCGAGGTCGAGCTGCGCGACTCCGGCCTGACCGTCACGGTCGCCGCGGACCAGACGGTGCTCGACGCACTGCGGGCATCGAACATCGACATCCAGAGCGACTGCGAGGAGGGGCTGTGCGGATCGTGTGAAGTGCCCGTCCTCGACGGCGAGGTCGACCACCGCGACGTCGTCTTGACCAAAACCGAACGTGCCCAGAACAAGTCGATGATGACCTGCTGCTCGCGCGCCTGCGGATCCAAGCTCACCCTCGCGCTCTGAGCCGCGCACCCCCACGCTTTCAGCACCCGAAAGGATCCGTCATGGGATCACCCACCCTCTCGCCACCTGCCGGGGCGGCCGGCACCACCACGCCGACCCGCTCCAGCTTCAAGCGGGTTCTCACAGGCAGCATGGCCGGCGCCGTGCTCGAGTGGTACGACTTCGCGATCTACGGCATCCTCGCCGCGACCGTGCTCGGTCCGCTGTTCTTCCCCGGCGACAGCGGCGTCGCGAAGCTGCTGCTCGCCCTCGCCACACAGGGCCTCGGCTTCGTCGCCCGGCCACTCGGCGGCATCGTCTTCGGGCATCTCGGTGACAAGTTCGGTCGCAAACCGATGCTGGTCGCGACGTTCTCGATGCTCGGCGTCGCGACTGCAGCGATCGGCCTGCTGCCCACCTACGACCAGATCGGCATCTGGGCCACGGTCGCACTCGTCGTGCTCCGCATGATCCAGGGCTTCGCGCTCGGCGGCGAATTCGGTGCCGCGGTGCTGCTCGTCAGCGAGTACGGCGAACCGCGCAAGCGCGGATTCTGGGCATCCTGGCCGCAGGCGGGAGCCCCGATGGGCACCGTCCTCGCGACCGTCGTCGTCTCGGCGCTCGGCCTGCTGCTCAGCGACGACGCGTTCGACCAGTGGGGCTGGCGTGTCGCGTTCCTCTTCGCGATCCCGCTGCTGATCGTCGGCTACTGGGTGCGGCGTGGCGTCGAGGAGTCCCCCGTCTTCAAGGCCGCGCAGGAGCAGGCGGCGAAGAACCCTGCGGCGCAGGAGCGGTCGAGCATTCTCGAGGCCCTCTCCCGTCCGCGCGCGGTGCTGATCGGCCTCGGGATGCGACTCGGCGAGAACATCGCGTTCTACGTGTACACGGTCTTCGTCATCGCCTATGCCACGACGTACCAGGACTTCCACCGCGGCGACGTCATCCTGGCCGTCACCTTCGCCTCGCTGTTCCAGTTCGTCGGCATGATCGGCGGCGGCGCCTGGTCCGATCGCGTGGGCCGCAGAATCGCGATGCTCGTCCCGGCAACCATCCTCGTGGTCTGGGCGCCGGTGTTCTTCTGGCTCGTCCAGCAGCAGAGCCTGTCGATGCTGTGGATCGGCGTCTGCGTCGGTGCCTTCTTCCACGGCATGCTTGCCGGTCCGGAAGCCGCGTGGATCACCGAACTGTTCCCGACCCGATA
Source organism: Rhodococcus sp. Q (assembly GCF_005503035.1). NCBI lineage: Bacteria > Bacillati > Actinomycetota > Actinomycetes > Mycobacteriales > Nocardiaceae > Rhodococcus > Rhodococcus sp. Q. The sequence continues at coordinate 204,438 of NZ_SCOY01000001.1, forward strand.
TCGCTACGCGGGCTCGTCACTGGTGTTCCAGGGCTCGTCGATCATCGCGGGCGCACCCGCGCCGTTCATCGCCGTGTGGCTGATCGAGAACCACGGTGTCGGCACCGTCATCGGGTACCTGGTGGTCACCATGGCGATCACCGTGACCGCCCTGCTGTTCAGCAAGGAGACGAAGGGCGTCGATCTCGACGAGATCGTGTGACGACGTCCGCCTTCGTGCGGACGTGAGCACACGGGTGAGGGGAACCCATTGCCGGTCAGACCGGCAATGGGTTCCCCTCACCCTGTTTTGCGAGTGTGGCCGGGAACACCTCGGCCACACTCGTCGTTGTCGCCTGAGACGACCCCCACCGAAAGGATCGTGCGATGCCGACGATGACCACCGCGGAGCGTCAGACCTTCCTCGCCGAGCCACATGTCGGGGTGATCGCGGTCGAGAGACCCGACCGGGCACCGCTTGCGGTACCCATCTGGTACGGGTACGAACCGGGCGGCGACGTGCTGTTGTGGACCGAGACCGACACCGTCAAGCACGACCTGCTGAAGGCCGCCGGACGGTTCGCCATCACCGCACAGGTGGAGCAGGTGCCGTACAAGTACGTCACCGCCGAGGGCCCGATCACCGCGATCGAACCGATCACCGCGGATCAGGCCGCCGCCATCGCGGTGCGGTATCTCGGCGAGGAGGAGGGCACGGCGTTCACCGCGCAGAACGTCACGCCGCGATCGATCCTGATCCGGATGCGGCCCCAGAAGTGGCTGAGCACGGACTACTCGAAGGAGTAGGACGGCAGGCGCCGTCGTCGATCAGGGCTTCCCGGTGAACACCGGGTCTTCGAGGGACCGGCGCGACCGGACCCAGGCGGCGTCGAGGCCGTCGACGATCTCTTCGGTCACGGACTCGTCGAACACGACGATGCGGTCCGCGATGCGCCACTGCCCTTCACGACGCTCGAAGCGGTCGACGTAGCGGCATTTGACGGTGACGCGGGACTGCGGGCCGCCCGGAGCGACGGGAGCCTGCCGTAGATAGCACAGGCAGTACGACTCGACGTTCGCCGTGTCACCGTGCAGGTCGATCAGGACGTTGGTGATGTAGTGCAGCGACGAGTCGATGGTGGCGTGCCGGGACTTCATGTCCTCGATCAGACCGTCCACCGTGCCGACGTAGCCGCCGTGGTTGTCGATCGCCTCGGGAAAGTAGCACTCGGCCACTCGGTCGAAGTCCTTGCGGTCCACCGCCCGTGCATAGCGGTACAGGACCTCGGTGATCTCCTGCTTGTCGCACAGCGACATGGATGCTCCTCTCGTACGAAACGGGCCCCGGCGACGCCGTTGTCGCCGGGGCCCGTGGTCGGTTCGGTGTCTAGTCGACCCGCAGTTCGATGCCCTTCGTCTCCTTGACGAAGAAGATCGCGCCGAGGGTGAGCAGCGCGCAGAACACGAAGTAGAAGGCCGGCGCGAGGTTGTTTCCGGTGACGTCGATCAGCCACGTCGCGATGAACGGGGCCGTGCCACCGAGAGCCATGTTGGTGATGTTGTTGCCCAGCGCGAGTCCGCTGTAGCGGACCGATGCCTTGAGCATCTCGACGTACGTCACGTACGACGCACCGTTGACCACCGACACCGCGATGAACAGGACCGACTGTCCGACGATCGCCTGCCAGATGCTGCCGCCCGCCATGAGCATGAACATCGGGACACCCAGCACGACCGCGGCGATGGTGCCGGTGAACAGCACGGGCTTGCGGCCGTACTTGTCGGCGAGGTAGCCCGCGATCGGGAGCGTGATGACACCGAGGACCAGGGCCAGCGACGTGGACAGGAATGCGACCGTCGACGACTGTCCGCCTGCCTTCTGCAGGTAGGTGGCCGCGTACACCGAGGCGATGTAGTAGCCACCGGTGATGAGCGCACCGAGGAAGATGATCTTGACGAGCGACGAGCCCGAGGTGGTCAGCAGTTCCTTGACGGGCACCTTCGCGGTCTCGCCCTTGTCCTCGAGTTCCTTGAACTGCGGGGTGTCCTCCATGTGGTTCCGGATCCAGATGCCGACGACACCGATGACGACCGAGAGCAGGAACGGGATACGCCACGCCCACGACAGGATCTGGTCGTGCGTGAAGACCGACGTCAGTGCCAGCGCGGTCAGTGATGCGACCAGGGAGCCGATGTAGGTTCCCGAATTGACCATCGACGTCTGGAAGGCACGCCACCTCGCAGGCGCGGACTCCGACACGAACGCGTTGGCACCGCCGAGCTCACCGCCGGCCGCGAAGCCCTGCAGGCAGCGTGCCAGCACCAGGATCGCCGTCGCCCACACACCGAGCGTGACGTAGGTGGGCATCATGCCCATCGCCGCCGTCGCGACGACCATCAGCAGAATCGTCCAGGACAGGGCGTTCTTGCGGCCGTACTTGTCGCCGATGTGCCCGAAGAAGATGCCACCGGGCACCCGGAGGAAGAACGCGACGGCGAACGTCGCGAACGTACCGAGCAGGGCGGCGGTGTCGTTCTCCGAGACGAAGAACAGCGACGCGATGATCGTCGCCATGTAGCCGTAGATACCGAAGTCGTAGTACTCGACGACGGTACCGACGATGGCGGCGCGCACCACCTTCACGGTGGACTGCTTCGGCTGGGCCTCGGTCTGCACGGAATCCGGTCCTCGGGCGGGCCCGGAGTTACGAACCGCGGGCTCCACAATGTCGTTCGTTGTCATGGATGGTCCTTTGTAGGTGTCTGGTACGCAACACGCTCGGTGTCAGATTCCTGCTGTTGTCAGTGCCGTCGATGTCGTCGACTCGCCGCGTGCGGTGCGCGCAGCGTTGATTCCGGCGAGCCGGCCCATCGTGAGGGCGTTCGCCACGGCGTTGCCGCCACCCACGTACCGGAGGCCGAGGATGCCGGCTCCGGCCTCGCCGGCCGCGAAGAGTCCGTCGACCGGACGTCCGGTCCGATCCAATACCGATGCATTGCCGTCGATCTCGACGCCCGCATGCGTGCACACGAGTTCGGCGGGCAGCAACCGGGCCGCGTAGAACGGGCCCTGGTCGATCGGATCCGGATTGGCGGTCGATCCCTTGTTCGAGAGGGTCCGATGACGCAGGAAGTCGTCGTCGACACCGTTCGGGAGTTGATCGTTCCACCGCGCGACGGCCGACTCGAGTGCATCGGCCGGAACATCCATCGCGGCGGCGAGGCCCACGAGCGTGTCCGCTCGGAGAGTGCGTCCTGCGTCGACCTCGCCCTGAACCCGCTCGGGAACCCAATCAGTATATCCCGCAGGAAGATTCAGTCTAGCCCTTTCGTCGAACACGACCCAGGCGCCACCTTCCTGCGCATCGATGATGCCGGTCGACACCGCATACGACGCGTCCTCGTCCATGAATCGACGTCCAGCGCCGTTGACGTAGATCCGCGACTTGGGCGGGAAGCCCGACTGCCAGTGGTGGTGGCGCTGGAAGTAGACCGTCGGGAGCATCAGTCCCCAGCCCTCGCCTGCGACGGCCGCGCCGACCTGCTCGCCGAAGGCCAGGTGGTCGCCCTGACTGCCCGGCGCGGCCACGACGAAGAGGGAGTCGCCGCCCTTGTTCGCATCCGGGTACAGGCGGTCGACCAGATCCTTGTTCTGCGCGAACCCGCCGGTGGCGATCACCACCGACGACGCACGGACCTCGATGTCGTCGGCGACGACACCGGCGACGCGGCCGTCCTCGACGATCAGCGACTGCACCCGGGTGTTCACGACCACCTCGACGCCCCGCTCACGGCGGGCCTTGTCGAGCACCTGCACCAGGCCGTAGCCCTGGTCCTTGGGCACGTGACCCCGCCAGACGTCCTCGACGCCTGCCTGGGCCAGCCCCGGCATGTGCGCGTTGGCCGACTCCCGGGCCGGGATCTCGACACCCAGGTCGAGAAGCCATTCGAGGGTGGGACCGGCGTTCTCGCAGAACGCCCGGACCAGGCCCGGCTTGAGCATCCAGTGGTTGAGGTCCATGTAGTGCTGGAAGAACTTCTCCGCGGAGTCCTCGATACCGAGGCCACGCTGGACGCTCGTTCCTGCGGCGGTGAACAGTCCCGCCGACAGCTGCGTCGAGCCGCCCAGTTCGGTCTGTGACTCGAACAGCAGCACCGATGCGCCTTGCTCGGCCGCGGACACCGCGGCCGCGAGCCCCGCTCCGCCACCGCCGATGACGACGACGTCCCAGTTGTCTTCGCTCATGAGAGGACTCCTCCCGTTCCGGCGAGGATGCGGTGGTACAGCCCGTTGGACACCAGGCCGCCGTCGACCGTCACCTCGCTGCCGTTCATGTACGTGGACCGGTCGGACAGCAGGAACAGCACCGCGTCCGTGATCTCGTCGACCGTGCCCATGCGTCCCGCCGGAATGCTCTCCAGCGAGGCCTTGACGAAGGCGTCCGCCCCTCCGACGAGTGCCGTGCCCACCAGTCCGGGGTGGACGGAGTTCACCCGGATGCCCCACTGCGCGAACTGTCCGGCAGCCGACTTCGACAACCCGGTCAGGCCCCACTTGCTCGACGCGTACGCCGGTGAGAAGTATCCGACCTGACCGGATATCGACGAGATGTTCACGATCGACCCGCCGCCGCTCTCCCGCATCAGCGGCGCGACGGCCTTCATCCCGTAGAACGGCCCGAACAGGTTGATCCGCATGGTCAGTTCCCAGACGTCGTCCGGGGTGTCCATGAACTCGCGCCGACGACTGATACCGGCGTTGTTGACCAGACCACCGAGTTCACCTTTGGTGGAACGGATCTCGTCGACCACTGCCGTCCACGCGGCCGAGTCGGCGACGTCGAGCAGGTGCGCCGACGCACTGCCGCCCGCGGCCTCGATCTCCGACATCACCGCGGACGTGTCCGCGACGTCGGCGACGCACACGTGCACACCCTGCGCGGCGAGCGCTTTCGCATGATTGGCGCCCATGCCGCCGGCGGCGCCGGTGACCAGGACGACGTTCGGGTAGCCGCACCCTTCGGACGTGGACTCAGACATGGCGCGAACCGCCGTCGACGGCGATGGAGTGGCCGGTGACGTAGCGGGCGCTGTCCGACAGCAGGAACAGCATCGGACCGAAGACCTCCTCGGGCGAACCCAGCCGGTGCAGCGGCACGGAGTCCAGGGCGTTCGCCAGGGCGACGGGATCTTCCTGGACCCAGCGGGTCATCTCGGTGTCGATGTAGCCGGGGGCGATCGCGTTGACGCGGATTCCCTTGTCTCCCAGCTCGACCGCAAGCGACTGAGTCAGGTGAGCGACAGCCGCCTTGGACGTGCAGTAGGCGGCGCGGCCACGGCGGTTGCGCACCGCGGAGACCGACGACATGTTGACGATCGCGCCGCCGGGCACCATGTGCCGGGCCGCGGCCTGAGAGCCGAACAGCACGCCCTCGACGTTGACGTCGAGCACGGCGGAGATCTGTTCGGGCGAGATGTCCTCCACGAGCCCGAACGGGAAGATGCCGGCGTTGTTGATCCAGAAGTCGATTCGGCCGAACTCATTCAACGCGATCTGCGCGAGAGCCTCGTGGTCGTCTGCCTTGGTGACGTCGACGCGCGCGCCGACGACGCGTCCGGGAGTTGCGGCGAGCGAGTTCGCGGCGAGCGTGGTGGTGATCTCGTCCGCGGTGGCCACCATCTGGTCTTCGTTGATGTCGGCGCCGAGGACGTTGACACCGCGGGTGGCGAGACCGGCCGCGAAGGCCGCGCCCATGCCCCGAGCGGCGCCGGTGACGATGGCAACCTTGCCGGCCATCTCCGGGTAGAGGGCGCTCATCTGCGAGGTGTCGGTGCGGCCGGGATTCTGGGCGTCAGCGGTTTCGGTCATGATCGGGCGTTCCTCCAAAAACGATGTTCTGCAATAAAATTCGAGATACTCGTCGACCGAGCCTCGAGGAATCAGGCCGGTCGGGCCTGATCGTCGCGGCGGACGACGCGGCGCGCGATGAGCCACTGTCCGCCTACTCGCACCACACGGTCGGTGACGGTGGTGAACCGCACGAGACGGGAATCGCCACCGGACGGGGTTGCAATGATCTGCAGGTAGGCGTTGACCTCGAGTTCGTCGTCGCCGACATGGTCGACGGCGATGTTGGTGAGCACGTGGCGGTGCGTCTCACCCGCCGCGGAGGCGTTCGTGAAGAACGCGTCGGCGAACGCGGTGAGCGCGTCCGCCCCCACGACCGGGGCCGGGTAGCTGGGCGAGTGGAACTCGCCGTCGGCGGTGAAGGTGGCCGACCACTCGGCCGCGTGCCCCTCGTCGATGAGGTGGCTCTGTCGGCCGTACAGCTGATGGATCTCCACGAACACCGCCACGCCGACGTCGGCGCGGGCCTCGATCCCTGTCATGACGGACTCCTCGATCACTCTCCGACACATCCCGATCGGGATTGCACCGCCTCGCCATGTGTGCGATAATCGAACGCATAGTGCGATTAAGGTGAACTGTAGGTGGCTCGCCTCACACACGTCAAGGGAGGGATTCATGCCATCGGCCCGATCCGATGAGAAAGAGCACGAGAACCCGGGGAGTTCTAGCGGCGTTCAACTCGATTCGCGGATGTCGAAAACCCTGCACAACGGGCTGGAGATCCTCGAACTGCTCACCCAGCACAAGTACGGACTGACCATCACCGAGATCGCAGACGGAATCGGTGTCCACCGGACGGTCGCGGACCGTCTCGTGCGCACGCTCGACGCGCACCGCCTGTGCCGGCGCACCGAGAACAAGCGCATCCTGCTCGGCTCGGGACTCGTCTCGCTCGCGAGTGCGGTGGAACAGGACCTGAGGGAACTCGCACGGCCCGTGCTCGAAGAGCTCGCCGAGACGGTCGAGGCCACCGCCCACCTCGCGGTTCGCGAAGGCGAGGACGCGGTGCGCGCGCTGATGGTCATCGAGCCACGCAACTCGCGCGCCCACGTCGGCTTCGATGCCGGCCAGGTCGACCCGATCAACCGCGGGTCGGCGGGGCTGGCGATGCTCGCAGCGCTACCGCCGCGTGAGGGAGAGCGCCCGGAGGTCACCCGCGCACGCGAGCGCGGATTCGCGGTGACGTCGGGGGAGGTCACTCATTCGGTCACCGGAATCTCGGCGGCAGTGCCCAATCGCCGCCCGTCCGACCTCGTCAGCATCGGTCTCTCGGTGTTCGACTCCTCGGACGAGCAGAAGCTGGGCGAGGCGGTCATGGCCGCGGCCCGGAGGCTGGGTGCGCTCCTGCTGCGTTGACGGACGCGGCGGGGCGGGGGGTCAGCCGTAGCCGGCCTCCTCGCCCCGACGCTCCTACACCTGCCGGCGCGTCATCGTGGACGCGTATCCGCCCCCACCCGGGTAGACCCAGTCGCCCGTCATCGTTCGATCACTGTCCGCGAAGCTGCCGCGGAAATACGCCGGGCTCCCCTGCGCGCCGGCCCAGATGGTGAGGACGTCGCCCTCCAGTTCGTAGACGTAGTCGAAGGTGTTGCCTTCCGAGTCGTAGAACCTGGAGACGATCTCGTCACCGACCGGCTCCCCGAACGGGTGCAGGTGTCCGATCACCTCGAACCCTCTCACCCGCTCGCCGTACTGTTCGAGCTCGACGTGCTGAACCAGGAAGTACCCGCCCGGCATCCACTCGTATCGCACCGTGCCCTCGGCGCCGCCGGTCACGGTCCAGGTTCCGACCAGTCTGTCGAGCTCGCGGATTCGGGCGCTGGGCGGCGCCTGCTCGTTCCCGTCGACGACGTCGCTGGTGGTCTCGTTCATGATGTGCTCCCTTGTCCGGTTCGGAGCAGCGTCCTTGCGGCTGCTCTCGTGGAAACCTCGGAGCCCTGCTCGGGTTCTCGACATCAGGTGCGGAAGAATTTCGTCTGGTGATGTCGAAGGAACGACACCCGCTCCGTGGTGTCCGTGAACGCCGTCCCGATTGGGACGGTGGCACCGACCCCCGGAGGCCATCATGGACACGACAAAGCTCCGCGAGCACACGGCTCCTCGATCAGCCGAGGAAACCCGGCTCCTGCTCACCGCCGCGGCGATCGCGGGACCACTCTTCTACCTGTCGTCTGCCGTCCAGGCGCTGGTCCGGCCCGGTTTCGATCTGCGTGTCCATCCCCTGAGCCAGCTCGCGACAGGTGACCTCGGGTGGATTCAGGTGCTCACCTTCGTGCTCGCCGGACTGGGCGTCCTCGGCCTCGCGGTCGCGCACCTCCGCGTCGTCACGGACGGTGTCGGCTCACGCGTCGTGCCGGTGTTCCTCGGCATTTTCGGAGCGGCTTTCGCTGTCGCCGGGGGCTTCCCGATGGATCCGCAGAACGGGTTTCCGATCGGGGCACCCGAAGGCTCGGTGGACATGTCGTGGCACGCTGTCGCCCACTCCGCCGCAGCGGTCCTGTCGTTCGTCGCACTCGCCGCTGCGTGCATCACGCTGCTGATCCGTGCGCTCCGCGCCAGGCACATGCGGGCTGCGGTCGGCCACGGGATCACGGCGCTCGTGCTACTGCTGCCGGTGTCTCCGTCGAAGGCGAGTCTCCAGATCGCGGTGACCGGTCTGATCGCGTTCACGTGGGTCACGGCGTACTCGCTCATCCTGCGCCGCGGTCGGTGAAACCCGTAGGCTGACAAAGCAAACGAGCCACGGAGGAATGCGATGAAGTTTCTGCTGCTGAGCTACACCCCCGCAGATTCCTGGGACGCCGAGACCGCTGATACCCCCGGCGACGACGCGTTGGCCGCGTTCGCCGCCTACCAGAAGTTCGAGGCAGAGCTCCGAGAGACCGGCGAGTTCGTACTGAGCGAGGGTCTGGGCCACCCGGCCGTGTCGACCACCGTCCGGAAGACGGACGGCGGCGTCGTCGCCACGGACGGCCCCTATGCCGAGTTGAAGGAGGTCCTCGCCAGCTTCGCGATCATCGAGTGCTCGAGCCTCGAGCGCGCCCGCGACATCGTCGCGCGGATGGTCGATGTCCTCGGTGAGCCGATGGAGATCCGACCGATAATGGGCGACGACTTCGCCTGATGGACCATCCGGCCACTGACGCGCGAACCGTCGATCGGCGTATCGAGGACGTGCTGCGCGCCGAGACGCCACACGTACTCGGTGCGCTGGTGCGCCGCTTCGGCCGATTCGCTCTGGCAGAGGAGGCAACGCAGGAAGCCCTCCTCGCGGCAGGTCGCGCCTGGACGGCGGGCACCGTCCCCGATGAGCCGCGCAGTTGGCTGATCCGCGTCGGCTACCGCAAGATGGTCGATCTCATTCGCTCCGAGCAGGCGTCCCGGCGCCGCGAGGAGGAGTTCGCGTACAGCGCCGCCGTACTCGTCGACTCCGATCGACCCGGGCCCGTCCTCGGTGATCGCGACGACAGCCTGCTTCTTCTGTTGTTGTGCTGTCACCCGACACTCAGCGAGACCTCCCAGGTCGCACTGACACTTCGGGCAGTCGGCGGTTTGACCACGGCCGAGATCGCGCACGCCTACGGCACAACCGAAGCCACGTTGGGGACTCGGATCAGCCGGGCCAAACAGACCCTGAAGAGGTCCGGAGCCCGATTCGAGATTCGTGCCGACGAGGATCTCGCAGCGCGGACGACAACGGTGATGCGCGTGCTCTACCTCGTCTTCAACGAGGGGTACACCGCCAGCGCCGGTGACGAACTGTCGCGTGCCGATCTCACGGCGGAGGCGATCCGGCTGACGCGGATGCTGTGCTCGCACGTGCCCGATGATCCCGAGGCGACCGGCCTGCTCTCCCTGATGCTGTTGACCGAGGCGCGACGATCGGCCCGCACCGACACCGACGACGAACTCGTCCCGCTCGCGGAGCAGGATCGTTCCCGTTGGGACTCGCGACTGACCGCCGAGGGCACCCGACTGATCGAGCAGGCCTGGGCTCGTAATCATGTTGGGCCATATCAACTTCAAGCCGCGATTGCCGCGACTCACACACAGGCGGGGACTTCCGACGAGACGGATTGGCCCCAGATTGCCGCACTGTACCTGTGGCTCGAACAGTTACAGCCCACCGCACCGGTCCGACTCAGTCGCGTCGTCGCCGTCGCACACGCCTTCGGTCCACGCAGGGGCGTCGCACTTCTCGACGAATTCGATCGAACCCACGGCATCACGGACGATCCCCTCGTCGCACAGCGAGCGCGAACCGTCCGGGCACACCTGCTCGATCAGCTCGGTGACGGCACGCGAGCACGCGAGCAGTTCCGTGCGGCGGCGGAACTCACCGCCAACGACAGCGAGCGGCGCTACCTACTGCGTCGCGCCGGCGACCGGTAGCAACGAGAGTCAAATCCAGCGCCGCCGACCACTGCCGGGCGGCGCCGGATTCGCGAGACCCGCTCAGGCGCCGACGGCGGCACCCGCGTCCGCGTCGGCCGGAACGGTGAGCGCCAGGTCGGTGGCGGCCGCGACGGCCTCCTCGAATTCGCGCTGCCCGACCTGCGATCCGAGCACGAGCGCCAGCCGGGTCAGGAAGCCCTCGCGATCGCTACCGGCCACCTGATCGAGGGCGTCGGACAGACCCATCCAGACGTTCTCGCGACGCAGTTCGGCCGGATCGATCGTTGGTCCGCCGGCGACGGCGGTGGTCGCGCCCACCGGTGCGTCACCCTGGCCGAGATGACGGACGACGTCGTCGATTCGGGCGATGCCGTCGATGCGGCACAGCAGCAGGCCGTCGGGACGGATCACGAACACCTCACCGTCGCGTGCACCGAGTGTCGCGACGACACCACCGTCGGCGTCGGGTACGACAGCGACCGACGCGGCCGCGACATCCGACCCGATCAGGATCGCCCGCACCGACTCCGGCGCGAGCGCACCGGCCAGAGTGGCGGCGGCGGTGGCCAGCGCGGCGGCATCGACGTTCATCCCGAGCACCGCGAAACCGCTGCCGCGCAGCATGTTGAGTGTGGTCTCGGTGCCGTCGCGGGTAACCACGCGACGGTCCTCGACCGGGTCTCCCGGGGCGACACCGGAGGAGTCGGCGGGAGTCGGCCACGTGAGCGGCGAGAGCCGGGCGTTCGTGGCACTGGACTGGCGCGGGTTGATGAGATGGCTGAACTCGGGACGGGTCACCGACAGCGCGAGAATGGCGTCGCGCGTCGTCCGGTAGCCGTGGCTGCCGGGCGACATGATGAGCGTGCTCTTTCCCGCGTTCGCGATGTTCTGCCGCCACGCGTCGTGCCGCTCCACCGAATACGACTGCAGCAGATCCGGATTCGCGCTTCCGTTGACGACGGCTGCGAGCTGCCAGGCGAGGGTCTCGGCGTCCTCCATGCCCGAGTTCAGTCCGCGGACACCGAAGATCGGAACCAGATGCGCGGCGTCCCCGGCGAACAGGATGCGGCCGTGGGTGAAATCCTCGAGCGCGAGTGCGCGGGCACTGTAGAAGCCGTGCCACTCGAGCGTCCACGGCAAGTCGTTCCGGAGCCACTCCAGGTGCCGGGTGATGCGATCGCGGATGCGATCTTCCCGGGTCTCGAGCTCGGCGTCCTCGGACGGATCGAGCTGGTAGTCGATGCGCCAGATGTCGCGAGGCTGCTTGTGCATGATGATCGTCGAACCCGGATTGGAGGGCGGATCGAACCACACCGTCCGTTCGGCGGGCAGTTCCGATTCCCAGTGGATGTCGGCGATGACGTAACGACCGTCGTAGTTGTTGCCCTGCATGCGAATTCCGGCGAGTTCCCGCATCCGGCTGCGGCCGCCGTCGGCGGCGACCACCCAGCGGGCCCGCAGGTGACGCGTCCCGTCGGCGGTGTCCACCTCGAGGGTGACCTCGTCGTCGGACCGCAGCACCCCCGCGATGCTCGCCGCCCAGTGCAGGGTGATCAGCGGGTTAGCCTCGATGGTGTCGACCATGATCTGCTCGAACTCGGACTGCGAGACGTTGACCATCGGCGGCCGGACGTCGTGGTCGGCGTTGCGCATCTGGAAGTGCAGCACCTGCTGGTCGCGGTACAAGCTGCGTCCGCCGACCCATGGCAGCACGATCTTCTCCAACTCGGCGCCGAAGCCGAGGCGCGCGGCGACCTCGAGGCTGTGGCGGGAGATGCAGATGGCGCGGGAGCCGAACGACACCTGGTCGGCCGCTTCGAGAACGGTGACGGGGATGCCGCGCTGCGCGAGTCCGAGCGCGACCCCCATGCCGACGGGGCCCGCACCGACAACGACGACGGGCAGGGCGTCGTCGGTGGCGGCCATCGACTCGAACGTCGAGGCCGGGTACTTCATGGGCTGGTAGTAGGTCGACATCGGTCTAGGCTGCTTCCTGCTCGATCGGACGGGAGGACGTGGTGTCGGGCACCTTCAGCACGAGGATGCTGGCGAGGCTGATCAGGGCGATCAGCACGAAGTAGCCGGTGATCGCGAGCGACGTGTCGAAGCTCGCGTACAGGGCCGTGGCGACGATCGGGGCGAGGCCGCCGCCGAGGATGGCGCCGACCTGGTAGCCGAGGGAGGCGCCCGAGTAGCGGATGGCCGGGGGGAAGAGTTCGGCGAAGAGCGCGGACTGTGGTCCGGCGCAGCAGCCGAGGACGAAACCGAGCGCGATCATCGCGGTGGCCATGATCGGCAGCGCGGCGGTGTCCATCAGTGGGAAGAACGCGGCGGCGATGATCACGAGGGCGATCGAACTGCGCACGTAGACGGTGCGGCGTCCGAGGGTGTCGGACTTCCACGCGCTGAACGCCATGCCCGCCATCCAGAAGGGGCACGAACCGATCAGCAGGAACAGCATGGTGGTCTTGCTGAAGCCGAGTTCGGTCTCGCCGTACTTGAGTACGTAGACCATGTACGCGTAGGCGATGCCGTTGGTGGCGATGAAGGTTCCGCCTGCGAGCAGGACGGTCTTCCAGTGCTTGGTCAGGACCTCGAGAATCGGCAGCGTGCCCGGCTGTTCCGACTCCTTGGCGGCCTCGAACTCGTCGCTCTCCTCGAGGCCGAGGCGGATCCACATCGCGACGAGTACCAGGACCGCGCTGAGCAGGAACGGGATGCGCCAGCCCCACGAGTTGAACGCGTCCTCGCTCAGGAAGGCGGTCAGGGGCAGGTACACGAGGTTCGCCACGAGAACACCGGCGGGAACCCCTATCTGGGGCGCGGCTCCGTAGAGCCCCTTGCGGCCCTCCGGTGCGTTCTCGGTGGCGACGAGCACCGCGCCACCCCACTCGCCGCCGACGCCGAGGCCCTGGACGAAGCGCAGCGTCACCAGCAGGATCGGGGCGAGAGCACCGATCGCGTCGTAGTTCGGCAGCAGACCGATGCCGACGGTCGCACAGCCCATCAGCAGCAGGGAGACGACGAGCATCGACTTGCGGCCGACACGGTCACCGAAGTGGCCCATCACGATGCCACCGATGGGGCGTGCGACGAATCCGACCGCGAGCGTCGCGAAGGCGGCGAGGGTGCCGGCGAGATCGGAGGAGCCGGGGAAGAACTGGTGGCCGAGCACCAGGGCGGCGGCGGTGCCGTAGATGAAGAAGTCGTACCACTCGATCGCCGTACCGACGAAGCTGCCGAGCGCCGCTCTCCGGGCGCGCCGGTGTCGCTGCGACCCGAGGGCGGCAGGGGGTGTCGACACGGTTGAGGTCATGGTCGGGACCTTTCATTACTCGAAAGCACGCGATGAGTTCGGTCGCCGGTGACTGCACAGGCCGACTCGTCCGGCGTATGACCGTCGTCGCGGTCTCTCAAGCATCTTGACGCCGATCACAACCTGTGAAAAGCGCAAGATCCGAGGGTGATTGCTCACAAATCCTGAGGATGGGTGTCCGACTCCGCGGTCGCGAAGTCGACGAACGCACGCGCGGCCTTGCTGAGCATCACCGTCGGCGACCACACGAGAATGATGTCGACGGGCGGAATCGGCGGGTTCACCTCGTGACGCACGACGAGACCGAGACCCTCGTAGGTGACGTCGTGGTGCGGGCGCTGAACCAGCAGCGTCCACCCGAGACCCCGACCCACCAGCGCCCGGGCTGTCTCGAAATTCTTGGGCCGGTATCGAATTCGGGGCGAGAACCCCGCTCGGTCACACACCTGCAGTGCATGGAACGAACTCGGTGGCACGTCGAGGAGGACCATCGGTTCCTCGGCGAGTTCGGTCAGATCGAGCGTCGGTTCGTCGGCCAGCCTGTGCCCCGCGGGCAGCAGCACGGCGGGCTGGCGGGTGTCCATCCGTGTCCGTCGCAGTTCCGGCGACAGGTCGAGGTCGTACACGATGGCGAGGTCGAGTTCACCTGACGTCAGTCGCGCGGTGAGGCGGTCCTGGTTGTCCTCGACGAAGTCGACGGTGACCCGCGGGTGCTGTTGAGCGAACTCGTACAGCAGCCGGGGCAGCAGCGTCGGCCCCAGCGAGGAGTAGCAGCCGATCGCCAACGGCCCGGTCAGCTCGCCTTCGGCGCCGCTCGCCGCGGCGGCGAGTTCGCCTGCCTGTTCCAGCAGGACACGGGCCCGGACCAGCACCCGCTCCCCTGTCGGAGTGAGCTGGACGCCGTGCGCACGGCGCCGTACACAGAGCTGGGTGCGCAGTCCCCGCTCCAGTTCGGTGAGCGAGAGGGAGACCGCGGATTGGGACACGTGCAGACGGTCGGCCGCCGCCCGGATGGTGCCGGTCTCCGCCACCGCCACGAACACGAACAGCTGCCGCATGGTGTACGCAGGCGGTCTCGCCGAGCTCGTCATCGCCACCTCCAGGTCACGATTCTCGCACCGCTCGTCGGCCGGTCGGCGCGCGAGGTGACGCGACCAGGGCGGGGCGTGCGGGGTTCCGCAAACCGGGCGCGAGGTGAATACTCACCAGTAGCTTCAGCGTCGAGGCACCGTCTGGAGGCGGATCATGGTTGCACCGGCCCATGTCACGGAGGAACAGGCGCGAGCGGTTGCCGAGGAGGCCCGCGAGGGTGGCTGGGAGAAACCCTCGTTCGCGAAGGAGCTCTTTCTCGGACGATTCCCCCTCGACCTCGTGCACCCGTTCCCGCGACCCACTGCGGACGACGCCGACCGATCCGCACGGTTTCTCGTGAAACTGCGCGACTACTGCGCCACCCTGGACGGCTCGGTTATCGAGCGCGACGCGAAGATCCCCGACGACTACGTCCGCGGCTTCGCCGACCTCGGCTGCTTCGGCCTGAAGATCCCGGAGGAGTACGGCGGGCTCGGCCTGTCCCAGGTCGCGTACAACCGAGTGCTGATGCTCGTCGCATCGGTACATCCGAGCCTCGGCGCGCTGCTGTCGGCGCACCAGTCGATCGGCGTCCCCGAACCCCTCAAGCTCGCGGGCACCGACGAGCAGAAGCGCGAGTTCCTGCCACGCTGCGCGGCCGGCGCGATCTCCGCGTTCCTGCTCACGGAGCCCGACGTCGGGTCCGACCCGGCCCGCCTCGCGTCGACTGCCGTCCCCACCGACAACGGCAGCGCCTACCTGCTGGACGGCGTGAAGCTGTGGACCACCAACGGGGTGGTCGCGGAGCTGCTCGTGGTGATGGCACGGGTGCCGAAAGGTGCGAACAACCGCGGTGGGATCAGTGCGTTCGTCGTCGAGGCGGACTCCCCCGGCATCACCGTCGAACGGCGCAACGCGTTCATGGGCCTGCGCGGCATCGAGAACGGTGTGACGCGGATGCACCAGGTGCGGGTGCCCGCGGAGAACCTGATCGGTCGCGAAGGCGACGGCCTCAAGATCGCCTTGACGACACTCAACGCCGGACGCCTCGCGCTACCCGCGATGTGCGGGGGCGCGGGCAAGTGGGCGCTCAAAATCGCCCGCGAGTGGTCCGCGGAACGGGTGCAGTGGGGGCGTCCGGTCGGCGAGCACGGGGCCGTCGCGTCGAAGCTCTCCTTCATCGCCGCCACCACCTACGCCCTCGAAGCGGTGCTGGAACTGTCCGGGCAGATGGCCGACGAGGGCCGCAACGACATCCGCATCGAGGCGGCACTGGCGAAGTTGTGGGCGAGCGAGATGGCCTGCCAGATCGCCGACGATCTCGTCCAGATTCGCGGTGGACGCGGCTACGAGACCGCCGAATCCCTCGCCGCCCGCGGAGAACGCGCGGTGCCCGTCGAACAACTGCTGCGGGACCTTCGCATCAACCGCATCTTCGAGGGGTCGAGCGAGATCATGCGACTGCTCATCGCGCGCGAAGCGGTCGACGCGCATCTGCGCGCCGCGGGCGACCTCGCCGATCCGAAGGCCGACATGCAGCACAAGGCGAAGGCGGCACTCGGCGCGAGCGGGTTCTACGCCAAGTGGTTGCCCCACCTGGTGTCCGGCAAGGGACAACTGCCCAATTCGTTCGGCGAGTTCGACTCCCTGGCAACGCATCTGCGGTTCGTGGAGCGCAACGCCCGCAAGCTCGCCCGGTCCACGTTCTACGGGATGGCCCGGTGGCAGGCGGGCATGGAGAAGCACCAGATGTTCCTCGGCCACGTCGTCGACATCGGTGCCGAACTGTTCGCGATGTCCGCGTCCGTGGTGCGCGCCCAGTCCGAACGCGACTCCGGCCACGGTGCGAGCGGCGTCGCGTTGGCGGATGCCTTCTGCAGGCAGGCGCGGCTGCGGATCGACCGCCACTTCGCCGCACTGTGGGAGAACACCGACGACGTCGACCACCGCGTCGCCGGCCAGGTTCTCGGGGGCGAGCACACGTGGCTCGAGGACGGCGTCCTCGACCAGAGCGAGGGCACGGGGCCGTGGATCGCGTCGTGGGAGCCCGGGCCGTCGACGGAGGAGAACCTGGCCCGCAGGTTCACCGCCGCGCCGAAGGAGCAGTGACCGCGTCAGATCATGTTGTCCTCGACGGGCAGCCCGAACGCCCCGCGCCCGTACAGCGCGAGGGCACGCTCGACGTCGTTCGCGACGTGCACGCCGCCTGCATGGGCGTCGCGCCAGCCGCGTTCGATGGGATTACCGGTGTCGAGCGAGTTTCCGCCGGACATGGTGAAGAGCCTGTCAATGGCGTTCAGTGCCCGTTCGGTCCCCAGGACCTGATCGCGGCGGGCCCGCAGACGCAGTTGCATCGGGATCTCGCCACCGGCGGATGCGACATCCATCAAGGCCCGCACGTTGCGGTCCATCTGCAGGATGGCCGCGTCGATCTCGGACGACGCCCGGCCGACCGCGACCTGCGCGAACGGGTCGTCGACGAACCGGCCGCCGCCGAGGCTGAGGCGAACCCTGTCCCGCATCCGGCCGAGGAAGTGCTCGTAGCAGCCCGCGACGACACCGACGACGGGGGCCGCGATGGCAGAGCTGAAGACGGTGGCGAACGGAATTCGGTACAGCGGACCGGGATTCACCTTCTGCCCCGGACCCCGCAACTGGGAGAACTCGTAGTTGCGCATCACCCGGTGGTCGGGGACGAACGCCCGTTCGACCACGATCTCGTTGCTGCCGGTGCCGCGCAGTCCGACGCTCTCCCACACGTCGCGGATCTGGTAATCGGAGCGGGGAACGAGAAGCGTCGCGTTGTCCACGATGTCGCCGCGGTCGTCGACGATCAGTCCGCCGAGCAGCGCCCAACCGCAGTGGTCGACGCCGGACGAGAACCGCCAGCTGCCCATCAGCTCGTAGCCGCCGTCGACACGCACCATCGTCCCGACCGGGGAGTACGACGACGCGACGAGGACGTCGGGGTCCTCACCCCACACCTCGGCCTGCGCGGCGTCGTCGAACAGCGCCAGATGCCACGGGTGGACGCCGAGCACCGCCGTCACCCACCCGGTGGAACCGCAGGCAGCGGCGATGGCGCGCACCGCCTCGTAGAAGTGCACGGGATCCGATTCGAGTCCGCCGTACCGCGCCGGCTGCAACATGCGGAACACCCCGGTGGCGACGAGCCCGGCGATCGTCTCGTCCGACACGCGGCGGGCGTCCTCGGTCGCCCGCGCACGCTCGGTGATCGTGGGCAGCAGGTCACGCACTCGTCCGAGAACCTCGTTGTCCATTTTCCCGATGCTAGCCGCGGAGGCGCCCGGCCCGGCGGCTCACGGTCCCGGCCAGTGAGATCGACGCCGATGCCTCGTCACCGGGCTCGTAGCGTCCGAAGCCACAGACCATGCCGCCCGTGTGGCACCGTTCGACGGGAAGGAACGACCGTGACCAGCACTGCGCCCCACCACGACGAGGTTCGCGTGATCGAGGCCGGCGCCGCGCCGACGAGGTTCGCGCGGGGCTGGCACTGCCTCGGACTCGCCGAGCCGTTCCGGGACGGGACACCGCACAGCGTCGAGGCGTTCGGCACCAAGCTCGTCGTGTTCGCCGACAGCGAGGGCAAGCTCAACATCCTCGACGCGTTCTGCAGGCACATGGGCGGCGACCTGAGTCAGGGCACCGTCAAGGGCGATTCGGTGGCCTGCCCGTTCCACGACTGGAGGTGGGGCGGCAAGGGCAAGTGCACGTCCATCCCCTACGCCCGCCGCGTCCCCCCGCTGGCCCGCACCCGCGCCTGGACCACTCTGGAGCAGGACGGCATGCTGTTCGTCTGGCACGACCCGGAAGGTCAGGCGCCCGGCGAGGACGACATGTACATCCCGCGGATCGAGGGCGCGCTGTCCGACGAGTGGTCCGACTGGGTCTGGTACACCACCGAGGTCGACACGAACTGCCGCGAGATCGTCGACAACATCGTGGACATGGCGCACTTCTTCTACGTGCACTACTCGTTCCCGACTTTCTTCAAGAACGTCTTCGAGGGCCAGGTGGCGAGCCAGTTCATGCGCGGCGTGGCGCGTGAGGACATGCGTCCGCACGCGTCGGGAACCCCGCGCATGCTCGGAAGCCGTTCCGACGCCTCGTACTTCGGTCCGTCGTTCATGATCGACGACCTCGTCTATCAGTACGAGGGCTACGACGTGGAGTCGGTGCTCATCAACTGCCACTACCCGGTCTCGCCGGACAAGTTCGTCCTGATGTACGGGATCATCGTCAAGAAGTCCGAGCAGTTCCAGGGTGACGCCGCCGAGAAGATGGCGAACGCGTTCGGCGGCTTCATCGCCAAGGGCTTCGAGCAGGACGTCGAGATCTGGAAGAACAAGACCCGCATCGAGAACCCGCTGCTGTGCGAGGAGGACGGGCCCGTCTACCAGCTGCGCCGCTGGTACGACCAGTTCTACGTGGACCGCGCCGCCGTCACCCCGGAGATGGTCGACCGTTTCGAGCACGAGATGGACACCACGAAGGCGGTCGCGTCCTGGCAGAAGGAGGTCGAGGCCAACCTCGAGAGGGCGCGTGAGAATGCAGCCGCTGGAGTGTGACGCCTGTGGAGCCTGTGTCCGGGTGCTCAAGTACAGCTGGGAACACACGGCCGTGCAATGGGACGAGGCGTCCCAGCGGACCTGCCGGGAGATCGACACGTGGACCGGCCGTGAAGGCCGGCCGGGTGCGCCCGTGATGCGCTGCGAGGCACTGGCCGCGACCATCGACCGCGCCGCACACGACGGCACGCTGCCGGTCGTCAACGAAGATCCCGTTCCGACACCCCAAGTCGCGCACTGAGACCGACCGAGGAGTACATCTCGCCATGATCGACACCACCCAGTACGGCCCGTGGGCCGTCATCGCAGGCGGCTCCGAAGGCGTCGGCTCGGCCTTCGCCGACGAACTGGCCGCCGCCGGAATCAATCTCGTCCTCATCGCCCGCAAGCCGGGACCGCTGGACGAGACGGCCGCGAAGGTCCGCTCGCACGGCGTCGAGGTTCGCACCCTGTCGCTGGACCTGCTCGCCGCCGACGCCGTCGACCAGATCCGCGCCGCCACCGACGACGTCGAGGTGGGGCTGCTGATCTTCAACGCGGGCGCCAACTCGTACGGCCACGAGTTCGTCACCGGCGACCTCGACGGCTTCCGCGGCGTGATCGACCTCAACATCACCCGGCAGCTGGAACTCTCGCATCACTTCGGTGCGCGGATGAAGGACCGCGGTCGCGGCGGCATCATCCTGCTCGGCTCCCTGGCCGGCTACATGGGCTCCGAGCACCAGAGCATCTACGCGGCGTCGAAGGCGTTCAGCCGGGTGTTCGCCGAGAGCCTGTGGCTGGAACTGGAACCGCACGGCGTGCACGTCGTCGAACTGGTCCTCGGCGTCACCCGTACGCCTGCGATGGTCCGCGCGGGACTGAACTTCGACGTACCCGGCATGATCGTCCAGGAACCCGAGGACGCCGCCCGCGAGGGCCTCGAGCACCTCACCGACGGCCCCGTGTGGGTGGCCGGCGGCAACTACGTCGCAGCGCAGAAGCGGGCCGGATTCCCCCGTGATCGCCTGGTCAAGGGTGCCGCGGAGATGATGCGCAAGCTTCTGAACCGCTGACGCGGCCAGACTGCTCGTGGGGCGTGACCGGTGTCGGTCACGCCCCACTGCCGTCCGACAGGACTGTCAGACGACCGCTGCGCTGGACGCACCCTTCCGAACCCAGGTCGTGAGGAATGCTTCCATTTCGCCGATCCGTCCGCACTACGTCCTGTAGGTTTCGGCGCACCCGAATCCGACATCCTGGAGTCAACGACATGACACGCACGACCGACCCGAATCGCCCCCGGCAGCGCCGAGCACTCCGCGCCGGTGTGATCGGGCTGTCGCTGCTGGTCACGGCGACCCTCGGCCCCACCGCCGGGGCCGGCAGCCTCGACGCGGCGAGCTCCGTGGGCAGCTCGGACGGCGGCAGCGTGAGCGCGGGATCGACGGTTCCCGAATCGTTGCAGGCCGAGGTCCCGCCACTGCCCGAGTTGCGTGACGACATCACCACCCCGGAAATCGTCGGGGAGAAGCAGAAGTCCCCGCAGTGGGTGCGGTTCACCGTCGCCTCCCCTGCGCTCCGCCGCACGGTCGGCGTCGATGTGCTCCTGCCGAAGGACAACTCGGAGCCGCGGCCCTCGATCTACGCCCTCGAGGGCGTCGACGCCCGGGAGACGTCGAGCGACTGGGCCCTGGGCGGCGGCGCGCGCGACTTCTTCGCGGACAAGAACGTCAACGTCGTCATGATCAACGGCGGTGTCGCCAGCGTGTACTCCGACTGGGAGAACATCGATCCCGGTGTCGGACTGCACAAGTGGGAGACGTTCATCGTCGACGAACTGCCGCCGCTGCTCGACGCCCGGTTGAAGACCAACGGCGCCAAGTCGCTGCTCGGCCTGTCGATGGGCGCGCAGGGCGCCATGATCCTGGCGCACCGACACCCCGGCATGTACAGGGGTATCGCCGCGATGAGCGGCTGCTACTCCACCACCGACGACGTGGGACGGATGTGCGTCCAGCAGACCATCTCGTCCCGCGGCGGCGACCCGGCGAACATCTGGGGAGAGATCGGCGGCCAGGGCTGGGCCGATCACGACACCGTCCGGCACGCGGAAGCTCTGCGCGGCATGGACATCTACGTGTCGTCCATGACCGGCATCCCCGGCCGCTACGAGACCCCCGAGTCGGATCTCTTCAACCGCGTGGTCATCGGCGGACCCATCGAGGCCGTCTCCCGGCTCTCCACCCTCCGCTTGCAGTCCACGCTGAAGGAGCTCGACATCCCGGCGACGTTCAAGTACCACGCCACCGGCGTGCACGCCTGGAACTACTGGAAGGACGAACTGCCGGACACCTGGCCTACGCTGGCCCGCTCCCTCGGACTTCCGGCCTGACGAGTAACGCCCACCTCACTCGTCACCGATCCAACAGGTGACGAGCAAGGAGCACGCTATGACCGGAAACCTTCCCGACATCGGGTTCACGTTCCTGACCGGCGACATGTGGCCCATCCTGCGCGAATGGAACCTGTTCGTGCGCTGGTTCAACCAGTTCTGACGGGCTACCTGCCGGATCCGTACGGCCGGGTGATGATCTCCAGGAAATGCCCGGACGGATCCAGGAAGTAGGTTCCGCGACCGCCGTCGTTGCGGTTGATACCCGTAGCGGACTGACGCGGATCGGCCCAGTGCTCGATACCGCGGTCGGTGATGCGCCCGTATATCGCGTCGAAGTCGTCCTCCGACACCAGGAAGGCGTAGTGCTGCGGCGCGATGTCGGCGCCGGGTGGCGGCTCCGCGAAGTCGAGGGTGACGCCGTGGTCGAGTTCGACGGCGAGGAAGTGCCCGGCGGGAACCGGGTCGGGCAGGCCGAAAAGCCAGGTGAGGAAGTACGCGGAATGCTGCTTGTCCTCGGCAGCGACGATGGTGTGATTGAACGAGATGGTCACGAAGGAATCCTTCGAGTTCGGCGCCTCCATGCCTGACGCGGTCCGCCACCGGCACGCGACGCTGCGCCCAGGATGCCCGAATCTGTGCGGCGACGCAAGCAGATTCAGCGGTAGTCGGGATTCGGGAAGTCAGGTTTGCAGCCCGCGTCCCACTGCGAGCGCTGGTTGCCGTAGGCGGGAATCCCGCCCGCGCCCTTGACCATCGCCGCGAGGTGCATGAGGTTGTAGGTCATGAAGGTGGTGTTGCGGTTCGTGAAGTCGTTCTCCGGGCCGCCCGACCCCTCGTCGAGGTAGGACGGCCCCGGACCCGCCTCCCCGATCCACCCGGCGTCGGCCTGCGGTGGGATCACGTATCCGAGGTGCTGAAGGCTGTAGAGGACGTTCATCGCACAGTGCTTGACGCCGTCCTCGTTGCCCGTGAAGAGCGCGCCCCCGACGCGGCCGTAATACGCGTACTGCCCCTTGTCGTTGAGGATCGCCGAGCAGCCGTACAGCCGCTCGATCACCTTCTTCATCACGGAACTGTTGTCGCCCAGCCAGATCGGGCCCGCGAGGACGAGGATGTCGGCTGCGAGGATCCTGTCGAACAGGTTCGGCCACTCGTCCGACTCCCAGCCGTGCTCCCGCATGTCGGGGTACACGCCGGTCGCGATGTCGTGGTCGGCGGCGCGGATCTGGTCGACGGCGACCCCGGCGTCCCGCATCAACTCGACACTGCGGTCGATCAGTCCCTGCGTGTTGCTCGGCTCGGGTGAGCGTTTGAGGGTGCAGTTGACGTACACCGCGAGCAGACCCGTGAAGTCGGGTCGCGGCTCCGTGAGCGAGAGACTGGACATCGGGCACCTCCGTGTGACGGCGGATCCGAGAGTCCACGATAGGCCGGTGACAGGCACGCGGCAGCGCGAGATCGTCGGACAGAAGCGTCAGCGTCGCATCGCGAGCAGTTCGCGGACGGTGACGAACCGGTAGCCGTCGGCGCGAAGTCGGTCGATGACCTGTGGCAGCGCTTCCCGATCCGCTTCGCATGCCACGTCACAGAACGGGTGCATCAGGATGATCGATCCGGGACGGGTGTTGTTCACGGTGTAATCGGCAAGCGCCTGCGCATCGCCCGCGTGGTAGGTGTCGGGCTCGACATCCCAGGTCACTGCGGTGGTGCCCCGCTGAGACAGCTGCCACGGCAGGACCAGGAACTTCTTCCCGTACGGCGGGCGGAAGGTGATCTCGCCGCGGTAGCCGGCGCTGCGGATGAGGTCGTCGGTCCGGTCGAGTTCGTCCCGGACGAATCCGGGAGTTTCGTTGGTTGCCACCATCCGGCGGTGCGAGTAACTGTGGTTCCCCAGCTCGTGACCCGCCTCGGCGATCTCCGCAGCGGCCGCCGGCTGCTGCCCGATGCTCTCGCCGATCATGTAGAAGGTGCCCGTGACGTCCTTCTCCCGCAGGATGTCGAGCACGGCCGACGTCTGGGTGAGGGGTGCGTCGTCGAAAGTCAGCGCCACAACACGTTGATCGGTGTCGACCCGATCCACCAGATCCCCGAACAGTTGGAACGAGCGGGACTTGCTCACCTGAAGCAGACCGTAGGCGGTGGCAGCGAGAAGGACGATCGTGGTGAACAGGGCGAGCGCGACGTTGCGGGTCCGAGACACGCCCGACACCCTATGTTGGCTGCCACCAGCACAATCCACGGACCCACCCCGTCCTGCCGGAGGACGCCGAATGCGGCGGCCATCCTCACGGGATGTCCACCGCATTCGGTGTGATCGGACTGCTCAGCCTGCTGGCGTGAACGCCGCGAGGGGCTCGGAGCCGGACCAGTCATGACCCCAGTAGCTGTCCGCGGTGATCTCCTCCGCGGTGAAGTGACTCTCGTCCACCAGCATGCCCTCGGTGCCGAACTCGATGTCCCACCCGCCGGGAGCCCGGACGTAGAAGGACACCATCTTGTCGTTGGTGTGCCTGCCAAGCGTCGAGGACAGCGAGAATCCGAGCTTGTTGATCCGGTCCAGGGCCTGGCCGACGGCGTCGAGGGTGTCGACCTCCATCATCAGGTGCACCATGCCGGGCGCGTCCGTCGGCGGCGCCGGGCAGATCGCGAGGCTGTGGTGCCGCTGGTTGATGCCGAGGAACCGCACCCGACGCGCCGGTCCGGGCGCACCCGGCCCGCCGAGCCGGATGGCGCCACGAGGCAGGAACCCGAGAACCTCGGTGTAGAAGTCGTACGTCTCCTGGTAGTGCGGCGTCGGCAGCACCACGTGCCCGAGCCCGGCAGCACCGGTGACGAACCGACCACCATGCGGGGTGACGATCGGGCTGTGGTCGAGGACCGGCCCGAAAAACACCTCGAGCGCGGTACCCGCCGGATCGGTGAAGGTGATGCCCTGCTCGAACCGCCGCAGATCGGCCTCGTCCTGGGTCAGGTCCCTGACCTCGACACCCGCCTTCTCGACCTGCTCGCGCACGGCCCGCAACGCGAACTGGTCACGCACCTCCCAGCCGACGGCGACGACCTTGTCGACGTCGCCGGGCAGCACCTGCAGACGCGAGGTGCGTTCGTCGATGCGCAGGTACAGCCCGTCCGGGTCGGGCCCCGTGCCGACGGCCATACCGAGGCCGTCGACCACCAGTTCGCGCCATCGCGGCACGTCCTGCGTCTGGACCCTCAGGTAGCCGAGGGATCGGATGTCGGTCATGTCCAGTCCTTTGCGAGTGTCGGATTGCCCGATGGTCAGATCATCGAGCGGTGGATGCCCTGAGGCTCGCCACCGAGCTGGGTCAGCGCGGAAGCGTGGAAGATCGAGCCGGGCACATGGATCGCGTGCGAGAGGCCGGCGTGCGCGTCACGCCAGAACCGCTGCAGCGGCGTCTTCATCTGCAGCGCACCACCGCCGGCGCGAGCGAAGATCTCGTCGACGGCCCGCACCGCCCGCCACGCCGCCGCGGTCTGCGTGCGACGACCGATGGCACGCTGCTCGAACGTGACCTCCTTGCCCTTCTCGGTCAGGTCCCAGAAGCGGTCGACGGTCTCGAGGATCGCCGCACGCGAAGCGGCGATCTCCGCAGCGGCGTCACCGATCGCGAACAGCACGTACGGGTCTTCCTTGATCGGCACACCGGTCACCGCGACGCGGTTCTTCTGCGCCGCGATGTGGCACGCGAGAGCGCCTTCGGCGATACCGATCAGCGACGAGGTGATGCCGAGCGGGAAGATGCACGAGAACGGGAAGTTGTAGAGCGTCTCGGAGCGGCCGGCGATCTTCGGGGCGGTCCCGTCGTACACGGTGGCCGAGTCGATCGTCCGGTGCTCCGGCAGGAACGCGTTCTTGACGATGAGGTCCTTGCTGCCGGTACCACGCAGGCCGACGACGTCCCAGCTGTCCTGGTCGATCTCGTAGTCGCTGCGCGGGAGCAGCACGTGCAGGATCTTCGGCGGCATCTGCGGCTTGCCGCTCTGATCGCCGACCAGCGCACCGATCATCACCCACTGGCAGTGGTCGGTACCGGAGGAGAACGACCAGCGGCCGTTGAGGATGTACCCGCCGTCGGTGGGGACCGCGACACCCATCGGTGCGTACGGCGACGCCATCCAGGTGTCCTGGTCCTGGCCCCACACCTCGTCCTGCGCCTTCGGATCGAAGAACGCCAGCTCCCACGGGTGCACACCGACGATGCCGGTCACCCAGCCGGTGGCGCCGTCCATCGCGCCGATCGCCATCGCCGTCTCCGCGAACTCACGCGGGTGGACCTCGAGTCCGCCGTGGTTCTTCGGCTGGAGCATCCGGATCGCGCCGGCCTCCTTGAGGCGCTTGGCATTGGCGTCGGTCAGGCGCATCAGCTTGTCGCCCTCGACGCCGTCGGCGCGGATCTCGTCCGCGTACTGCTCGATCCGATCCAGTACCTGGCCCATGACTTCCCTCGTCTTTCGCTGATGATCCGGCGGATGACCGCCTGGTGGTTGTGAACGTCCCAGCCGTCAGGCGGACGCGCGTTCGGAGCTCTCGCTCAGTGGGAGCGTATGCGCGGCGGCATGCTTCGCGGCGAGATATCCGAAGACCATCGACGGACCGATCGTCGCCCCTGCACCCGCGTACTCGTTGCCCATCACCGACGCCGTGGTGTTGCCCGTCGCGTACAGCCCGGAGATGGCGCTGCCGTCGCCGCGGAGCACCCGCGCGTCCTCGTCGGTGACCAGCCCGCCCTTGGTGCCGAGGTCGCCGGCTTCGCAGCGGATCGCGTAGAACGGTCCCTTCACGATCTCGTCGAGGTTCGGGTTCTTCATCGTCGGGTCGCCGTAGTAGCGGTCGTAGGCACTGTCGCCTCGGCCGAAGTCCTCGTCCTTGCCGCTGCGGGCGAAGCCGTTGAACCGTTCGATCGTGGCGGTCAGCTTGTCCGCGGGAACGCCGATCTTCTCCGCCAGCTCGGCGAGGGTGTCCGCCTTGTGGATCACGCCGGAGTCGTAGAACCCCTGCGGGAACGGCATGTTCGGCAGCACCTGCGCGAACGGGTACCGGTTCTTCGCCTTCGTGTCCATCACGAACCACGCCGGCACGTGCCCGCCTTCGAGCTGGTCGTGCACGAAGTTCACGTACGGCGAGGACTCGTTGGTGAACCGTTCGCCCTCCGCGTTGACGATCACCGACGGCGGGATGCACCGCTCCGACACCAGCGGGATCACCGCGCCCATCGGGTGGAAGACCGACGGCATCCACCACGCGTCGTCCATCAGGTCGACCGCCGCGCCGAGTTCCAGCCCGGCACGGATGCCGTCACCCTTGTTCTCGCGGGCTCCCGCGCTGATGTTCGCGCGGCCGTGCTCGGGCAGGTACTCATCGCGCATCTGCTGGTTGTGGTCGAAACCGCCGGTCGCCAGCAGCACACCGCGACGCGCCCGGATCCGGACCGTGGCGCCCTCGCGTTCGGCGACCACGCCGATCACCGAGCCGTCGGGGGCGGTGACCAGTTCGGTCATCGACGTCCGCAGCCACAGCGGAACCCCGGCGTCCTTGAGGACCATCCGCAGGCGGGCGACCAGTGCGCGTCCACCGGTCGCCATGTGCCTGCGCCGCACCATGTTCGACGCGACCCGCCACGCCGCGACCATCGACGCCCGGCGGCCCGCCCAGGTCCGCTTGACCATCGCCAGGTCGTGGTAGTCCTTCGACGTCACCCACAGCCCCAAGGGGCCCTTCATGCTGTTCGGACGCTGGAACTGCTCGTCCTCCTTCAGCTTTCGGGTGTCGAAGGGAAGGCACTCGATGGTGCGGCCGAGTGCGCTGCCACCGTCTTCCTCCGGGTGGTAGTCCGAGTAGCCCTTCACCCAGTACAGCTTCATGTGCTTGCTGCGGTCGAGCAGCGTCATCAGCTTCGGTCCGCCGTCGATGTAGGCGTCGATCCGGGAGTCGGGGACGGTGCCCGCGGTCAACGTCTTCAGGTAGCGGCGGATCGCGGCGGGCTCGTCGCCACCCCCCTTGCGGGTCAGCGTGGGGGCGTTGGGAATCCAGATGCCGCCACCGGAGATGGCGGTGGACCCGCCGAACTTCTTGCCCTTCTCGATGATCAGGGTGTCGAGTCCGAGGTCGGCGGCCGCGATACCGGCGGACATGCCGCCGCCTCCGCTCCCGACGATGAGGAAATCGACTGTGGTGTCCCATTTCTGGTCGGTCATCAGGCGTCCTTGCGGGTGAGGAAGGCGAGCACCGCGGACGTCCAGGCTTCCTTGGCCTCGATCATCGTCCAGTGCCCGCAGTTCGGGAAGACGTGCAGTTCGGCGTTCGGGATGTCGCGCATCGGCAGCATCGCCATGTCGACGGGGCTGACGCGGTCGTCGCGACCCCAGGTGAGCATCGTCGGAGCCTGCACCTTGTGCAGCTGCGCCCAGTACGGGGTCACTCCCGAGGCCTTCGCGGCCGCGGTGTTCGCGGCGAACGCCTTGCTGCTGTACATCCGGGCGGCGATCTCCAGGGTCAGCGGCTCGGTGGCCAGCGCCCAGCGCTCCTCGATCAGCTGCTCGGTGACGACGGCCGGGTCGTAGACCATCGAGTGCAGCCACCGGATCAGGCCCTCGCGGGTCGGGTTGTCCGTGAACTCCATCAGCAGCTTGATGCCCTCACCGGGTGCGGGCGCGAAGACGTTCCTGCCGATACCGCCGATCGTGACCAGCTTGTTCACCCGCTGCGGCGCGTTGATGGCGACGTTGGTGGCGACGATGCCGCCCATCGAGTTGCCGATCATGTGCACCGGCTCGTCGATGCCGAGCGCATCGAGGAACGTCCCTACCGAGGCGCCTGCCATCACCATCGGGTGACCGTCGCCGGGGTCGCTGACGCCGAAGCCGGGGAACTCGAGCACGAGGCACCGGAAGTGCTCGGCGAAGTCCCCGAGGATGCCGCGGTAGTTGCGCCACCCGGTGACGCCGGGACCGGAGCCGTGCAGCAGCAACAGCGGCGGCCCGTCGCCTGCCTCGTGGTATCGCAGTACGCCGAGGTCGGTGGAGACCTCCCGCTTGGTGCCCTCGTAGGTCAGTTCGCTCGTCATACGTCGACGCTTTCAGGTCGGGTCGCGCTGCGGGAGAATGATTCCCGATCAGCGAGATGGTTTCTGGTGGTCCGCCGGTTTTTCGGCGTCAGATCCAGCCGCCGACGCGACCGCCGAGGACACGGGTGCGCGCCTCCGGCGACCAGGTGTCCGCGGGAACGGGCGCAGCGGGCCGCACGGGACGCCGCGCGGCACCGAGCTCGGGGTACAGCGTGCGCCCGATCTGCTGCGCGGCGTCCACGACGAGCGGTGCGATGCGTTCGAGCGGCGCGGTTCGGACGTCGCCGCTGATCGAGAGGGACGCCACCGGCCCCTCCGGTCCACGGATCGCCGCTCCGACGCAGGCCACGCCCCGCGACGACTCCTCCCGCTCGAACGCGAGTCCGCGGCGCTGCCGGATCCGGTTCAGTTCGAGGTGCAGGGTGGCCAGGCCGGTGATGGTGTTCGGGGTGGTCCGGACGAGACGTTCACCGCACAGCGCATCGACGTGCTCGGGGTCGAGCCACGCGAGGAACGCCTTGCCTCCGGCGGTCGTGTGCGCGGGCGTGCGGCCGCCCACCCGGGAGGGAATCGTACTCGCCATCCGCCCGCCGACCTTGTCGAGGCACACCATCTCGTGGGCGTCGAGCACGGACAGGTGCACGACCATGCCGGTCTGCATGTGCAGCTCGTGGAGCAGCGGTGCTGCGGCCTCGCGGATCTCGGCCTGACCGTTGTCCCCACCCGCACCGAGGGCGCGCCTGCCGAGCCGGTAGCCGAAGGTGGCGTGCTCGATCCAGTTGAGCTTGACCAGGGAGTCCAGGATGCGGTGCACGGTCGAGCGCGGCAGTCGGGACCGGCAGGCGACCTCTTCGAGGGTGAGGCGAGCGGCACGGCCGTCGAAGGCGTCGAGGATCAGGGTCATCCGCTCGACCATCGAGGGCGGGACCTCGCGGGGGGCATTGCGGGCGGGGGCGTCGGTGGTGACCGTCATGACGACTCCTCCAGGGTCCGGCGGATCGAGGCTCGATTCCGCAAAACTGAAATCAATTCTGATACCGTACCTCATGAAAAGTGATCCAGGCCACCCCCTGTGTGAAATGGCGGTCCCGATCACCGGAAGACTTCCGCTCCGCCCCCCCTCGGGTGCGATAGAAACGCCAGTCGGGCCGGAGCACGGTCCACCCAACGACGAAGGACCGCGGCCATGCGAATCGGGATCGTGACCCCCGTACTCATCCAGCACCCCGGAACCCGAGCCGACTGGGAGACGGGCGCAGGCATCGACGACGTCGCCGCGATCGCCGCTGCAGCCGACCGCCTCGGCTACCACCACGTCACCTGCAGCGAACACGTCGCCGTTCCCACCGACGTCGCCGCCGAGCGCGGCGGCACGTACTGGGATCCGCTGTCCACCTTCGGTTACCTCGCCGCCCGCACCACCCGGATCCGGCTCGTCACCCAGGTCCTCGTGCTCGGCTACCACCACCCCCTCGAGATCGCGAAGCGCTATGGCACCCTCGACCGGATCAGCGGCGGACGCGTCACCCTCGGCCTCGGCGTCGGCAGCCTGCGCGAGGAGTTCGACCTGATCGGAGCGGAATTCGAGGGTCGCGGCGCCCGCGCCGACGACGCGCTGCGCGCCCTGCGAGCAGGACTCGGCCGGTCCACTCCCGAGTACCACGGCGAGTTCTACGACTTCGCCGGCATGGTGGTCGAACCGCACGCCGTCCAGGACCACCTCCCCCTCTGGATCGGCGGACGAACTCGCCGCTCGCTGCGGCGGGCCGTCGAGCTGGGCGACGGCTGGGTGCCGTTCGGCCTGCGCCTGGACGACCTCACGGCGATGCTCGCGGCTACGCCGCGGCCTGTGGGAATGGACGTCGTGCTGGCCGCCGGGCGCGCCCTCGACCCGCTCGGCTCCCCCGACGCCGCGGCCCGCGCGCTGATGCGCCTGCGCGACGCGGGCGCCACGATCGCAGGCGTCACCCTCGACGCGTCCGGCGTCGACCACTACGTCGACCAGCTGGCGACGCTGGTCGAGCTGGCTCGCCCCCTCGGCATCGAATTCGACTGATAGACAGCAGAACCGATCGACAACGGAGAGGACCCCCTATGACCGACACCGCCGAGCTCGTCGCACGGCTCGCCGACCGCGTCCAGCTGCTCGAGGACAAGCTGGCGATCATGAACCTCATCAGCTCGTACGGCCCGGCCGTCGACAGCGGCCAGGCGGACAAGGTCTCCGGTCTGTGGACCGAGGACGGCCTGTACGACGTCGACACCGGCGCCATGCACGGCCGCGGCGAGATCGAGGCCATGGTCCACTCCCGAAACCACCAGTCCTACATCCACGGCGGCAGCGGCCATCTGCTCTACCCACCGCACATCAAGCTGGACGGCGACACCGCGGTCGCGACCTGCCATTCGCAGCTGGTGCTGCGCGACACCGAGACCGGCGTGTACGGCGTTGCACGGATCACCGCGAACCGGTGGGAGCTCTCCCGCATCGACGGCGAGTGGAAGGTCACCCGGCGGGTGGGCCGGGTGCTCAACGGCGGTGACGAGGGCCGCGGCATCCTCTCCTCCGGCGTCTGACCACGCCCCATGTCCGACCGAAGGTCACCTTCACGCGCGTCACGCGCATGAAGGTGACCTTCGGCTTTCCGGGGCAGAGGATCAGAGGCGGATGGCCTGCTCCTGCAGGGTCGCCTTCGCCCAGCGGTAGTCGGCCTTGCCCGCGGGCGACCGGACGATCGCGTCCACCGCGACCATCGTGCGCGGCGCCTTGTAGCGGGCGACCTGCGTGCTCACATGTTCGATCAGCTCGTCCAGCTCGGGCAGGTCGACGCCGTCGCGGGCCTGCACGACCGCGCCCACCCGCTGCCCGTACCGCTCGTCGTCGATACCGGCGACCAGGGCGTCCAGGATCGCGGGATGGCTCTTGATCGCCATCTCCACCTCCTCGGGGTAGACCTTCTCGCCGCCGGTGTTGATGCACGTCGACCCGCGTCCGAGCAGCACGATGCGTCCGTCGCTCTCCACCCGGCCCATGTCACCGAGCACCGCCGTCCGCACCCCGTCCACGACCGGGAACGTCGCCGCGGTCTTCTCCGCGTCGCCCCAGTAGCCGAGAGGCACGTTGCCCGACCTCGCGATGTACCCGACCTCGTCGGAGCCCGGCGGGATCGGCTGCCGACGCTCGTCGACGACCCGGACGTTCGGCTTCGCCGCGATCCGCATCAACCCGTCGGCACCGATCTCCAGGTTGCCGTCCACCCCGGATTCCGATGCGCCGAAGCCGTCGCGGATGGTCAGATTCGGCAGTGCCGCGACGAGTTGCTCCCGCACGGAGAGGGAGAACAGCGCCCCGCCGGAACTGACTGCCAGCAGCGAGGAGAGGTCGAACTCGGAACCCCGTTCCGTGACGACGTCCGCGACGGGGCGGGCCATCGCGTCACCGACGACGGTCAGCGTGGTCGCCCGCTCA
Source organism: Rhodococcus sp. Q (assembly GCF_005503035.1). NCBI lineage: Bacteria > Bacillati > Actinomycetota > Actinomycetes > Mycobacteriales > Nocardiaceae > Rhodococcus > Rhodococcus sp. Q. The sequence continues at coordinate 236,630 of NZ_SCOY01000001.1, forward strand.
CGTTCGACGATCCGGAGCGCCTCCTCCGCGTCGAACCTCGGCATCAGCGCGTGGGTGGCGCCGAGGCAGAACGCGGTGAACACCGAGTACAGGGCGGCGCCGTGAATGAGCGGTGCGGTCAGCACCCACGTCATCGGCGGGATGTGCGGAACGGCGGCCGTGAGCGCCTCGGTTCCGTCGTAGGGGTCGCCGAACGGGTTGCCGCCGCTGAGCGCGGCGTGGAAGAAGTCCTCGTGGCGCCACATGACGCCCTTCGGCATGCCGGTGGTACCGCCGGTGTACACGATGAACAGGTCGTCGGAACTGCGTTCGGGGAAGTCGCGATCGCCGGGCTGGACGGCGACGGCGGCATGGAAGTCCGCGGTCGTGACCTTCCCCCATTCGACCGCACCCGCGTCTCCCACCGTGACGACGTGCCGAACTGTCGGGGCCTGAGGCAGGACAGATGCTGTGGTGGCGCCGAACTCGCCGTCCGCGACGACGGCGACCAGCTCTGCGTTGGAGAACAGGTAGGAGAGTTCGGCGCCGACGTAGCGGTAGTTGACGTTGACGGGGACCGCCCGGATCTTGAGGCACGCCAGCAGCGATTCGACGAACTCGACGCTGTTGCGCATGTACATGCCGACGTGGTCACCCGCGCCGACTCCCACGGCCGCGAGATGGTGGGCGAGGCGGTTGGCGGCGGCGTCGAGCTCGGCGTACGTCAGCCGTGCCTCTCCGCACACGATGGCGGTGCGGTCGGGGACGGCGTCCGCGGCGGCTTCGAACAGGTCTGCGAGGTTGAGCGACATTCAAGAGCCCCTTCTGACACAGGTGTGATCGGCTTGGCAGAAGGTTCCACACCGGTCTCCAGTGGCGTGGGTCACTCCCGAACACCGGGATCGCCGACGCAGTGGGACACACCCTTGCTACGAACTAGAATGAATACTAATTTTCGGAATGCGCCGTCGGAGGAACCGCGGCAACCGAACACGGGAGAGACCTCATGGGTGAATCTGTCAGCTTGGCGGGCAAAGCCGCCGTCGTCACCGGCGCCGGAGCGGGCCTCGGCCGCGCCGAAGCACTCGCGCTCGCCGCCGCGGGCGCCGCGGTCGTCGTCAACGACATGGGCCAGGCCGCACACGACGTCGCGGAGGAGATCGTCGCGGCCGGCGGTCAGGCCGTCGGAGTCACCGGCGACGTCTCCGACTGGTCGCTCGGCGGCCGCCTCGTCGAGGAGTCCCTGAAGAACTTCGGCACCTTCGACATCCTCGTCAACAACGCGGGCATCCTCCGCGACAAGATGGTCTTCAACCTCACCGAATCGGACTGGGACGACGTCATCCGCGTCCACCTCAAGGGCCACGCCGCGACCTCCCACGCCGCCGCCGTGCACTGGCGGAACGCGAGCAAGGCGGCGGGCGCACCCGTCTACGGCCGCGTGATCAACACGTCCTCCGAGGCATTCCTGTTCGGCTCGGCCGGACAGCCCAACTACTCGGCGGCGAAGGCGGGCATCACCGCGCTGACGCTGTCCACCTCGCAGGGCCTGGCCCGCTACGGCGTCACCGCCAACGCGATCTGCCCCCGCGCCCGGACCGCGATGACCGCGGAGGCATTCGGTGAGGCGACGCCTGCCGACGGACTCGACGCGCTCGCACCCGAACGGGTCGGCACCCTCGTCAGCTACCTCGCCTCGCCCGCGTCGCGCGAGATCACCGGGCAGGTGTTCGTGGTCTACGGGAAGATGGTCGCACTGATGGCGCCGCCGAAGGTCGAGAACCGCTTCGACGCAGCCGGTTCCGCGTTCACCGTCGACGAGCTCGACCAGCAGCTGTCGTCGTACTTCACCGGTCGCGGGCAGTACGAGACGTACTCCGCCTACAGCGTCGCCGAGTTGGAGAAGGCCGCACTCGCGGTCGACTGACACGAAGGAGAACGTGACATGAGGCTCGAGAACAAGGTCGCCGTCGTCACCGGCGGCGCGGGCGGCATCGGACGCGGCATCGTCCGCGCGTTCACCAAGGAAGGCGCGAAGGTCCTGTTCGTCGACATCAACGACGATGCGGGACACGCCCTCGAAGCCGAACTCGGTGGTGCCGCACGGTTCCTGAACGCCGACATCTCCGTGGAAGCGAGCGCCGCTGCCATCGTGGCGGCGGCGGTCGAGACCTTCGGCAAGGTCGACGTCCTGGTCAACAATGCGCACGCGTCCCGGCAGGCACCCTTGCTGCAGACCACCCAGGAGATGCTGGACCTGTCGTTCGGGACCGGCTTCTACCCGACGTTCTGGCTGATGAAGGCGGCGCATCCGCAGCTCGCCGCGAACCGGGGTTCGGTGATCAACTTCGCGTCCGGTGCGGGTATCGAGGGCCAGCTGACACAGGGGTCGTACGCCGCCGCGAAGGAGGCGATCCGGGCGATCAGCCGCGTCGCCGCCAACGAGTGGGCCGCCGACGACGTCAACGTCAACATCATCTCGCCGCTGGCACTGACCGAGGGCGTCCAGGCCTATATCGAGGCGAACCCCGGTGTCGAGGAAGCACTGCTCGCGAAGACCCCGCTGCACCGGTTCGGCGACCCCGAGTCCGACATCGGCCGGGTCGCGGTGTTCCTCGCCAGCGCCGACGCGAGTTACATGACCGGCCAGACCCTGATGGTCGACGGCGGCAGCATCAAGCTCCGCTGACACCCGTGCGCACTTCTGGTGGTGCGAGCCACCAGAAGTGCGCACAGTGATCGCCCCGCGTCTACCGCAGTGCCGCAACGAACGCCTGTGCGTCCTCCAGGGAGGCCGCGACGCTGGCGCGATGGTCGGCGCCCTCGTAGGTGCGCAGATCCACCTGAGCGCCCTTGTCGCGCAAGCTCTTCACCACGACATCGGTCGCGGCAGGCGTCACGAGCTGATCGGTCGTCCCCTGCGCGACGAGCAGCGGCACCTTCGGCGACGCGTTCGCCGGCTCCTGCGCCGTGAGGTACTGCGTCCACGGTCCCAGATCCGCGTCGGGGCGGATCGCCTTGTCGACGGGCACCGACGGGATCGCAGCCCGGATGTCGGCGATGCAGCCGGTGCGCGCGGCGGCCATCAGCGGCTCGGCCTCAGGCGTGGCGATCGCCTCGGGGTCGACTGCGGAGTCAGCGGCCGCGGCCCCGAGCAGGATGATCGGGAAGAAGGCCAGCGCGGGGGCGATCGCGGGGTTCCCCGACTTGATGTACGCGGGCGTCTGACTCAGGCCACTGCCGGGCGCGACCGAGATCGCCCCCAGCAGTGAGAGTTCCGGTGCGTAGTCGACGGCCAGCTCGGAGGCGCTGATCGCGGCGGCACCACCCTGACTGTGGCCGCCGACGACCCACCGGCTTCCGACCGCGGGGTCGAGATTCCGTGCTGCCCGGACGATGTCGGTCACCGCGTTCGACTCGGACCGGGCGTTGAGATAGGTGTGGTCGCCGGGCGTGCCCATGCCTTCGTAGTCGGTCTGGACGACGACGTAGCCCGCCTTCACCCACTCGTCGAGGGTTGCGCTCACGGCGCCGACGTAGTCGTGGACCGGACCGTCGAGGGTGTCCCGGGAGGGTGCGCACACGTCGGCGATGCCGGTGGTGCCGTGCGCCCAGCTGAGCACCGGCCACCCGCCCTCCGGCGCGACGCCCTGCGGGATCGCAACGGTACCGGTGACGACGATCGGCTTCCCGCTGCCGTTCTCGGACAGGTAGGTGACGGCTTCGCTGCGGGCGGCGCTCGGCAGCACGGCCGCGTTGGTCAACGGATGCGCCGAGACCACGTCACCGGCTTCCGGGATGAGCCCGGCGTCATCGGAGCCGGTCGCGATGGACCCGGTCCATACCGTCGCGGCGGCCGCGATCCCTCCTATCATTCGGAGCGAGACAGTGGAGAGGGACGGGTGCATGGTGCCTCCGAGCAGAGTGGCGAGGCGGGCATGCCTCACAGACAATTAAGAAGGATTTCTTAGTACCGTGACAGAGACGCAGCAGTCAAGGGGTAAGGAGTCGCTCGTTGTGACCGCCGAGCGGCTCGTCGCCGAGCGCGGCCTGCACGGCGTCCGGGTCAGCGAGGTCGTCCGGGAGGCGGGCCACAAGAACAATTCCGCCGTCGTCTACCACTTCGGATCATGGGAAGGGCTGCTCCAGGCCGTGTGGCAACGGCACACCGAACCGGTCGCCATCGACCGTGCCGTCTTCATCGCGGCCGCGGTCGACCGCGGCGACTACGACCTGTCCGCGATGGTCGAGGCGTACGTGCGACCGATCGTCGCGGAACTCGGTCGGCACCAACCGAGCTACTGGGCGCGGTTCAACGAGCAGTGGCTCGCCACGATCGCCCTCGACATCTTCACGCTCGACGACAAGACCATCGCCCGACAACCCCGCGCGGACACGACGACGCTGGTCCACAACCTGCTCCTCGACATCGCCGACTCGTTGGACCATCTGAGCGATGCGGCCCGAACCCGCCGGACGGCCCTGATGACGCGGTACGTCATCGCGGCGCTGGCCGCCTGGGAGCGCGGCGACGAGGACAGCCAGTCCCTCGACGACCTCGCGCAGGACCTCGTCAGCACGTCCCTCGCGATGCTCCGGGCACCGTAGGCGGGCCCGTCACCGCATGCGGTGGTCGGTGACCGCCGTGCGGGGTCCGAACTTCGGCTTCACGGCCTGACCACTGACCTCCAGCAGTCGGACGGCCCGATAGCGCTGGGGGCGAAGAGGTTCCAGGTACTCGACCATCCCTGCATCGTCGAGCGGCCGACCGAGCAGCGACCATCCGACCATCGCGGCGAGGTGGAAGTCCCCGACCGACAGCGCGTCGGCGTCACCGAGTGCGCGTTGGGCGACCTCGGCGGCGGTCCACACCCCGATCCCGGGGACGGCGCGCAGCCGGGTCGACGCCTCGTCCGGAGGCAGCGTCGCCGCCAGTTCGAGGCGGTCGGCGACCACGGCGGCGGTGACGATGGTGCGGGACCGTTTCGGATCGACCCCCGCGCGGTGGAATTCCCACGACGGAATGCGGCGCCACACGTCAGCCGTCGGAGGCACCCGCATCCCCGCGGGCGCGGGTCCGGGGGCGGGAACACCGTGCGCTGTGACCAGCCGTCGCCAGGACGCGCGGGCCGCGATGCCGTGCACTTTCTGTTCCAGGACGGCCGGCACGAGGGATTCGAAGACGCGCCCGGTCCGGGGGATGCGCAGGCCCGGCAGGCGCCGGTGCGCCTCGGCGAGTTTCGGGTGCTCGGGAGCGAAATCCGTTGCGGTGTCGCACTCTCCGAGGAGTTCGGGCAGGGCGTCGACGAACTCCCGCGCACCGTCACCCCACGCGCGAACGCCGACGGTCGTGGCGTCGATCTGCACGAGGCGACCGGTGACGGGACCGCTGCGCATCATCGACGTCCGCCACAGCGCACCGTCCGAGGCGATGTGGTGGCAGGGGTCGCCTCGTCCGCGGCCGAGTATCGCGAGCGACGCCACCAGGAGCAGGGGCCGATCGCTGCGGTGCAGTGTTTCCACCTCCCCACCATTCGCGAACCCGGAACCCGTCATGGTGTCCACCATAGGGACGTGTCGGACGTCATGCCCCCGTCCGGCGGTCCGGGACGTTCGACCCTGTTGCCGCGGCATGCCGTCACGCAAGGGTGAGGGGTGAGCCCACGCGAGTGCGGGGCAGGCAGGAGGAGCCGGAGATGGGCACTGTGACCACCGGAGCGAGCGACGTTGCGTCGTGGTACGTCGACCCCGACCGGCCCTGCGCTCAGACCCCCGAGGCGTGGTGGTTCCCCGCGCCGCGCGCGTCCCGGACCACGACCGCTCAGGTTGCGGCCCTGTGTGTCCAGTGTCCGGTCCGCGCGCAGTGTGCCGACGACGCCCGCGTCTGCGACGACCGCTACGGCATTCGCGCCGGGGTCGATCTCGGCCACGTCGCCGAACCGGACCGGTCCCTCGTGCTCGCGCAGATCGCGGGGTCGCCCGCACCGGACAGCGAGCCGATCGCGGTGGGACGTAAAGGCTTTCGCCGGGCACCTGCGGAACTGATCCACCTGCCGCGGGCCGGTGTCACGCACAGGGCGGACGCCGGTCGAGTGTCGGCAGCACCTCGTGCGATGACACTTCGGTAGGCGTTCGGCCGCCGCCTTCGGCCGGCGGCCGACTGCCCTGTCGCTCAGCCCTCGTCGCGATCACCCGCTGCCGACCGCCCATGTCCCGCCTGGTGGGTGAGGTTGTCGATCAGCGGCTGCGTGCGGTACTTGATCGCGGTGGTCAGCGCCAGGGTGGTCGAGGTGTGTGCGACGCCCTCGATGCCGAGGATCCGCTCGAGGACATGGAGGAGTTCCTCGTGGGAGGGCGCCGCGATGCGGATGAGCAGGTCCTCGCGTCCCGTCGTCGTGTGCGCCTCGAGCACCTCCGGTATCTCGCGAAGTTGCTCGAGGACGCCCTTCAACCTGCCCTGGACGGTCTCGGCTCCGACGAACGCCAGTACCGGTAGCCCGACGGTGGGGAAGTCGATGTCCGGACGGTAGCCGGACACCACGCCGGTCTCCTCGAGCCGCCGCATTCGGGACGCGACGGTGTTCCGGGCGACGCCGAGACGGGAGGCCAGATCCATGATCTGCGCTCGTGGGTCCGCGGTGAGGAGTTCGAGTAGTGCGGCGTCGAGTTCGTCGATACTGATCACGGTGCTGCTCTCCCTGGAGTGATGTGGGTCACAACTGATCATACTGCCACGCTGAAACTCCGACTGTTGACGCTGCCGATACCTAGTTCGATCATTACTGCACCTCAAGGATGCAATTCGACTCCGCAGCGACCAGCAGAGGAGCCACACAATGACCGAACTCGCCGACCACCCCTCCGTAGCGAGTCCGTACGACCTCGACGACCGCTACCGACCCGGCACGGGACCCGTGCTGCTCACCGGTGTGCAGGCCATCGCCCGACTCCTCGTCGAACAGCATGTACGCGACCTGCGTGCAGGTCACCGCGTCGGAACCTTCGTCTCCGGCTACCAGGGCAGCCCCCTCGGCGGCGTCGACAAGATGCTGCTGGGCATGCCCACCGTGCTCACCGAGCACGACATCACGTTCGTCCCCGGACTCAACGAGGAACTCGCCGCCACCTCGGTGTGGGGCAGCCAGGCCGACCTGAGCGAGTTCGGCGGAACCGCCACCCACGACGGCGTCGTCGGCGTCTGGTACGGCAAGGGCCCCGGCGTGGACCGCGCCACCGACGCCCTGCGGCACGCGAACATGTACGGCGTCAGCTCCCGTGGCGGCATGCTGCTGCTCGTCGGCGACGACCCCGCATCGAAGTCGTCCACCGTCCCCGCCGTCAGCGAACGATCGCTCGCCGCGCTCGGCATTCCGGTCCTGTTCCCGCGCAACGCCGCCGAGATCGTCACGATGGGAATGCACGGCATCGCGATGTCCCGGGCGTCGGGCTGCATCGTCGCGCTCAAGATCATCGCCGACGTCGCCGACGGCGCGTGGAGCATCGACGGCACCGTCTCCGACATCGACATCACCGTCCCCGAGATCAGCTGGGAAGGACGTCCGTTCACGTATCTGCAGCGCCCGATGGCCGTCCCGACGGACAGCGTGATCGCCGAAGCCGACCTGTACGGCCCGCGCACCGAGCTGGTCCGTGCCTACGGCGCCGCCAACCACCTCGACGTCGTCGAGGTGAACCCACGCTCGGCGCGCATCGGATTGGCCGCCACCGGAAGCACGTTCGACGCCCTTCGTCAGGCGCTGACGGACCTCGGCGTCGACGAGCAGGCGATGCACCGCGCGGGAATCCGTCTGTTGCGCATCGGGATGCCGACGCCCCTCGGCGCCGACCGCGTCCTCGATTTCGCCGCCGGACTCGAACGCCTCGTCGTGGTCGAGGACAAGACCGCGTTCGTCGAGACACAGATCCGGGAGATCCTCTACGGCACCGAGCACACGCCGCAGATCCTCGGCAAGCGGGACGCGGACGGCCGGCCGCTGATGCCGGTCGACGGCGAACTGACGGCGGGCCGGATCGCCGGTCCGCTGCGCCGCGTGCTTCGGGATGTGGTGGAGACGAAAAAGGCCCTGCCACCGCAGCTCTCGCTGGAGGTTCTGTCGACCGAGCGCACCCCCTACTTCTGTAGCGGCTGCCCGCACAACCGCTCCACGGCGCTGCCGGAGGGCTCGATCGGCGGCGGCGGCATCGGCTGCCACACGATGGTCACCATCTCGAACCGCGAGGACAGCAAGGTCACCGGCCTGACCCAAATGGGCGGTGAGGGAAGCCAGTGGATCGGGCAGGCCCCGTTCACGGACATCCCGCACCTGTTCCAGAACGTTGGCGACGGCACCTTCTTCCACTCCGGGCAGCTCGCCGTGCAGGCATGCGTCGCCGCGGGCGTGAACATCACCTACAAGTTGCTCTACAACGAAGTCGTCGCCATGACCGGCGCCCAGGACGCCCAGGGCATGCTCACCGTCGCGCAGCTGACCCACAAGCTCACCACCGAGGGCGTCAAGAAGATCGTCATCTGCGCCGACGAACCCAAACGGCACAACAAGAAGCAGCTCGCCAAGGGCACCGTGCTGTGGCATCGGGACCGCCTCGACGAGGCGCAGCGGATGCTCCGCGAGATCGACGGTGTCACGGTGCTGATCTACGACCAGCACTGCGCCGCCGACGCTCGCCGTCAGCGCAAGCGCGGCACCCTGCCCGCTCGCACCACCCGCGTCGTCATCAACGAAGCGGTGTGCGAGGGCTGCGGCGACTGCGGCACCAAGTCGAACTGCCTGTCGGTGCAACCGGTGGAGACGGAGTTCGGCCGCAAGACCCGGATCGACCAGACGTCGTGCAACACCGACTACTCGTGCCTCGACGGCGACTGCCCGTCCTTCGTCACTGTCGAGGAGGCTCCTCCGGGTAAGGCCAAGTCCGCCAAGAAGTCCCGCCGCACGCCTCCTGCCGTCACCGCCCCCGAACTCGGGGCGCCGACCGGAACGCAGAACGTCTACCTCGTTGGCATCGGCGGCACCGGCATCGTCACCGTCAACCAGGTACTCGGCACCGCCGCCCTGCGCGCCGGATACGAGGTGGAGTCGCTCGACCAGATCGGCCTGAGCCAGAAGGCCGGCCCCGTCGTCTCGCATCTGCGCTTCTCCACCGGAGCGCTCGAGCCCTCGAACCGGCTCACGCCGGGCAGCGCGGACGCGATCATCGCGTTCGATCTGCTCACCACCGCGACCCCGAAGAACCTCGCGTTCGGTGACCGCTCGTCGACGGTGACGGTGGCCTCGACCAGCCGGACACCGACCGGGGACATGGTGTACGACAAGTCGGTTCGTCACCCCGACGAGGATCAGCTGCTGGACCGGATCCGCACGATGTCACGGTCGGTGTCGTCGTTCGACGCCCTGGCCGCCGCGCAGGAACTGTTCGGCAGCACGACGTCCGCGAACTTCCTGCTGATCGGTGCTGCGTTTCAGTCCGGTGGGCTGCGCATCCCTGCCGACGCGATCGAGGAGGCCATCGGAATCAACGGCGTCGCGGTCGACACCAACCTCGCGGCCTTCCGCTGGGGCCGCGTCGCGATCGCCGACCCCGTCACCTTCCGCGCGGCGACGGAGCACGCACCCCGTGCACCGAAACCGGTTCCCGCACATCTCCTGTCGGAAACGACACTGGATGGCGAGGTTCGCCGCCTCGTCGAACGGCGTGCAGCGGACCTCGTCGACTTCCAGTCGGAGAAGCTGGCACGGCGGTACATCGAGGCAGTGCAGGAAGCATGGGCTGCCGAGCGTGATGTCACCGATCGCACCGAGTTCAGCGAAGCAGTGGCCCGCGGACTGTACAAGTTCACCGCGTACAAGGACGAGTACGAGGTCGCGCGGTTGCTCGTCGACCCCGACTTCGTCGCGGACGTGCAGTCGCAGGTCCCGGGTGGCACGCAGTTGACGTACAAGCTGCACCCGCCTGCGCTGCGCACCTTGGGCCGGAAGAAGAAGATCGGCCTCGGCCCGAAGTCGCATGCGGCGCTGAAGGTTCTCGCGAAGGGCAAGGTGCTGCGCGGAACCAAGCTGGATCCGTTCGGCTACGCGCACGTGCGCCGCGTCGAGCGGGACCTGCTCGCGCACTACACCGCGACGGTGCACGACCTGGCGACCTCCCTGACCGCCGACACGTACGACCGCGCCGTCGAGATCGCCGCGCTGCCGGACCTGGTCCGCGGCTACGAGTCCGTCAAGCTCGGCAACGTCGAGCTGTACCGCGACCGCCTCCGGGCCCTCGGCGTCACTTTCCACTAGAGGTGACGGGAACCCGCGCCCGGTCCGACCAGGCGCGGGTTCCCCTCCTCCTGGGGGTCAGGCGTTCTGGTACCGGGCGCGGAGCTGATGCTTGACCAGCTTGCCGGTGGGTGTGCGGGGCAGGGTGTCGGTGAAGTCGATCGTGCGGGGCGCCTTGTAGTGCGCGACCCGCTCACGCACGTACTCGAGGAGTTCGCGGGCGAGTTCGTCGCCCGGCTCGATGCCGGGCTCCAGCTGGACGACGGCCTTGACCTCCTCGCCCATCTCGTCGTTCGGCACCCCGATGACGGCGGCGTCGAACACGACGGGATGCAACGTCAGGACGTTCTCGGTCTCCTGCGGGTAGATGTTGACGCCGCCCGAGATGATCATGAACGCGGCGCGGTCCGTGAGGAACAGGAAGCGGTCGTCGTCGAGGTAGCCGATGTCGCCGCTGGTGGTCCAGGTCCCGTGGTCCGGATGCGTTGCCTCCCGGGTCTTCTCCGGAGCGTTGTGATACTCGAACGGATGCTCGTCGCGCTCCCACCACACGGTGCCGATCTCCCCGCTCGGCAGCTCCACGCCGCTGTCGTCGCAGATGTGGACGATGCCCATCACACCGTCGTGGCCGACGGATCCGGGCTTGGCGAGGGCCTGCTCACTGTTGATGAACGTGGCACCCGACCCCTCCGTGGACGCGTAGTACTCCTGGATCACCGGGCCCCACCACTCGATCATCGACCGCTTGACCTCGGGCGGGCACGGCGCCGCGGCGTGCACGGCAACCCTCATGCTGGAGACGTCGTACCGGTCGCGGACCTCGGCGGGCAGCTTGAGCATGCGCACGAACATGGTCGGCACCCACTGGCTGGCGGTCACGCGGTACCGCTGGATGAGTTCGAGGGCCTGCTCGGCATCGAACCGGTCCATCAGGATCACGGTGCCGCCGACGGACGTGATGGTGCCGACGAAGCGAAGGGGCGCAGCGTGATACAGCGGCGCGGGGCACAGGTACACGGTGTCGGCATCGAACCCGTACAGCGGTGCGAACACGGCGGTGTACGGGTCGGGCGTGTCGTGGACCTGGCCGCCCGTCAGCTTCGGCTTGATGCCCTTCGGCCTGCCGGTGGTGCCCGACGAATACAGCATGTCCTGGCCGCGCGGCTGATCGGTGAGCGGTGACGGGTCGAACTCCGCGAGGGCGTCCTCGTAGTCGGCGAAACCGTCCAGTTCGCCGCCGAAGACGAGCCGGTTGGTGACGCCGGGAAAGGCGTCCGGAGCGAGGTCGATGGCGGCTGCGGCGTCTGCGGAGACGACGAGGGTGCTCGCGCCGCAGTCGTTGACGACGTACGCGGCCTCGGCGGGCGTCAGGTGCCAGTTGACGACGGTGATGTAGAGCCCGGTGCGCAGGGCCGCCCAGTACACCTCGAGGACCCGCAGGTCGTTTCCGGAGATCAGCGCGACGTGATCGCCCGTCTTCGCGCCGGACTCACGCAGGTACTTCGCCAGACGCGTCGACCGTTCGTCGAGTTCGCGGTAGGTCAGCTGCTCACCGGTCGCAGGCCGGATGATCGCCGGCTTGTCCGGTGTGATGTCGGCAAATTTCCCCACGTACACGAGCGCCTCCTGAAGTGAACGTCAATTCTCACTCGTTCATACCCCAGGAGGTCGTCCGCGTCGACAGCTTCCCTATTCGAGTTCCCTATTCATGACCACAGTTATTTGACTGTGTCCCACCTGGTCGTCAGAACCAGGCCGGATCCACGTCGAGCAGCGTGCGGTCGAGGCTTCCGAGCAGGTCCAGCTGCGGGCCCGTCCGCGGCAGCTCATACCGGAAGAAGTACCGCGCCGCGGCGCGCTTGCCGTCGTAGAAGTCGCCCGAGTGGCCCTCGGCCGCGAGCAGCTGCTCCAACCAGATCCACGCCACGACCAGGTGCCCGAACACCTCCAGGTAGGTCGACGAGTTCGCCAACGCGACCTCGGGATCACCGGTGCCCCACAGCTTTCCCGTCGTCGCGACAACCCGACCCAGCACCGCCTGCAGCTGGGCGGCGTACTCGGCGGCAGCCCCGCCTGCCGCGTCCGCCCGCTCGATGGTGGCCCCCATCGTCTCGGCCAGCAGGGCGAGGCCGGCGCCGCCGCCCATCGTCACCTTGCGCCCGAGCAGATCCAGGCCCTGAATGCCGTGCGTGCCCTCGTGAATCGGGTTCAGGCGGTTGTCCCGGTAGAACTGCTCGACGTCGTAGTCGCGGGTGTAGCCGTACCCGCCGTGCACCTGGATGGCCAGGTTGTTCGCCTCGAGGCACCACTGGGACGGCCAGCTCTTCACGATCGGAGTCAGCGTGTCGAGCAGCAGCGCTGCGCGCGACGCGTCCTCACCCTCGGCGGTCTCCTGGTCGTCGAACAGCTTGGCGCAGTACAGGCCGAGTGCCATGGCTCCCTCGACATACGCCTTCTGCGCCAACAGCATCCGGCGCACGTCGGCGTGACGATCGATCCGCACGGGCGCCGACGTCGGATCCTTGTCGTCGGCGGCCCGGCCCTGCGTCCGGGTCGCGGCGTACTCGACGGACTGGAGGTAACCCGCGTAGCCGAGGGAGATCGCCAGGAATCCGACACCGATGCGGGCCTCGTTCATCATGTGGAACATGTACGACAGGCCGCGGTTCTCCTCGCCGACGAGGTAACCGATCGCGCCCGCTCGACCGCCCGGCGTATGGGTGCCGTCGCCGAAGTTCAGCAGCGTGTTCGTGGTGCCGCGGTTGCCCATCTTGTGGTTGAGGCCGACGAGGGTGACGTCGTTGCGTTCGCCGAGCGACCCGTCCTCGTCGACCAGCGTCTTCGGTACCACGAACAGGGAGATGCCCTTGACGCCCGCGGGTCCGCCGGGGACCTTGGCGAGGGCCAGGTGGACGATGTTCTCGGTCAGCTCGTGATCGCCGCCGGAGATCCACATCTTCGTGCCGGTGAGCCGGTAGGTGCCGTCGCCCTGCCGCACCGCCTTGGTGGTGATGTCGGCGAGGGAGGAACCTGCCTGCGGCTCGGACAGGCACATGGTGCCGAAGAAACGGCCCTCGAGCATCGGGCGCACATAGGTGTCGATCTGCTGCTCGCTGCCGTGTGCGACAAGCAGGTTCGCGTTGCCGACGGTCAGGAACGGGTACGAGGACGTGCTCGCGTTCGCGGCCTGGAACCATGCCATCGAGGCGCGCGCGAGCACCGCGGGCAACTGCATGCCGCCGAGCGATTCGTCGAACTGTCCGGCGATGAGGCCCGCTTCGGCGAACACCTTGAGCGCCTCGCCGACCTCGGGGATCATCTCGACGGTGCCGTCGGCCAGCATGTGCGGCTCGTTGGCGTCGGCCTTCTTGTTGTGCGGGGCGAAGTGCTTGATCGCGATGTCCGCGCTCAGGTCGAGGACCGCGTCGAAGGTCTCGCGGGAGTGCTCGGCGAAGCGTTTGCGTTCGGTGAGCGAGGTGACGTCGAGCCACTCGTAGAGCAGGAAGTCGAGGTCACGGCGGGACAGCGGTGCGGTGGTCATGGCAGACACCCTTCGTCAACTAAGCGCTCACTTAGTAGACCGTCGATGAGGCATGATGTCAAGGCACGCGCGACACCTGAAGAGAGGCTCCCGATGAGCAAGCCGCCGACCCCCGTGAGCCCTACCGGTCCGCATGCGGGCCACAAGGACTCACCGGAAGTGGATGCGCTGTTCACCGACGTCACCTCCGACGTGGCCCGGCGCCTCATCGGTTCGGCCGTCACCGCCTTCGCCGACCGCGGCTACCACGCCACCACCACCCGTCACATCTCCGAAGGCGCAGGACTGAGCCCCGCCGCACTCTACGTCCACTTCCCGTCCAAGGAGGCGATGCTGTACGAGGTCAGCCGCATCGGACACCACGGGGTACTGGACGCCATTCGCGCCGCAGCAGCGGAAGCCGACACCCCACTCGAACGCATGCGCGCGCTGATGCGGGCCTTCACGTCGTGGCACATCCGCTACCACACCGTCTGCCGGGTCGCGCAGTACGAGATCTCCGCCCTGACCGACGACCACTACCGTGAGGTCGCCGACATCCGCAGGGACACCGAACAATTCGTTCGGGACGAGATCCAGGCCGGCGTCGACAGCGGCGACTTCACCGTGCCCGCCGTCGCGACCGCCGCCCGCGCCCTCCTGTCCATGGGCATCGACGTGGCGCGGTGGTACCAGCCCGGCCGCCGCACCGACCCCGACCTTCTCGTCGACCAGTACGCCGACCTCACCGCTGCCATGCTCGGCGTCCGGGTCGCCGAGACGGTCTAGACACACGCCCTAGTCTCGAACTCGTGACCCTCACCTTCTCCGCCCTCGTCGCCCGCGAGTCCGACGGGGCGATCACGCTGACCACCGACACCCTCGACGACACCGCGCTCCCCGCCGGCGAGGTTCTCGTGCGCGTCGAGTACTCGAGCGTCAACTACAAGGACGCTCTCGCCGTCACCCCGCGCGGTGGGGTCGTCCGCGAGTACCCGATCGTGCCGGGAATCGACGTCGCGGGCGAGGTCGTCTCGTCCGACTCCCCCGACTTCGCGCCGGGCGACCGGGTCGTCGCCCACGGCTACGACATCGGCACGGCCAGGCACGGCGGCTACGCCGAGTACGCACGGGTTCCCGCGGGTCAGGTGGTGAAGCTGGCGACGCTGACCCCGGCCGAGGCGGCGACCGTCGGTACCGCGGGCTTCACCGCGGCGATGAGTGTGCAGGCCCTCCTCGACCGCGGCCTCACCCCCGGCGACGGCCCGGTCCTGGTGACGGGCGCATCGGGCGGCGTCGGCAGCGTCTCCGTCGACCTGCTCGCGGCGGCGGGGTTCGAGGTGGTGGCGTCCACCGGCAAGGCCGACGCCCACGACCTGCTCACGTCGCTGGGCGCATCAGAGGTCATCGGCCGACTGCCCGCCGACCCGGATGCGAAGCCGCGTCCTCTCGGCAAGGCCCGGTGGGCGTCGGCTGTCGACTGCGTCGGCGGCGCCACCCTCGCCGACGTTCTCAGCACGGTGCAGTACGGGGGCGCGGTCGCGGCGAGCGGACTGACGGGAGGTGCGGCGCTGAACACGACGGTGCTGCCGTTCATCCTGCGCGGCGTCGACCTGCTCGGTATCGACTCCGTGCAGCTGCCGATCGAGAAGCGCCGCGCGCTGTGGCAGCGGATCGAGTCGGACCTGCGGCCGCGGCACCTGGACTCGCTGACCCGTGAGGTGCCGGTCCGGGACGTCGCTGCGGTTCTCGACCTGATCCGTGGAGGCGGCCAGACCGGCCGCACCCTGGTCCGCGTCGCGGATGCCTTCTGACCCCGCGTCGCGGACGCCTCCGGTGGCGCGACCGGTTCGGTCACGCCACCGGGGTGCGATCAGCTGCCGAACGGCAGTGTGCCCGGCTCGATCTCGTAGCCGCTGCTACCTGCGGCGACGTTGCCGACCGAGCCGAGGATGAAGTTGATCGCATTCGTGATCATGGGTGTCCTTCCATGCTGATTCTTCGGCCCGAACGAGTGATGGGCCGCCCGCAACCGTATTGACGCCCGACGCCGGTGTCGACCTCGTTCAGCCCATCTGCAGCGACATGACAGGGTGTTTCCATGTGCGAACCTAACGATTCCGAGTCCACACCGTCCGACGACGATCGCCGCGCCGATGTGGACGCCGTCACGCGATTCCGCACCGACCACGGGCTCGAGCGAATCGTCGACGTGCACACCCACTTCATGCCGAAGAGCGTCATGGACAAGGTGTGGGCCTACTTCGACTCGGCGGGCCCGCTGACCGGAGTGGTGTGGCCGATCCAGTACCGGCACGACGAGGACGTCCGTCTCGATCGGCTCCGCTCGTACGGCGTGTACGCCTTCACTTCGATGATCTACCCGCACAAGCCGGACATGGCGGCCTGGCTGAACCAGTGGGCCGTCGAGTTCGCCGCCCGCAACCCCGACTGCCTGCACACCAGCACCTTCTACCCGGAGCCCGGCGCGGCCGGCTACGTGGCCGACTCACTCGCGGCGGGCACCCGAGTGTTCAAGTCGCACATCCAGGTTGGCGACTACGACCCGAACGACCCGCTGCTCGACGACGTCTGGGGGCAGATCCAGGACGCGGGCGTGCCGGTCGTCATCCACTGCGGCTCCGGTCCGGCACCGGGACGGTTCACCGGTCCGGACCGGATCGAGTCGCTGATGTCCCGCTACCCGCGGTTGCCGCTGATCATCGCGCACATGGGGATGCCGGAGTACGCCCCATTCCTCGACCTGGCGGACCGCTACGAGTCGGTGATGCTCGACACGACGATGGCGTTCACCGACTTCATCGGCGACATGGCGCCGTCCGACCCCGCCGATTCACGCCGACTGCGCGACCTCGGTGACCGCATCCTGTTCGGCAGCGACTTCCCGAACATCCCGTATCCGTATGTCCACGCTCTGGACGCCGTCGCCCGCCTCGGCCTGGGTGACGACTGGATACGCGGCGTCTGCCACGACAACGCTGCCCGGGTGTTCGGACTCTGACCGCGCCCGTCCCGCGCGCGGCGAGACGAATCAGAAGAGGGTTAGTTCCTTGGATTCGGCGGGCAGGTCGAACAACGCGGGCTCGGGATCGACCGGGCGCACCGGACGTCGCCGCACCTGTCGGGTCTTCTTCGCAGGAGAACCGGTGGTCGCGGCACCCGTGGCCGGGGGCGTGGTCGGAGTGGTCCGGGCAGGCTGATGCGCGGCCGTCGCGGTAGCAGCGACGGCGCGTGCGGCCTCGCCCGCGAGCCGGTCGGCTTCCTCGTTGTAGTGGTTGCCGACGTGACCACGAACCCAGCGGAACCGAACCGGGCCCTTCCGGTCTGCGAGGGCCTGGTCGATGTCGCGAATCAGGTCCAGGTTCTTGACCGGGTCGCCCGAGGAGGTGCGCCAGCCCTTCTTCTTCCAGCCGGCGACCCACTCGGACGCGCACTTGATCGCGTACTGGGAGTCGGATTCGATCAGCAGCGGCTCGTCGCCCGGATGGGCGAGGATCGCCTCGAGCAGCGCCCGGAGTTCCGCGATCTGGTTCGTGCCCGACCGCTCACCGCCCGACCGACTCGGTCCGTGATGGTTGACCCACGCCCAGCCGATCGCGCCACCGGGATTCCGCAGGCAGGAGCCGTCCGTACTGACGATGATCACGGATGCACACTCTACGATGACGCGCCGACAAACGGTGCGGACGTGGCCAATCTCCCACCCGCGATTCGCCCGGTGTCGTCACTCCCCGACGAACTTCGGGGGACGCTTCTCCAGCATCGCCGCGACCGCCTCGTGGTGGTCGCGGGTGTGGTGTGCGAGCGCCTGCATCGCCGCCGACAGTTCGAGGAGCGATTCGAGGCTCTGATGCTGCCCCTCACGAAGCAGCTTCTTCGTCATCCGCAGCGCCTGCGGCGGGTTCGCCGCGACCCGGGCCGCGAGGGCGTGTGCGGTCGGGAGCAGCTCGTCGGGTTCGACGACCCGCGACACCAGACCCCACTCGAGTGCGGTCTCGGCGTCGATCGCGTCGCCCGTGAACGCCATCTCCGCGGCTCGCGCCAATCCGACGGCGCGCGGCAGCAACCAGGCGCCACCGTCGCCGGGGATGATGCCGAGCTTGACGAAGCTCTCCGCGAACTTCGCCGCCGTGGACGCGACGCGCATGTCGCACATCAGCGCGAGGTCGCAGCCGGCGCCGATCGCGGGCCCGCCGACCGCGGCGATCACCGGAACCTCGCAGTGGTAGAGCGCCTTCGGGATGCGCTGGATGCCCTGCCGGTAGCCGTCGCGCACGTCGGCGGGTGCACCACCGAACATGCCGACCCGGTCCCGCATGTGCTTGACGTTGCCGCCGGACGAGAAGGCGGGGCCGTTGGCCGCGAGCACCACGACGCGGACCGTGCGGTCGGCGTTGGCAGCGGCAATGGCGTCCTCGAACGCCTGCACCATGTCCGGCTCGGAGATGACGTTGCGGGTGTCGGGTCGGTTCAGGGTCCAGGTGACGATGTCGCCGTCCCGCTGGATTTCGATGGCGTCGCTCATTCGCCCAGACTAGGCAGCTTCGCCATCCGTGCGCTTTTCCGGCCGCCAGAGCAACCGACACTGCCCAGGGCTACTCGTGGGCCTTCGCGACCTCCGGGGACAGGATGGCGCCGTGGTCGGTGGTCAGCCCCGCCGCGAGCGCCGGGTCGGCGGCGGTCGCCGCCCGCCAGCCCAGGTCGGCGAGTGCAACGGCGTACGGCAGCGTGGCGTTGGTGAGCGCGAACGTCGACGTACGCGGCACCGCTCCCGGCATGTTCGCGACGCAGTAGAACACCGAGTCGTGCACACGGAACGTCGGGGCGTCGTGCGTCGTGGGGCGGGTGTCCTCGAAACAACCACCCTGATCGACCGCGACGTCCACCAGCACCGATCCCGGACGCATCCGCGACACCAGCTCGTTCGACACCAGCTTCGGCGCCCGCGAACCCGGGACCAGCACCGCCCCGATCACCAGGTCCGCTCCGACCACGGCCCGATCGAGTTCGTAGGAGTTGGACACGACGGTGCGAACCTGACCGCGGTAGCGGCTGTCGATCTCGTGCAGTCGGGCGGGGTTGAGGTCGAGGACGGTGACGTCGGCGTGCATGCCGACCGCGATCTCGGTCGCGTTCTGCCCCGCGACGCCGCCCCCGAGCACGACCACGTCCGCGGGACGCACCCCCGGCGTTCCCCCCATCAGGACGCCGCGACCGCCTGCGTTCGCCATCAGGTGGTAGGCGCCGACCTGCGGGGCCAGCCGACCCGCGACCTCGCTCATCGGGGCCAGCAGCGGCAGTGACCCGTCCGGGGCGCGCACCGTCTCGTACGCGATCGACGTGGTCCCCGCGGCCAACAACGCCTCGGTGCATTCACGGGACGCCGCCAGGTGCAGGTAGGTGAACAGCACCTGATCGGCACGGAGTCGCGAATACTCTTCGGCGATGGGCTCTTTCACCTTGAGCACCAGCTCCGACTCGGACCACACGTCGTCGGCCGAGGACGCGAGGTGTGCGCCTGCCGCGCGGTAGTCGTCGTCGGGGAACGACGAGCCGACGCCCGCGCCCGCTTCGACGAGAACCCGGTGGCCGCGGCCGACGAGTTCGTGCACTCCGGCGGGAGTGATGGCGACGCGGTACTCGTGGTTCTTGAGTTCGCGGGGGATTCCGATCCTCATGGTGGTCACCTCGGATTCGGCGCAGCCGGACGGCGCGATCGGCGCCATCTCCAGTATGAAATCCCGGTGGTCCGCGCCCGGGGTCCCGCCGACAACTCTTTGGTCTCGATGCGACGCGGCCGGCAATTCGGGACGTCGGGGTGCGGCGGTAACGGCCACCGCCGCACCCCGATATGAAACCGACCGTTACTTTTCCATGGGGGGACTGAATGAGGAATGCACTGATCGTCGCCACCTGCGCGATCGCACTGACACTGGGCGCCGCACCGGGAGCCGGCGCCCTCGCCCCGTTCACCGGAGTGGGCGACGCGGCGCTGGCCGACGCCGCCCGCCCGATCCTGGAACGGGCACCCCACGACCAGGCGGGAGTCGCGTACATCGACTCGACCGGGGTCCGGTACGCCTGGTTCGGCGCCACCGAGGACTCCGAGTACGAGATCGGGTCGATCACCAAGACCTTCACGGCGGAGTTGTTCGCCGACGCGGTCGCCCGCGGCGAGGTCCGCGAGGACACCAAGGTCGGGGAACTCCTCCCGGTCGCCGGTACCCCGGTTGCCGATGTGTCACTGGTCGAGCTGGCCGCGCACACCTCCGGGCTTCCACAGTTCCCCATCGCCCCGAACATGGTGATGGGAGGCATCCAGTGGCAGCTGGAGGGCAAGAACCCCTTCACCTTCGACCGCGAGGAACTCCTCGCTCATGCCCGGTGCGCACCGCTGCTGACGAGGGGCGCCTTCGGGTACTCGACCCTCGGCTACGCCCTGCTCGGCGAGGCGGTCGCCGCAGCGGCCCACACCGACTACACGACGCTGCTGCGCGAACGCATCGTCGAACCGCTCGGCATGAGCGACACCTGGCTTCCGCTCACCGCGGCCGACCTCCCACCCGACGCGAGCACCGGCTTCAACGAGCAGGGCAGGCCGGCGGACGCCTGGCCGATCGACGCCTACTCCCCGGCGGGAGGACTCCGTTCCACCGTGCCCGACCTGGCGCGCTACGCCCGCGCCCTGCTGGACGGCACCGCTCCCGGCGCCGACGCGATGACTCCGCGATGGGATCGGCTGTTCGGGGTCCGCAGCGCGATGTCCTGGGCGGTCATACCTCGCGACGGCCGCCAGTACACCGTGCACAGCGGCGGGACGGGCGGCTTCCAGAGCGTCATCGTTCTGGACCGGGAAGCGGGCCGGGCGCTCGTCATCGCGACCAACAGGCTCGCCGGCCTGGAGATCGGCGCCTTCGACCTGCTCAAGGCCTTGGACGACTGAGCGGGCCCACTACGGAAGCAACCTGTCCAGGAGAGGATTGGTGAAGATCCGGTGCGGGTCGTACGCGTTGAACGCCGCGCCCGCGGAATCCCAGTTGTCTCCGGACGGCACGCCGGCGCGATAGGTCTGCGGGATGACCGTGCCGATGGTCTCGGCGTCAACGAACGCGGCCTGGTCCGTGAAGGCCCAGCCCTTGGCCCACTCGGGGCGGAACGTGGCGTAGTCGCCGCTGTAGTTCGCGCGCATGAAGCGCTCCATCTCGCGGAAGTACGCCGCCATCCCCGGCGTGCCCGGGACACCGACCACATTCATCCAGATCGCGGTGTCCCACTCCGGATGGTCCGGTCGCGGGCGCAGGGCCGAGATCGTCGGCGGGCCCGCGGTTTCCACCGTGACCTCGGACTGGTCGTCGAGGCCGCACAGCCGCACCTCGAACGGGCCGTTGATCGGGTACTTCCCCTTCGCCTTGAGCTCCTGCTGCCGCTTGTTGTGCCAGGTGACGAACTCGTTGATGACCCGGGCGATGTTGGAACGCTTGGTGATCACGACGCCGCCACCGGCCGTCATCCGCAATGTCGTCGCCCGCAGGTAGAACTGAACGTCCTTGGACCAGCCCCACAGGTCGGCGCCGTTGGTGGCGGCCAGCCCAGCCTTGAAGGTGGCCAGCTGGGTCTGTCCGAACAGCGGGGTCAGCGCACCGGCGCCGTTGACGATCTGTCCGAGCAGATCCGTGACCGGCTTCGGCAGGTTGTCGGAGTACGGGTAGTTGTAGGGTCCGGTCACCTCCCGTGACTTCGACGGCTTGGTGGGGGTCGGGGTCCACACCTTGAGGTACGGGGTGTCGGTGAACGGGAACCAGATCGCCTCCACCCGGCCCGACTTCGCCACGAAGCTCTCGAAGGTCCGGCCCGCGGACCCGGCGGGCGCGAACAGCTCACGCCACGGAATGTCTGTGGACGACTGGCACCGCAGCCGATAGTTCGGTCCGGCCTGCAGGGTGACCTCGGTGACGAACGTGCGGCCGAGGTGGGTGAGCAGCGGCCGGATGCCCGGATCCGCCCGGGTGAACTCGCGCAGCACGTACTCGCCGCGCCCGGTGTCCCACACCACCGCGGTCAGCTTCGTGACGAGGTTGCTGATCGATCCGAACGAGGCGCCGGGGAGCACCGTCTCCCCGTCGGCGGGCAGGGTGGCTCCGTGCGCGTCGATCGCGAGAATGCCCGCGATCGACAGTTCGCCGATGGCCGGTGAGTTCGCCCAGCCCAGGCCGTGCTTCTCCAGCTCCGTCAGCACGGCCATCAGCATCGCACCGCCGCCGGCGGTGACCGTCGAGCGCCCCGGCTCCACCGATTGGTTGACGACGACGTGATTGAGGTGGCTCAGGGTGTCGACCAGAAGAACCTTGTCGACGTTCTGTCCCGGCACCAGGGTCAGCGGGCTCCACCCGTGCATGGTGCCGCGCGGGCGCAGCCGGTAGCCGTTGGTGTGCGCCCAGTTGGCCACCCGCACCACGTCCTCCGCGGTCGCGGGCGCACAGGTCCACACCTCGTCGAAGACGATCTCCTTCACCCAGTTCTCATAGCCCTGCTGCGAGAGAGGGATGCCTTCCGGGAAGGCGGGCAGCGGCGGGAGCGTGACCCGGGCATCGCTCGACGGGAGCGCGTGGGCAGGTGTCCAGCCGAGGGTGGTCAAGGCGGCGGCCCCCGCCGCCGCGGCAGCGAGGAAGCCGCGCCGGGAGAGTTCCTGAGCAGTCATGCGGGACAACTTAGAACATATTCGAGGCCGGTGGCATCGAAATTGGTTCGATCCGATCGCCCGTCTCGCCGACCGCGCGGCAGGCCGCCTGTGCGTGGTGTACTGGACCGCATTGGTGGAGCCCGAACCGTGCATTCCGAGCGAAAGATGCCAGGGACCCGATGACCGACGTGGACCTCGACACCGAACCCGCCCGGTACCCGCCACCCGCCCCGCGTCGCGGGTGGCCCGTCCTCGCCGTCCTGGTTCTCGCCGTGCTCGTCTTCCTCGTGGGCGGAGCGGGCGGGGCCTACCAGGGCAAGCTGACCGAGGTCCAGAAGAACGACAACGCCGCGTTCCTGCCGGAGTCCGCCGAGTCCACGGTCGCCGCGAACGAGGCGGCGACCTTCGTCACTGTGCAGACCATCCCTGGATTCGTCGTCTACCACCGTGACGGCCCGCTCACGCCGGAGGACCGGGCCTCGATCGCGCGTGCCGGCGAGGCGGTCGCCGGCGTGGACGGCGTCGACGCGACCGGAATGACCCCGACCCAGTATTCGGCCGACGGCACCACCGCCGCCCAGTACGTCCCACTGGTCGCCAAGAAGGACGGCACCGACGTCACCGGCGACCAACTCGCGGCCACCGAACAGCAGGTCATGGACGCCGCGAAGTCCGCAGCGACCGCCGAACTCGAGGTGCTGCCCGCCGGTCCCGGCGGACTGCTCGTGGCATTCATCGACGCGTTCGAGGGACTCGACAGCACGCTGCTGTTCGCGGCGGTGCTGGTGGTGATCGCGATCCTGCTCGTCGTCTACCGCTCGCCGGTGCTGTGGTTCTTCCCGCTGCTGTCCGCCGGTTTGGCGCTCGGACTGTCGTCGATGCTGATCTATCTCCTCGCGAAGGCAGAGGTGCTGACGCTCACCGGACAGAGTCAGGGCATCCTGATGGTCCTCGTGCTCGGGGCGGGCACCGACTACGCGTTGCTGCTGATCTCCCGCTACCGGGAGGAGCTGCACCACTTCCCGAATCGGTTCGACGCGATGATCCGGGCCTGGCGCGAATCCGCTCCGGCGATCACCGCCTCCGCGCTCACCGTGGTTCTCGGCCTGCTCTGTCTCGGGTTCTCCGAATTGAACTCGAACAAGGGCCTCGGCCCCGTCGCGGCGATCGGCATCGGCTGCACCTACCTCGTGATGATGACGTTCCTGCCGGTGTTCCTCGCTCTGGCCGGCCGCTGGGTGTTCTGGCCGCGGATCCCACACGTCGACCATGCCGCCGACCTCGCCACCCACGGCTGGTGGGGACGGATCGCCGCCGCCGTCGGGCGGCGCGACCGCCCGGCCTGGGTCGGCGCCACCGCCCTGCTCGTCGTCCTGTTCGCCGTCGGGATCGGCAGCCTGCACACCAGCGGCCTGACATCCGCCGAGAATTTCACCAACACCCCCGACGCCGTCAGCGGGCAGCAGATCTACGACACCCACTTCGATCCCGGAACCGGAGCGCCCGCGGTGATCGTCACCAACGCGGATCAGGTGGACGCGGTCATGGCCGCGGCGGCCGCCACCCCCGGCGTCTCCACCGCGCCGGGATCGGTGTGCCTGCAGGTCGACTACGCCAAGCTGGCAGAGCTCGCCAAACTCGGCGCCGGCACCGGCTCCGCACTCCCGACTGGCTGTCCCCCACCGATTCTGACCGTCCAGCCGATCGACGGTCGCACCGTGGTGAACGCGACGCTCGCGGACTCCTACGACTCGCCGGAGGCGCTCGCGACCGTGGACCGACTGCGGGACGCCGTGCACGCGGTGCCGGGCGCCGACGCCCTGGTCGGCGGCAGCACCGCGGCCACCGCGGACGTGCAGGCCGCCTCGGTGCGGGACCGCAACGTGATCATCCCGATCGTGCTGGCGGTCATCTTCGTGGTGCTGGCCCTGCTGCTTCGCGCCCTGCTGGCACCTGTGATTCTCATTGCGACCGTGGTGCTCTCGTTCGCGGCGACGCTCGGCGTGTGCGGGTTCGTCTTCACGCACGTCTTCCACTTCGCCGGAGCCGACCCCTCGTTCCCGCTGTTCGCATTCGTGTTCCTGGTCGCGCTCGGCATCGACTACAACATCTTCCTGATGACGCGGGTGCGCGAGGAGGCGCAACGGCACGGCACCCGGTCCGGCGTGCTGCGCGGCCTGGCCGTCACCGGCGGGGTCATCACGTCCGCGGGCATAGTCCTCGCCGCGACGTTCGCGGTGCTCGGGGTGCTGCCGCTGGTGTTCCTCGCCGAGGTCGGGTTCGCGGTCGCGTTCGGCGTCCTCCTCGACACCATCGTCGTCCGCAGCGTCCTCGTCCCCGCGCTCTCGCACGACATCGGGCGCGCGATCTGGTGGCCCTCGGCACTCTCGCACGCCGACCGCTGACCGGCGACACGCCCGGACCTCCACCTCGGCGCGACACGCCGACGCGACGCGCCGGTCACACCCGAAGCTCGTGTGCAATCCGCACGACTGAGGCACACTCGTAGGCTGTCACCACCTTCCGTCGGGGCAACCATACGAAAAGGAGTGCCATGCAGCATTTTTCGGCATCAAGGCGTATTCGACGCCTTACCATCGCAGCCCTCTCGACCCTCCTCGCCTCCGCTGCAGCGGTCACAGTGTCCGCCCCCGCGCACGCAGACATCACCCCCACCACCCTGGTCAACGGCGTCCTGTCGACCATCGGCGGCTGCCAGAGCCCGGTCCGCGACACGATCGTCGGCTGCACCCGCATGGAAACCCTGACGACCCAATTCCCCGTCGTCCTCGACCTGAACCAGTTGGGCACGAACATCGTCGTGCTCGGCGCCGGTCTGTTCCCCGACGGGACGATGCGCCCGGTGCTCGTGTCCAGGCTGCAGGCGGCCCTCCAGGTGGCGCGCCGCTACCCGCTGTCCCCGATAATCGTTTCGGGCGGCGTGCCCAAGAACGGGATCACCGAAGCAGGCGCCATGCGCGCGTGGCTGATCGCGAACGGCATTCCGTGGTTCCGCATCACCGAGGAGAACACCTCCCGGTCCACCGTCGAGAACGCGCGCAACACCAACGGCATCCTCGCCGGTCGCGGCGCGACGAGCGCGGTGGTCGTCACCTCGCCCGACCACCTGCAGCGGGCGATGGTCGACTTCCGGACCGCGGTCGCGGGCCGGATCCCCGTCGCCGGGGTGGTCGCACCCTGACGCATGACATCGTCGATGCGGTCTCGATTCGGTGAATCGTCAGCGGCGCCGCGAACCCTGGTGGCAGCCTTCAATCATGACTGCCAACGCACGTCGCGGTGATCGCTGATGGCTCGGCCGGTACGGGTGGTCGTGCTCGGTGCAGGGTCGTGGGGAACGACCGTGGCGTCGCTGGCCGCCCGCAACACCCCGACCCTCCTGTGGTCGCGTGACGCCGACTCCGCCGACGAGATCAACACCAACCACCGCAACAGCCGGTACCTCGGCGACCATGCGCTGCGGAAGGACCTCCGAGCCACCTCGGACATCGTCGAGGCCGCACAGGAGGCCGACGTCCTCGTCGTCGGCGTGCCGTCGCACGCGGTGCGGGAGACCTTGACCGAGATCTCCGAGGACGTACGGGCCTGGGTGCCGGTGCTGTCCCTGGCGAAGGGTCTCGAACCGGGAACCCGGCTCCGGCCGACCGAGGTGATCGCCGAATGCCTGCCTGGCCATCCGGTCGGGCTGATGGCCGGTCCGAACCTGGCAAAGGAGGTCCTGGCGGGCATGGCTGCGGCCTCGGTCGTCGCGATGCAGGACGAGCGGGTGGCCACCGCGCTGCAACCCCTGTTCGCCTCGCCGGTGTTCCGCGTCTACCGCAACACCGACGTCCTCGGCTGCGAACTCGGCGGGATCCTGAAGAACATCGTCGCGATCGCGTCGGGCATGGCCGACGGTCTCGGTGTCGGCGACAACACCCGCGCGATGGTGCTCGCCCGCGGCCTCGCCGAGATGATCCGGCTCGGCGAGGCGATGGGTGCACATCCCCGAACCTTCTCCGGCCTGACCGGCGTCGGAGACCTGATCGCCACCTGTATCAGCCCCAGTTCCCGGAACCGGCGGGTCGGCGAGTACCTGGCGAAGGGCTTGACGACCGAGCAGGCCGTCGCGGAGCTCGGGCAGGTCGCCGAGGGGGTCAAGACCGCCCCGACCGTGATGGAACTTGCGCGCGACCACGATGTGGAGATGCCGATCGCGGCCGAGGTCGAGGCCGTCATCGCCGGACGCCGGACCGCCGAGGACGCCTACCGCGGACTGCGGCACGTCGAACCCGGGGACGAGGAGGACCTGGCCTGAGGTGTCGTATTCGACGCGAACGGGCCGTCGCCGGGGTCCGCACTGGGCGGACGTCCCGACAACGACCCGTTCGGCGCTCAGCTGGAGAAGACGGAGTTGCCGGAGCCGACGAGATTGAGCTTGACACCCATCTCGGGCCACTCGAGTTCAGCCATTCCGTCCACCTCGATGGCGAGGCCGCTGTCGAAGACGCCGGGGTTGAAGTTGAGGTCCTTCACCGAGTAGGTGACCTCGAAGGTGACGCTCTTGTTGCCGATCGCCGACACCAGCCATCCGGCGGCATTGCTGACCGCGACCCCGACGTCCGCCGACGCGGAGGCGTTGACGTACGCGGTCGTCAGCTGACCGTCCTGCCAGGCGGTGACCTTGGCGCTGCCCTGGACATAGACGAGTCCGATGGGGTTCAGGTCGACGATCCGCTTGATCAGCCGGTCCGGGCCGTCGCCGGCCGAGATCGTGGTCCGGTACGTCACCTCGCCGTCGATCGCGATCGAGTTGCTCCCGACGATCGACTTCGTGATCGTGAGGTTGTCGACCTTCACGGTTGCCGAGGCCGGGATGTCCGGGACGCTCGCGGTCGAACCGAAGTCCCCCAGGATGGAGGACTGCGCCGTGGCGGTGGTCGCGGTGGCGAAGAGACCACCGGCGAGCAGCGTGGTGGCGGCGGCAACGGATGCGACACGGCGCAACGTGGTACGGGACATGCAGGATCTCCATTCGTTCGGGTGGACGCCGCGCATCGGTCCCCGGTCTCGACGAACGTGCGTCGGGTCATCGTAAGGAGACGCGCCAATTCCCGTTGGAGAATAAAAAATGTTGCGGGACAGTATCTTTCGCAAGACTATAGGGCTACGCATACTGAACGAAAGCCGCCCCGTCAGACAATCGCCCGGACTCGCGATTCCTTTTCAGATGACCTTCCCACAGCGTGACGCCGGTCGGCGGACGCTTCGACGAGAAAGGGGCCGCCCGGCACACGCCGGACGGCCCCTCTTCTGTGGTGTTGCTAGCTGCCGTTGCCGATCACACCGCTGATGATGTCAGCGATGAAGTCGGCGGGATTCTCGACGATCGAGGACCCGGCGGAGCCGGTGGTGCCGCCCTCACCGTCGGAGGAGCCGAGACCCAGGCCGGCGGAACCGCTCGCAACGCCCTCACCCAGGTTCTGCGTGCGGATGGTGGCGAACACGCCCATCGGATCCCAGCCCTGGCTGGTCTGGAAGAACTGGACATCGAAGGCCAGGCCGCTGTCCAGGGCCTCGCCGACCTTGGCGTCCGAGGGCACCAGGTAGGTGGCCTCGAAGGTCAGGGTCTTGGCGTCGATCGACGAGACCAGCCAGCCGAGCGGATTGGCCACCCGGATGTAGTTGCCTTCGACGTTGACCTCGGGCGTGACGTTGACGGTCTTCTGTCCGCCGATCAGGTTCCAGGCGTTGATCGTCGCAGTGCCCTCGACGTACTGGAAGCCGGCGGGGTGGACGTCCTTGATCTTGGTGATGGCGCGATCGAGGCCGTTCGGGACGGTGAAGGTGGTCCGGTAGGTCACCTTCTGACCCGGCGCGACCTTGCCGTCGCCGACGACCTGCTTGGTCACTGAGATGTTGCTGGCGGTCTTGGTGACCGCGTGCGGCTTCTGCTCGGCAGCGGCATCGGACGAGCCGACACTTCCGAGATCGGCCGAGCCGGCGGCGACGGCGGTGCCGGAACCGAGCGCGAGACCACCCGCGAGCAGAGCGGTGGCGGCGACGATGGATGCGCCCCGGCGCATCGACTTACGTGACATGCAGATCCTCCAGACGAATGGAACAACGTGCACGACGGTTTGCTGCCATAGCGCCCGACCCCGCCGTTTCCTGGTCCTTTATATCGGACAAGCGTCCAACTTGATACTCGTTCCACTAACGCCGACCGAGTGGCCTGGGTCACTCGACGCGGCCGGTTCCGGCAGGTGAGGATTGTTGCGCATCCTCACGACGCCGCCTATGGTGGCGTCCATGACGCGCATTCTCGTAGTTCGCCGCCGCAGCGGGGTCTGATTCGGACCGACCCCTCGTTGCGGGTCGTTGAGCTACGCGTTGGTCCTCCGTTCCACTCAGGAAGACCACTCCCATGAATGCCTCGTCGAACACCACCACCGCTTTCACCGCTCCCGCCGACCCGTTCTCGGCCCGTTTCGGGATGCCGCTGCCCACCGAGATGCGCGCCGAATGCGCGGGCATGAGCTGGCGCACCTTCCTCGCGACGTACTCGCCGTCGGGCGGTCCCATCCGCTTCGGCCGCTGGTCGGTGACGCCGCGCGGCGCGGGGATCAGCGAGTTCAAGGCCACCCTCGGCATCGGCGACGCCATCGCGCAGACCACCGCGACCGCGTGCGGTCCGGCGTCCGCACTGACCACGATGCTCTACGACGCCGGCTTCCAGATGGAGATCCTCTCCTTCCATCAGCTGCACATCGCGGCCGACCGGATCGCGACCGTCCTGCTGTGTGAGCACGACGGTCACCGGCACTGGGCGATCGGGTTCGGAGCCGACACGACCGAGTCGTCGATCGAGGCGATGATCGCGGGCGCGAACCTGCTGCACAGCTGACCGCGACGCGCCGCGAATCGCTCCTCCTGCGCCTCGACTCCCCCGCTCCTACAGTGAAACCTGCACCCTCCGACCCACCCGTGTAGGCATTTCGGCAGGAGCACGCATGACAGCGACCACGCCCGACGACGTCCACACTGCCACCGCGCAGGACCTCCTCGCATCGCTGGGAGTCGACCTCGACCGGGGCCTGTCCGACACCGAGGTGAGCCGACGCCGCGCCGAGTACGGCGAGAACGTGCTGCAGGAAGAGGCCGGAGAGTCGGCGCTGCGCAAGATCATTCGGCTGCTCGCGGACAAGATGACCCTCGTGCTCGTCGTCGCGGCTGCGATCAGTGCACTCGTTTCCAAGGAGTGGGAGACGCCCGTCGTCATCCTCGCCGTGATCATCCTGAACACGGTGCTCAACTACGTGCAGGAGACCAGGGCGGAGGACAGCCTGCAGGCCCTGCGCGACATGTCCGTCTCGCAGTCCCGGGTCCGCCGCGACGGACGCGAACAGCTCGTGCCCCGAACCGAGCTCGTCCCCGGGGACATCGTGCTGCTGGAGGCGGGTGACGCGGTCCCCGCCGACGGGCGGGTGGTCGACGCGGCCCGCCTGCAGGTCGCCGAATCCGCGCTCACCGGGGAGTCGCAGCCGGTCGACAAGACCGTCGACGCGCTCGACGATCCAGACCTGCCGATCGGCGACCGCACGAACACCCTGTTCATGAACACCGAGGTGACGCGCGGGCGCGCGGCGATGGCGGTGACCGGGACGGGCATGAAGACCCAGATCGGTGCGATCGCCACCCTGCTGGGCACCGCGGGCACCGACAAGACACCGTTGCAGCGGCGCATCGACCAACTGGCGACGCTGCTCACCGGGATCGCCCTCGTGGTCGTCGTGATCGTCTTCGTGCTCGGCCTCGCGCGCGGCGAGTCGTGGTCGGATCTGCTGCTGACGGCGGTGTCGCTCGCCGTCGCCACCATCCCGGAGGGGTTGACGGCGGTCGTCGCGTTCACCCTCGCGATGGGCGCCTCGCGGCTCGCGAAGCGGGGCGCGATCGTCAAGCAGCTGGCGGCCGTCGAAACCCTCGGCAGCACGACGCAGATCGCCACCGACAAGACCGGCACCCTCACTCTCAACGAGATGACCGTGCAGCGGCTGAAGGCAGCGGGGCAGAGCTTCCGTGTCACCGGCGAGGGCTATTCGACGGACGGCAACTTCCTCAGCGACGGCGAGCTCCCCTTCCCCGACCTGCGACGTGGCTTTCTCGCGATGGCGCTGTGCAACGACGCGTCTGTTCGGGACGCCGCACTGGTCGGCGATCCGACGGAGGGCGCGCTGGTGGTGCTCGCCGAGAAGGGTGGCATCGACGTCCAGGGTGCACGCAAGAGCCACCCACGACTGGCGGAGGTCCCGTTCGACTCCGAGTACAAGTTCATGGCGACATTTCATGCCACGCGGACACCGGAAGGGGTCGACCGGATCCGCTGCTACGCCAAGGGCGCCGCGGGTGTGCTGCTCACTCGCGCGACCCACCTGCGTGAGGGTGACACCGACCGCCTCATGACCGACGCGGACCGCACCACGATCCTCACTGCGGTCGATGATCTCGCGCGGGACGGCCTGCGCACCCTCATGATCGCGGGCCGCACCCTCGACGCCCTGCCCGAGGACGCGCAGGCACTGCAGGACGCCGTCGACGACCTCACCGTCTACGCCGTCGTCGGCATCGTCGACCCGCCGCGACCGGAGGCGCGCGACGCCATCGAGATCGCGCACACCGCGGGCATCGAGGTCCACATGATCACCGGCGACCACCTGACGACGGCATCGGCGATCGCGGGCGACCTCGGCATCACCGGTGACGCCCTCTCCGGTGCCGACCTCGACCGGCTCGACTCCCAGGCATTGCGTTCCCGCGCAGAACATCTCGGTGTGCTCGCCCGAGTCGCCCCGGAACACAAGATCCGCTACGTCGAGGCGCTGCAGGCGGAAGGCCACATCGTCGCGATGACCGGCGACGGCGTCAACGACGCTCCCGCACTCAAGCAGGCCGACATCGGAATCGCCATGGGCATCACGGGAACCGACGTGTCCAAGGGCGCGGCGAAGATGATTCTCACCGACGACAACTTCGCGACGATCGTCGCGGCGGTGCGCGAGGGTCGCGGGATCTACGCGAACATCCTCAAGTTCGTGAAGTTCCAGCTCACGACGGCCTGGGGCTTCGTGCTGATCTTCCTCACCGCGGGCGTTTTCGGGATCGCGGGCGGTGCACCGTTCACCGCGCTGCAGATCCTGTGGGTCAACATCATCATGGACGGCCCGCCTGCCCTCGCACTCGGTGTCGATCCGACCGACCCGGACATCATGAAGGACAAGCCGCGCCCACCCGACGAGCGGCTCCTCACCCGCAACCGTCTGCTGCGCATCCTCACCCTCGGTGTCGCGATGGCCACCGGCACCATCCTCGTCCTCGTGTTCGCCGACGACGTCTTTCCCGAGAGCGCCGACAATCCGCTGTTCGCAACGACACTCGCGTTCACGACATTCGTCTTCTATCAGGTCTTCAACCTGCTCAACGTGCGCTCGGACAGGGGCAGCATCTTCTCGATGCAGACCTTCACGAACCACACCATCTGGGTCGCACTGGCAGGTGTCGTCGTCCTGCACGTCGCGGTCGTCAACGTCGCCTTCCTCCAGGACCTGTTCGACACCACGTCGTTGACGGGGAGCCAGTGGCTGTTCGCCATCGCGGTCGCAGCGTCGATCCTCGTGATCGAGGAGATCCGCAAGGCCGTCGTGCGAGCGGTGTGGAAGTGACCGGAAGGGGAACCCGGACATGCTGACCAATCTGATCGTCACGTACCTGTCTCGTTACCGGCGGTACGTCGCCGCGGTGGTGGTCCTGCAGTTCATCGCCACCGCCGCGATGCTGTACCTGCCGACACTCAACGCCGACATCATCGACAACGGTGTCGCGAAGGGCGACACCGAGTACATCCTGCGAATCGGCGGCTGGATGCTCGTGGTTGCCTCGGTGCAGGTGCTCTGCATGGTGATCGCCCAGTTCTTCGGCGCCCGAGGCGCACTCGGCGTCGGCCGCGACCTCCGGCACGATCTGCTGCACCGCGTGAACACCTTCTCGGCCCGCGAGGTCGGCACGTTCGGCGCTCCCTCGCTGATCACACGGTCCACGAACGACGTTCAGCAGATTCAGCTGCTGCTGGTGATGGGAGCGGCGATCCTGGTGATGGCACCGATCATGTGCATCGGTGGGATCGTCATGGGTCTCCACGTGGCACCCGGTCTGGCGTGGATTCTCGTGGTGGCGGTCCCCGTGCTCGGAATCGTGATGGCCCTGATCATCCGGGTGATGATCCCCGGGTTCCGGGCGATGCAGACACGCCTGGACAACGTGAACCGAGTCATGCGCGAGCAGATCACGGGCATCCGGGTGGTGCGCGCGTTCGTCCGGGAACGCCATGAGATGCAGCGGTTCGCCGTCGCCAACGACTCCCTCGCCGACGCCAGCCTGAGCGTCGGTCGCATGATGGCGCTGATGTTTCCCGTCGTCATGCTCATCACGAACGTGACCATCGTCGCGATCATCTGGGTCGGTGGCCACAAGGTTGCCGACGGCACCGTGGAGATCGGCGCGCTCACCGCGATGATCAGCTACGTCATGCAGATCCTGATGTCGGTGATGATGGCGTCGTTCCTCGCGATGATGGCGCCGCGCGCGGCGGTGTGCGCGGAGCGGATCTCCGAGGTGCTCGACACGGAGTCATCGGTGGTGCGCCCCGTCACCCCGCTCGGGTTCACCGGCAATCCCGGCGTCGTGGAGTTCCGGGGCGCGGAGTTCCGGTATCCCGGCGCCGACACTCCGGTGCTGCAGGACATGACCTTCCGTGTCGAGCCCGGCACCACGACGGCGATCGTCGGGTCGACGGGATCGGGCAAGACGACGCTGATCGGACTGGTGCCCCGCCTCATCGACGCCACCGCCGGTTCTGTTGCGGTCGGCGGCACCGACGTCCGCCTCCTCGACCCCGACGTCCTGCGTTCCGTGATCGGCCTGGTGCCACAGCGGGCGTACCTGTTCTCGGGGACCGTCGCCTCCAATGTGCGGCACGGGAGACCGGACGCGACGGACGACGAGGTCTGGGAGGCGCTGCGCATCGCCCAGGCCGACGAGTTCGTCCGGGCGATGCCCGAGGGGTTGGACACCCCCATCGCCCAGGGCGGCACCACCGTCTCGGGCGGTCAACGTCAACGCCTCGCGATCGCGCGGGCAGTGGTCCGCCGGCCGGCGATCTACCTGTTCGACGACTCCTTCTCTGCACTCGACCTCTCCACCGACGCCCGCCTGAGATCGGCACTACGACCCGAGACGATGACGGCCGCGGTGATCATCGTCGCGCAACGTGTCTCGACGATCATGGACGCCGACCAGATCGTCGTCCTCGACCGCGGGCGCATCGTCGGACTCGGGAGACACGACGATCTGATCACGGACTGTCCGACCTACGCCGAGATCGTCCAGTCCCAGCTCGCGATCGCGGAGCAGTCGTGACGGGCCCGCGGGGACCGATGACGGCGCCGGTCCGGAAGGCACGGTCGTTCGGACCGTCGATGAAACGCCTGGTGCACCAGCTGCTCACCTACCGCGGCTTCATGGTCACCGTCCTGCTGACCATCGTCGGAGCTGTCGTTCTCACCGCGATCGCGCCGCGAGTACTCGGCCACGCCACCGACCTCATCTTCAACGGCGTCATCGGACAGACCCTTCCGGCGGGTGTCACGAAGGACCAGGCGGTCGCGGGGCTCCGCACCCAGGGCCAGGACACGTACGCGGACATGGTGAGTTCGATGGACGTGATCCCCGGAGTCGGTGTCGACTTCACCGCCGTCGGGCGGGTCCTGATGATCGTCCTCGCCCTGTACGTGGGGTCGGCACTGCTGTCGTGGATCGGCGCCTACCTCCTCAACATCGTCGTCGTCGGAACGATTCGGCGTCTGCGCGCCGACGTGGAGGCGAAGCTGCACCGGCTCCCGCTGCGGTACTACGACACGATCCCCCGCGGAGACCTCCTCAGCCGCGTCACCAACGACCTCGACAACCTCTCGCAGAGCTTGCAGCAGACCATTTCCCAGCTGCTGAACTCGGTGCTCACCGTCATCGCGATCCTCGTGATGATGTTCTCGATCTCGCCGCTGCTCGCGCTCATCTCGCTGGTCACGATCCCGCTGGCCCTCGTCGCGACGATGCTGATCGCACGCAGGTCCAAACCGCACTTCTCCGCCCAGTGGTCGTCGACCGGCAAGCTCAATGCACAGGTCGAGGAGGCGTTCACGGGACACGAACTCCTGCAGGCGTTCGGCCGCCAGCGTGAAGTCGAGGACGAGTTCGACGAACGCAACGACAAGCTGTACCAGTCGAGTTGGCGGGCCCAGTTCATCTCGGGCCTGGTGCAGCCCGCGATCATGTTCCTCGGCAACCTGAACTACGTGGCGGTCGCCGTCGTCGGCGGCCTGCAGGTCGCATCCGGCTCGCTCAGCCTCGGGTCGGTGCAGGCATTCATCCAGTACTCGCGTCAGTTCACCCAGCCACTCGCGCAGATCGGCGCCATGTTCAACCTCCTGCAGAGCGGCGTGGCGTCCGCGGAACGAATCTTCGACATCCTCGACGCCGACGAACAGACACCCGACCCGACACAGCCGCTGACACCACAAACCAACTGCGGGCGAATCGAATTCGAGGACGTCTCGTTCCGGTACGTACCCGAGAAGCCGCTCATCGAGAACCTCACACTGGTGGCCGAACCCGGGCACATGGTCGCCATCGTCGGACCGACCGGCGCGGGCAAGACGACCCTGGTGAACCTCATCATGCGGTTCTACGACGTCGACACCGGGACAATCCGCGTCGACGGCGTCGACTCCCAGGAGATGACCCGCGACGACCTCCGCGAACGAACCGGCATGGTGTTGCAGGATTCGTGGCTGTTCGGCGGCACCATCTACGAGAACATCGCCTACGGCGACCCGTCCGCCACACGCGAGGAGGTGATGGAGGCCGCGGAACTCAGCCACGTCGAACATTTCGTGCGCACCCTGCCCGACGGGTACGACACCGTCCTCGACGACGAGGGTGGCGGCGTGAGCGCCGGTGAGCGGCAGCTCATCACGATCGCCCGCGCGTTCCTCGCCAAGCCCGTCGTCCTGATCCTCGACGAGGCGACGAGCTCCGTCGACACCCGAACCGAACTGCTCATCCAGAAGGCGATGGCGAACCTGCGCACCGACCGGACGAGTTTCGTCATCGCGCACCGACTTTCGACGATCCGTGACGCCGACGTCATCGTCGTCATGGAGGACGGCCACATCGTCGAGCAGGGCACCCACGACGAACTGCTCGCCGCACGCGGCGCCTACCGGGACCTGTACGTCAGCCAGTTCACCGGGCCGATCGAGGAGGACCCGGAGGTCGTCTCCGTGCACGGCGGTTGACGCCGCCCGCTCTCCCCGCCGTTCACCCAGTTCCCCAGTTCCCTGATGTCACATTGGGTCACCTGAGGTGATCCAATGTGACATTGGGGAACTTGCGTTTCCGCCCCACGAACCGATCAGGATTCGAGAAGCGGGCGGCGCCGTCCCGACGTAGCGTGATTCTCATGAACACAACCAGTGAAGGTTCGGGATTCTCCTCCGACGAGAAGGCCGCGATGAAGCAGCGCGCCGACGAGTTGCGCTCGACGAAGGGCCTCAAGGGTGCCGCGAAGCAGGCGCGCGAACTCGAGGCGTGCGTCGACGCGATCGACGCGCTCGCGGGGATCGACCGCGAGGTCGCGACGGCGTTCCATCGGATCGTCGCCGAGGAGGCTCCCACACTGCGGCCGAAGACGTTCTACGGGTTTCCGGCCTATGCGGACGCCGACGACAAGGTGGTCATGTTCGTGCAGCCCAAGTCCAAGTTCGACACGCGGTATCCGACGGTCAACTTCGACGAGAAGGCCAACCTCGACGACGGCGACATGTGGCCGACGTCGTTCGCCGTCGTCGCCGTGACCAATGCTGTGGAGGAGAGGCTGCACGCGCTCGTGAAGCAGGCCATCTCGTAGTCATGGCACAGCGATCGCCCGGTTCCAGATGGAGATCCTCTCGTTCCACCAGCTGCACATCGCCGCGGATCGCACCGCGACCTTCCTGCTGTGCGAACACGACGGCCAGCGCCACTGCGCGCTCGGATTCGGCGCCGGCGCCACCGAATCATCGATCGAGACGATGATCGCCGGCGCCAACCTGCGACACGGCTGACCCGCCTGTGCGTGACCTCACCCTGCTAGGTGTGGTGATCACGCACAGGGCAACGGGCCGACCTACTCCAGGTTGCCCTGCGGGTAGCCCTACCCGCCGCTGCTACCGAAGCTGAGGTCCGCCGACCCGGTGGATGTGGGATCCGGCGGCGCCCCGACGACGACGTCCCAATCGAGGTCCGGCCACCCCACACTGCCTTCGTGTCCATCCACCCCGAACGTGATGCCGGTCGGGTAGCGGGTACCGTCCGGGACGTTGTCCGGAACCCTGTACTTCGCGGTGAAGTTCACCGTCTGGGATTCGTAGTGCCACCCATTCTTCTGGCTGGAGTAGACGTGCCAGCCACCCTCAGGCGCTGTCACCGAGACCGTCCCGTCCCCGAACTCGGGCACGACGTCCTGAACCGTCCGGACCAGGCCTGTGACGACTCCACTCCGAACCAGCTCGACCGTTGCGGTGCCCGGAACGTACTCGAGGCCGGCATACGCGTGATCGGTGATGCGGGTGATCACCCGTTCCTCATGACGGTCCGCGGGGTCGTAGGCAGGTGGAGCCTCCATGAGGAACGTGGTGCCGATCGTCAACTCCTGACCCGCATAGACGTGAGGCGACCTCGCATCATAATTACCGTGGTCGGTCGTGACCAATCGACTCGGCGCCCCCCTGGCGACCACGAGATTCTCGAAGCGGGGGTAGTAGCTCGACATCCCGGTGGCAAATGCTGCACTCGCAGCCCCGGACCCGACCGCGACACCTCCGGCCACCATCGCCGAAGCCAGTACCACGGAGGCACACCGCCGCATCATTGAAACAGACATACGCAAACTCCATTCGGTGAGGAAGGCTGCCGCGACACCCCGATTCAGCGATTCCTCGCTACCCCGCATGCGCGCGGCGCCAGCGTACCCAGCGCCCACGATTCCCGGACAAGTTTGAAAAATTCTGGTAGAGAACATTTTTGCGTTTCACAGAACCATGACTGCATGACCCTGCCGCTCAGTGTGCCGATTCGCGAACAGCGTGTTCGCAGCGGCTGCCGGAAGTCGTAGAACGACGGCGCCTTGACCTCACGCGGTCGGGTCAGTTTGCGGTAGCTGATCAGCCATCGTCCGCCGAGGACGTTGCTGATCGCACGAGTGAGGTTGTCCTTGAACCCGATACGGTTCGCGGTACCGTTCGTCTGCGGCTTCCTCTCGTCGGGCAGACCACCCCGATCTCGGATACAACGCCCCACTGCTTCTCGCCCATGCACCTGAGGCGTGCGGCGAACGTCCGTGTGGTCTCCTCGATCTGGTGAAGTTGTTCCGGGACAGTGAGAGTCAGCGCCGCAGACACGTCGACATTCTTCCACCGGATGCCACGCCGCTCCATCGGAGATTCCAAGCGGTGGACCTTCGGCGTGACGCCCGACGTAACGCGGATCAGCCTTGCGCGTGGACAGCGTCGTCGATCCTCTCGATAGCCGCCTCCGGAACTTCCACCTGCTTGATGCGGCGAGGCAGCGCGAATGCACGATCATTGCGCTGAGCGGGGCTTGGAACATCGCGAATCCCTCAGGGCTGACACCGAACCCGTAGCCGAGGCCCAGCACTGCGGGAGTCATCACCAGCTTCGGAAGCAGGATCGTGAAGAGACCGGTGGTGCCGTAGGCGAGGCCGGCGCCGAGCGTCGTCAGGTACCGACCCCGTTCCTTGAGGACGCCGAGATCCACCAGCGGCTCACGCACCGCGCTCGCGGAGATGCACCAACCGACGAGCAACGCCAGGCCACCGACCAGGAATCCGAGCCTGGAACTGCTGGTCCAGCTCCAGGCCGGGCCGAAGCTGACCGCGACCAGGATCCAACGTCGCGAATCAGCGAGTAGCTCAGGAACAACACCGGTACAAGGAACCCTGCGATCGCACGCCCGACGATAAGGAGGAAGTAGTTCTGAGCCACCGCCGAGACCAACCATCGAACCGCGGAAGTACCCACACAGACGAGCAGCGTCCGACGGTTGTCGTGCGTATCGGCGAGCTTCCCGATCAGAGGCGCAGCGACGGCCCCGACGAGCCCGTTCGCCGTCAGGCGCCTGGCCCCCTGGGTGGTCTGGAACTTGGACGAGATTGTCGGCAGCGCCGAGGGCGTGCGTCGACGCTGAACGCCGAAGGCCCGCCTCGTCCATACTGACCGGTATGGCGAATCGATGGGGTGGGATCACGATCGACTGCGCGAATCCAACGCGCCTGGCATTGTTTTGGAGCGCGATCCTGGACACCCCCGTCACCGCTGAACACGGCGATGATCCGGGATGGGCAACGGTCGGCTCGCGCTGTGACGGCCGGCCCCGTTTGACCTTTCAACGAGTGACCGAGCCCAAGGTCGGAAAGGTCCGCATCCACCTCGACGTCGAGGTCGACGACATCGACGCCGGTCGCCGCCAGGTGGAGAACCTGGGCGGGCGCTGGACCGGTGAGTGGCACGACTACGACGAGGGAGTTGTCATGGTCATGCGCGATCCCGAGGACCATGAGTTCTGCCTGGTCCAGTGCTTCCATTGAGATGCCGACTGGTCACTGCGCGGTTTGGCGGACACCGATGGGCACCGGTCTGCAGGGCGCTGTGAGTCACGATTCGCGAGCCCGAGAGGAGGATCTTCGACATGGAGTTCGACGCGACGATCCCGCTCGGATACGACATTGCCTATGCCCTCATCGTGGCCCTGTGGGCGATCCTGACGGGCGCTGCGCTCGTTTCCGTCCTCAGAACCCACCACGACCGGTCGGGATCGAAGTTCTGGTGGTCCGCCCTCGTCATCGCGCTTCCTGTCCTGGGCGCATCCGCATGGTTCTTGAGCAGCGACCGACGCCGCGACACCGAACGGGACCGCGCCTAGGTTTCGGCCGATCCGGCAGCCGAGACAGGGCTCTTCTCAGGGCATTTCGACGGTCTCGGCGCGGGCGATCTCCTCGATCGCGCGCCGCAGGTAGCCGTCCACCGGTGCCTGCGCGACGGCGAGCAGGTCCGCGATCACCAGCAGCGCCTGCCGCAGGACAACGGGCCAGCCGACGCGGACGGTGTCCTCGTCGTAGTCGGTAAGGCCGAGCGATCCGGTGAGCACCACCGCGAGCGCGCCGACGTCGAGGGACGGCAGCCACACCGCGGCGGCGCGGGCGCAGCGTTCGAGCACGTCCTGTACCGCCTCGCCCGTCAACCCGTC
Organism: Rhodococcus sp. Q; assembly: GCF_005503035.1. Lineage (NCBI taxonomy): Bacteria > Bacillati > Actinomycetota > Actinomycetes > Mycobacteriales > Nocardiaceae > Rhodococcus > Rhodococcus sp. Q. Next base: position 276,525 of record NZ_SCOY01000001.1, read on the forward strand.
GGCGTGGGTGTCCTCGAGCAACTCCCGGACCATCGCCGAATGGACCGACCGCACCTGATCGGGATCCGCGGTGAGCAGCCGGTCGACGGCGTCGGCGTACGCCTCGGCGTCGCCGGCCGTCGCCGCGGCGACGGCGTCGGACGTGCCGGTCGCGATGTCCTTCGCGGGACGCGGCCAGTCCGCGGGCCATTGCTGCACGGCGACGCTCCTCGGGTTCGGGCGCCGGGTCACTCCAGCTCGGCGCGCATCAGGAAGACGTTGTAGTCGGACCACGTCGAGATCGTGAAGTACAGGTCCTCTGCGGTCGACCACGGATGGATGAACCCACCGTACAACTCGGGGTACGACTCGACGCCCACCATCCGGACGGGCTCCGACCATGTGCCCTGCGGCGCGTCGGACTCACGCAACGTGATGCCGGTCCGCAGGGTGTCGAGATAGCCGATGCGCCAGACGCCCCGGTCGTCGTCGTAGTCGACGGACAGTTCGCCGGCGGTGCCACGGATGATCGGGGTCGCCGCCCGCGGACCCCCGACCGGCGTCCACTCGCCGTCACTCCAGTACTGGTACGCGGACTTGTTGAGGACGTCCGCCTCGGGCACCCGCGCCAACGCGACCTCACCGAGCCGGGTGTTGGGAGTACCGAACATGTACACGTACCCGCCCTGCGGGACCATCGCCGCGACCTGGAACCTGCCGAGTCCGAAGATGTTGTCCCAGCGCGCGTACGGGTCCTTCGTCCACGTCTGCCCGCCGTCGTCCGAGTAGGCGATGCCGCCGTGGTTGGTGAACCAGGTCGTCGGGATGCTGTTCCAGGTGCGGATCGACATGTAGCTCATGTACTGGCGCGACCCGATCGCGAAGCCCGACGTCGGGATGGTGGTGATCTCGACGTTGTCGATCTTGCGGCTGCTCAGCACCTCCGCGGCGTGGCAGCGGCTGTCCTGCACGAACTTGTCGATCGTCAGACCGTCGGCAAGATTCGCGTCGGTGCTGAATCCGAGGACGTTGCTTCGCCAGTCGTCACCCTGCCCACCGGGCGGGTGGAATCCGCGTCCGACGGTGTCGCCGAACGCGACGGCGACCTCACCCGGCTGCGACTCCCACATGATGCCGAGGTCGGTGCCGTTGACCTGCCACCGCTTGTCGGTGCGGTTGGTGGAGCTCGCACCGGTCACCTTGGCGACCATGTTCACCTCCCGCACCTGTGGGGTGGCGCGCTGCGGCACACGCGGCGCGGACTCCGTCGGCGGAGTCGCCTCCGCAGGTGGATCGGGCAGCTCCTGATCGACGCCGGGCACCGGGATGCCGAACACGAACGGGTTGAAGTCGAGACCGATCTCCGGGATCCCGATCCGCGACGACAGCCCGCCCAGCGGGTCGGGCACGTCGGTCAGGTCGGGGCACGGGTTCGTGCACGGGTCGGCGGGCAACGTCTCCGGGGTGATCCGCACCGGGTCGGGTTCGGGCGCCGGGAACGGCACCGGCTCGACCCACGGATACGGGATCGGGATGTTCAGCTTCTCCGGAATGACGGATTCGTGTTCCACCGGCGGATCGGACGCGCACGGACCCGTTCCAACCACCGGCGCCGCGGTCGCGGTGCCGCCGATCATTCCGCCCGCCGCGACCATCGTCGCGATCGCCGCCATCGCCACCGCCCGCTTGGACATCGCCACCTCCTCAGGTCGGAACAGCGTGCACGATTGCGGTGTTCACTGCACTCCCCCGCGCGCGGTTCGCCGGAAATCGCCACCGAACCGCGATCCACTGCGACGGCATCCGGCATCGTCGAGGCATCGACGGATGGCCGTTCCGTCTCCTACGCTGTCGGGCTGAAGCTGAAGCGAGGTGACCGTGCACGACTCCCTGTCCCGCCCTGTCGGCCCCTATTCGTCGGGGCCGCCGGCCGACGCCTTGGCTGTCCACATTCCTGACCTGGAGCGTTTCGGTCCGGCTCAGCTGTGGCGGGCGCTCGTGGTCGGCACGGTGATCGCGGCGTGTGCACTGTTCGCGACCGTCACGAAGCCGTTCACCCGCCGGAACATGGGATGGGCCGATGCCGCGTCGGAGGGCGTCGTCAACGGCTTCGAATTCCTCGGCCCGACGTTCGTCAAGCTGGGGCAGTTGATGGCGTCGTCGTCGGGGATGTTCCCGCCTGCGCTCGCGAATGCCTGCCTGAGGTGCCTCGACGACGTGCCGCCGGTGCCCGCCGCGCAGGCACGGGCCGTGGTCGAGGCGGACCTGGGCCATCCGATCGGCGAGCTGTTCGCCGAGTTCGACGATCGCCCGCTGGCAGCGGCGTCCGTCGCGCAGGTGCACGCGTGTGTCCTGCCCGATGGCCGCCAGGCCGTGATCAAGGTGCAGCGCCCGGGCATCCGCCACCGCATGCTGCTGGACCTGCGGACCGCCTATTGGGGTGCCCGCAAACTCGAGCGGCTCCACGACTTCTTCCGGATCGCCAACGCGACGGCGATCATCCGGGATCTGCACAACGCGACGATGACGGAGCTCAACAGCGCCGTCGAAGCGGACCGGCAGACCCGGTTCCGGGACGCACTGTGGACGTTCGGGGACAACAAGGGCGTCACCGCGCCCGAGGTGTTCTGGCCGTACTGCGGGCCGCACGTCATCTGCATGGAACGGATGCACGGTGTCCCGTTCGACCGGATCGAATCGGACGAGTCGGTAGACACCCGCATGCTGATCCGCCGCGGCGTGAAGGCGTGGATCGAGGCGATCACCATCCACGGCCCGTTCCACGGTGACGTGCACGCAGGCAACCTGTGGCTTCTCGACGACGGTCGTGTCTCGCTCCTCGACTTCGGCATCGTCGGCGAACTGCCGGAGGTGTGGCGGTCGATCCTGCGCGACATGTTCCACGCCACGCTGATCGACGGCGACTACTCCGCCGTCGCCCGCGGCATCCGCTCTCTCGGCTACACCTCGGACCTCGACGCCACGGACGCGGAGATCGGCGCCCAGGTCGGGGCCGTGCTGGCACCGGTGTTCGCGAACGATCTGGGCGAGCTGAAGCTGAGTTCGCTGATCGGCGCGCTCGTCACCATCGGCAGGCAGTGGGGTGTCGCGAGCCCGGAGGAGCTCGTGCTGTTCGGCAAGCAGCTCGGCTACTTCGAGCGGTACGCGACGCGGATGGCACCCGGCTGGGTGATGGGCACCGACCTGTACCTGTTCCGCAACGTGTTTCCCGACGAGGTCGCGGCGCGCGCGGAACAGCTCGGCGTCACTCTTCCCGAGGACTGACGAACCAGCCGTTCCGGGGTCACACTGGAGTCCGTGGCGGTCCTGGATCGGCTCCATCTGTCGGCGTCCGCGGTGTGGGCGTACATCCGACGCGCCCCTGGCACCTACATCTGGCTGGCCGTCCTACTGATCACGACGATCGTTGGGCGGCAGCTCCCCGACACCGTGCTGAATGAGGTTCTCGGAGACCGATCGACCAACCTGCACCACCTGAGCGAAGACCCTCTGCGGGTGCTGGTCAGCAGTGCGTTCTGGCTCGCAGGCGGGCCGTGGATCTCCTACTTCGTGCTCTACAACATCTTCCACGTGCCCGCCGAGCGCTGGCTGGGGACACTGCGCTGGGCATCGGTCTGCGTGATCGCGCACGTCGGCGCCACGTACCTCAGTGAGGGGGTCCTGTACTGGGCCATCCGGCACGGCGATGCACCGGCGTCCGCGGTGACCACCCTCGACGTCGGCGTCAGCTACGCCCTCGCCGGGGTGGTGGGTGTGCTCGCATACCGGATCGCGCCACCGTGGCGGTACGTCTACATCGCAGGCGTCGTAACGTTTTTCGCGGTCCCGGTGCTCGTGAGCCAGACCTTCACCGATGTCGGGCACCTGAGCGCCGCGCTGATCGGCTTCGCGTGCTATCCGCTCACCCGGGTCCGGCGCGGCGTGTGGGATCCGGTGGCGGCAGTTCGATCGCTGCTCCCGCACCGACAACCGGCAGGCTGACAACCCGTCGTTCAGCGCCGAACCAGTTCGAGTGCAGCCTGCTCGATGTCCCGTTCCGACAGCAGCACGAGCCGGGCCGCATCACCGAGAGGAACGAAACTGTCGGCGCTCGACACGCGTGCGATGGCCCCGGTGAACCCGGCGTCGACGAGGGCGGTGAGCACACCCTCCGACACCCCGCCCGACGCCCGCGTCTCGTCGGCGACGAGAACCCGCCCGGTCGCGTTCGCCTCACGCAGCAGGTCGACCGTCGGGAGCGGAACCAGCCACCGCAAATCGACGACGCGGACACCGATTCCCCTGTCCCGCAGGCGTCGTGCCACCCGCAGGCTCAGGTACAGGCCGTTCCCGAACGTGACGACGGTCAGGTCGGTGCCGTCACCGTACGTTCGCGCCGCACCGATCGGGACGTGATCGGCGGTCGCGGGATACGAGGCGAGCCACCCGCCGTCGCCGGGGTCGTGCAGATCGCGGGTGTGGTAGCGGGCGATCGGCTCCAGGAACACGCACACCGCGCCCGATGTGCGGGCGGCCGCGGCGCAGGTCAGCAGCATCGCCGCCGCGTCGTCGGGACGGGACGGCGACGCGACCACGATCCCCGGAACGTCGCGCAGTACCGCGACGGCGTCGTCGTTGTGGAAGTGGCCACCGAACCCCTCCTGGTAGCCGTAGCCGGCGACCCGCACGATCATCGGATTTCGGTACTGCCCGGCCGAGAAGAAACCCAATGTCGCTGCCTCACCGCGTATCTGATCCTCCGCGTTGTGCAGGTAGGCAAGGTACTGGATCTCGGCGATCGGGAGGAGCCCGGACAGTCCGGCACCGGCAGCCAATCCGAGGATCGACTGTTCGTCGAGGAGGGTGTCGAACACCCGGGCCGCACCGAACCGCTCGGCGAGGCCGCGCGTGACACCATAGACGCCACCCTTGCGTCCGACGTCCTCGCCGAACAGCAGCGCACCACGGTCGGCGGCCAGGATGTCCCCGAGAGCCCGATTGACGGCGCGGGCGAGCGTCACCCTCTCCGTCGAATCGGTTGTATCCAAGTTTGATTCGCGCATGTGTCGCACGTGCCCGGCAACCACCGCGGGCGCCGCCGGAACGAGGGGAGCCATCACCTCGGCGCGAGTGTGGAGCGGCGCCGCGCCGGCCACCTCCCGCGCGACGGCGTCGACCCGCTCGTGGACCTGCCGGTAGCGTTCGAGGACGGCGGCGGGTGTCAGGACGCCCGATTCCACCAGCGCGCGTGCCGTCCCCACCAGCGGATCACGATCCAGGTCGGCGGCGATGTCGGCGGGCGTCCGGTACGCGGCTTCGACGTCGGAGCCCGCGTGCCCCAGCAGCCGCACCGTCCTCAGGTGGAGGAAGGCCGGACGGCGGTGGGTGCGCACCCACCGCGCGGCGCGGTCCGCGGCGTCGACGGCGTCCACGACGTCACACCCGTCCGCGGAGAAGTACTCCAAGCCGACGCGGGCGCCGTACGCGGCGGCGATCCACCCGGGCGCGGTGGGCACACTGATGCCGAGTCCGTTGTCCTCACAGACCAGCAACAACGCCAGGGGTAGCCCGCGGTACGCGAGGTTGGTGGCGGTGTTGATCGCACCGACGGCGGTGGAATGGTTCGCGGAGGCGTCACCGAAGCTGCAGACGGTGACCGCGTCGAGTGGCCACTCGCAGTCGACACCGAGGCGGGCAGCCCGCTCGATCGCGAACGCCACCCCCACCGCCCGCGGAAGATGCGATGCGATCGTGGACGTCTGCGGAATGATCGCGAGGTCGTGACGGCCGAACACCTTGTGCCTGCCCCCGGACGTCGGGTCCTGCGCGGCGGCCACCACGCCGAGCAGGACGTCCCGGACCGGATCGCGGCCGCCGACCTGCCTGGCCCTCTCCACGAAGAAGGCCCCCGAACGGTAGTGCAGCAGAGCGGGATCCGTGGGCCGAAGCGCTCCCGCCACCGCGGCGTTGCCTTCGTGTCCGGCCGAGCCGATCGTGTAGTAGCCGCGCCCGGCTGCGCGTAACCGCCGGGCGGCGAGGTCGAGGTGCCTGCTCGTCAGCTGGGCGTCGAACAGGTCCAGGCAACGCTGGGCCGACAATCCCGAACCGCTGCGGACGAACCCGGTCGGCACGTCGGCCGCCGCCACCATCGATGCGGTGGCGGCGGCGAAACGGGCCCCGACGGGATCGTCGTCGGGTGTCAGCCCTGGGTGACCGCCGGATCCATCCACATGACCTCCCAGACGTGACCGTCGAGGTCACGGAACGCGCGGCCGTACATGAATCCCTGGTCCTGCGGCTCCATCCACGCACTGCCACCCGCAGCGATCGCGGCGTCGACGAGGCTGTCGACCTCGTCGCGGCTCTCCGCGGACACGCACAGCAGCACTTCGCGGGCCTTACTGGTGTCGCAGATGTCGCCGGCGATGAAATCCTTGAACCGAGCCGTCTCCAGCAGCATCACCATGGTGTGTTCGTTGATCACCATGCAGGCCGTCTGGGCGTCACAGAACTGATCGTTGAACTCGAAGCCGAGTCCGTCGAAGAACTTCCGGGTGGCGGTGACGTCACTGACCGGAAGGTTGGGGAACATCATTCGGGACATCGTGGGCTCCGTTTCCGTGCGTACGACTGCATTCATCCTCAGCGTGAGGCTGTCGGATGTACAGACCGACACGATCACGAAAACTCATCGGAGCCCACGATCCGCCCGGCGATCAGCCGATCGGCAACGGCTTCGGCCAGTCCTTGCCACGGAACGTCGCGTCGATACCGCCGTCGACGAACACCACGGAACCGACCATGTAGGTGGACTCCGGGCCGAGAAGGAACGCGACCAGTGCGGCCACCTCCTCCGGTGTTCCGCCGCGGCCCGCAGGGACCACGCCGACGAAGCCCTTCATCGCCTCGCCAACCAGCGGATCCTCACGGCCCACAATCGTCATCGGGGTCTCGATGATTCCCGGCGCCACGGCGTTGAGCCGGATTCCGTCCTTGATGTACTCGGCGGACCGGGTCCGCGCGTACCAGGCCAGCGCCGCCTTCGTCGCCGGATATGCCTGGACCGATGCGATGTCACCGAATGCTGCCGCGAGTTCGGTCGCCTTCTGCTCGTCGCCTTCGAGGCACGCCTCCGCCACCTCCACGGGCCAACCGGGCTGAGCGGTGGTGGAGTTGGAGCTGACCAACACCACCGCCGGTCTGGTCCCGGCGGTCAGCAGCGGACGCAGTCCCTCGAGCAATTCGACGGCGCCGAAGTAGTTGACCGCCACCATGTCCGCCACGGAACGGCCCGCCGCAGGCGCGAGGCCGGCGAACGGCACGAACCCGTCGATCGAGTCGCCCGCGAGCGCGGTGATCCGCTCGATCGCCTCGGCGCGGCCCGCGGCCGTACGCAGGTCGACGGTGACGTCCGCCGCCTGGACGTCGACGCCGATCACCCGATGCCCGTCGGACTCGAGGCGTGCCTTGGTCGCAGCACCGATCCCCGATGCGGACCCCGTCAGAACGTAGGTACCCAATTGACTTCCCTTCGCGACACCAGCCGTCGCGCCGGCATGCGCGGCGGTCACCCGGTCACGGTAGGTGCGTCGACACCGTCCGTCCGAGAAACCGTCCCATTCACCGGGCGAGCGCCCGATCAGACTCGCTGGAGCCGCGCGGTCAGATGATGCGTCAGGGGCGTCTCCGCGTGCGCCATCCACAGGTCGTAGCTCAGTGCGTCATCTGCGACGATGAAACGCCTGCGCACCTCGTGGACGGGCTTCGCGTCGGGCGACCGCGACAGCGACAGCGGCGTCAGGTCGAGCACGCCGTCGGCGACGTCGCCGCGCTGGATCTCGACGAACCCGGTCGGCTGGCTCACCAACAGTTCCACCGAGCCGCCGCTGCGCCGCAGGTAGCCGTTCTCGGTGTGCATCGGCCGCTCCCGCCCCGGCGACCAGGTACGGGACCGGTACGCGAGGAACGGCTTGCCGGGCATCACCGTGAAGTCGATCTCCTCCTCGTAGGAGAAGTCGGCGATCGTCGGGTAGTGCCCCGTACCAGTGCCGGTCCAGGTGCCCGCGAACACCTTGAGTTCACCGAGCAGATCGTCCGTCGCGTCCATCCCGCACCTCTCGTCGCGTCGGGTCGGTTCGCCCGCTCTTGGCATTGTTCCCGAGCGCGGGCGGACGAGCCACCTACGATCAGACGTGAGACTGGCAGGGCAACGGGACGGGCCACCGATCGGGTACCACGGGTCCACCGATAACATTACCTTCACTAAAGAGATGGACGCGAAGGAACGAACAGCCGTGAGCAGGATCAAGAGCACCGCCCTCGCCGCCAAGGTGACCTCGGCCACTGACGCCGCGGCGGTGATCCGGCCCGGCGACACCGTCGCGATCAGCGGGTTCGCGTCCGCAGGGACACCGAAGGCCGTCATCCCCGCCCTCGCGAAGCGCATCCACGAGGTCCGCGGCCAGGGGGCGAACTTCACGATCAACCTGCTCACCGGCGCGTCGGTGTCGTCGGAAACGGAACGCGCACTCGCGGAGGTCGACGGCATCGCACTCCGGATGCCGTACCAGTCCGAGCCGACCGCACGCCGCAAGATCAACGAAGGCCGGATGGACTACGTCGACATCCACCTCTCGCACGTCGCGCAGCAGGTCTGGGAGGGCTACTACGGCAACGTCGACGTCGCGATCGTCGAGGTTGCGGGGATCACCGAGACCGGCGACCTGATCCCGGCCGCCTCGATCGGCAACAACAAGACGTGGCTCGACGTTGCCGACCGGATCATCCTCGAGGTCAACTCGTGGGTTCCGTCGGCGATGGAGGGTATGCACGATGTCTACTACGGCACCGCTCTGCCCCCGAATCGCACGCCCCTGAACATCACCCACGTTGCGGACCGGATCGGTCAGCCCACGTTCCGGGTGGACCCGGCGAAGGTCGTCGCGGTGGTCGAGACGAACGTCGCCGACAGCGCCAGCACACTCACCGACCCCGACGACGTCAGCCTCGCGATCGCCGGGCACGTCCTCGACTTCTTCGAGCACGAGGTGAAGGCGGGCCGACTGCCCGCCGACACCCTCCTGCCGCTGCAGGCGGGAATCGGCAACGTCGCGAACGCTGTTCTCGGTGGCCTCGACCGCGGCGGGTACCGGAACATGACCTGCTATTCGGAGGTCATCCAGGACTCGATGCTGCGGCTGATCAAGGACGGTGCGGTGGCGCACGCGTCCGCGACGTCGCTGGCCCTGTCGGAAAAGGGCCTGGCAGAGCTCACCGACAACATCGACTTCTACCGCGAACACATCACGCTGCGACCGCAGGAGATCAGCAACCATCCCGAACTGGTCCGCAGGCTGGGCATCATCGCGATGAACGGGATGCTCGAGGCGGACATCTACGGCAACGTGAACTCGACCCACGTGATGGGAACCAAGATCATGAACGGCATCGGCGGGTCGGGCGACTTCGCCCGCAACGGCTACCTGTCGATGTTTCTCAGCCCGTCGACCGCGAAGGGCGGCGCGATCTCGTCGATCGTTCCGATGGTGCCGCACGTCGACCACACCGAACACGACGTGCAGGTGCTCGTCACCGAGCAGGGGCTGGCGGACCTGCGTGGCCTCTCGCCGCGGAAGCGGTCCAGGGTGATCGTGGATCGCTGCGCCCACCCCGACTACCAGGGACTGCTGCACGACTACATCGCGCGGGCGCAGGACCAGCCGAACGTCGGGCACACCCCGCACCTCCTCGGGGAGGCGTTCTCCTTCCACGAGCGGTTCACCACGACCGGCTCGATGGCCCGGTAGGGCGAATACTCCGGCGCCCGGCCTGCCCGACGCTCTACGATCCGGGCAGGGATCGAGAAGGGACCGCCCATGCCCGACAACGTGTTCGACCCGGGACTGCCGCTCGCCCGGTACCTGCCGCGCACCCCGATCTCGGCGCTCACGGCGGGGCCGATCCGGTGGCTGACGCAGTTGCCCACATCCCGGCCCCCTGCGGGCGGCGAGATCGTCCACGTCGACGCCGACGTCTCGGTTCGCGTGTTCCGCCCCATCGCACCGACGACGGCGCCCGTGGCGGGAGTGCTGTTCATCCACGGCGGCGGCTTCGTGATCGGCAGCGCCGCGATGGGCGATGCCCTGTGCCGTCGGATCTCGACCGAACTCGGTGTCGTCGCGGCGTCCGTCGAGTATCGGCTCGCGCCCGCCCATCCGTTCCCGACGCCACTCGAGGACTGCTACACGGGATTGCGTTGGCTGGCAGCACAGCCCGGAGTGGACGCGTCGCGAATCGCGATCATGGGCGAAAGCGCGGGCGGCAACCTCGCTGCGGCACTGACACTGTTGTCGCGTGATCGTGGCGAGATCCGACCGGCGATGCAGTTGCTGTCGTATCCGATGCTCGACGACCGGACCTGCGACCGCACCGACGTCGACAGTCGGCACCTCCGGGTGTGGAGTATGGACAGTAACCGATACGGGTGGCGATGCTACCTGGGTTCCTCAGCAGGACAGCATGTTCCATCGTTGGCGGCACCCGCCCGGCACGAGGATCTTTCGGGGCTTCCTCGGACGTGGATCGGGGTCGGTACCCACGATCTGTTTCACGACGAGGACGTCACCTACGCGGCGCGGCTCACCGCGGCGGGTGTTCCGACGACGCTGCACGTCGTGCCGGGGGCCTACCACGGCTTCGACCTGATCGAGACCCGTAGCGCAGTCTCTCGCGCCTACCGGCGTGAACAGCTGCGTGCGCTCGCATCGACGCTCGGCGAGGGCGTCTCCGACCCCGCCTGAGTCTCCGGTCGCCGCCGGTCGCGACGACCCGTGATCCCAGCCCCGACACCGGTGATGTTAGCTTAGCCTAACGATACTTACCGCGGTGCAGAGGCGCGGTCGCCACAGGAAGACGAAGTACGCATGACTGGCACGACGCGATGAGTGTTCACACGGGCTACGACGATCCCGGATTCGACGACCGAGGCATCGACGGCCCGGGCCACGACAACGGCCCGTATCGAGCGGACCCGCCTGCGCGACGCGGCATCCACTGGCCGACGGTGCTCGTGTCCACGTCCGCAGCCGTCGTCGTCGGGGCCGCGATCCCCGGCCTCGTCCTGCTCGGCATGCACCTCGGCGACGAGGAACAGCAGGTCGTGGTCACGATGGAGACCCCGCCCGGCCTGTCGGCCCGTGTCGCCGACAGCGGCGTCAGTGTGCTCGAACCGCAGACCGCCTCGGCAGCGCCGGCACCCGCGGCACCAGCCGCGGCCCCTGCTCCGGCAGCTGCCGCGGCACCGGCGCCAGCCGCTCCCGTCTCGGCGGCGCCTCCTGCGGCAGCTCCCGCGGCCGCGGCGCCCGCAGGACCGACCACGCCCGAACTCTCCACTCTCAACGGTCTGCTGGTGGAGGGCCTCGCCCCGGGTACGAGCGACGCCGACCTCGCCTCGGGTCTCGAGGGCGGGTTGGCAGGCGTGCCCACCGTGCGTGGCGTCGGCAACGCGCTGAACCTCGCCTCCGGGGTCTACAAGTGGAACCTCGAGGGTCCGGTGGCGGTGGACGGCGACGTCGCCCGCGCGCAGCTCACGACCTCGCTCATGGGCGGTACACCCGGCCGCGCCACGCTCAAGTGGTACTGGATCGACGGCCAGTGGAAGCTCAGCAACGACAGCCTCTGCTTCATGGCACACCGCGCCATGGTCAGCTGCACCGTGCCCGGCAACCCCGGTGGACCGAACGGACACCCCGCGTGAGGCGCGTTCTGGCCGTCGGATTCACAGCGGTCGCGGCACTCGTCCTGACCGCGTGCGGCGGGGACTCACTCGCCTCCTCGGACGGCGAAACCGTCACCGTCAGCGGCAAGTTCGGTGACGCACGGATTCCGGCGGGCGCCGACCGGGTGCTGCCGCTGTCTCCGCAGGACGCGGACATGGTCATCGCAACCGGTGTCGCGCCGATCGCCCTGCCGTCCGACACCAACACCCTGGTCGCAACGGGCGGCACGGGAGTGTGGCCCTGGCAGGCGGACGCGCTGACCGAGATGGGCTACGAGGTGCTGCCGCCCGACCCCGGCGGCGGTATCGAGGCGCTGACGTCGGTGGAGGACAAGGAGATTCCCACCCTGCTGTTCGAGGGCGACGCTCAGGGTTACCTGGAGCACATCGTCGCGCTGGAGCCCGACGTCATCGTCGCGACCGGCCAGTGGAATCTCAACGAGGACATGTACCGCCAACTCTCGGCCGTCGCACCGATCGTGCATTTCGACCATCAGGCCAACGTCGAACCGTGGCAGGACTCGACCCGCAAGATCGGAAAGGCCCTGAGCCGCGAATCCGAGGCGGAGAGCGCGATCGAGAACGCGGAAACCGCAGTCGCGGAAGTCCGAAACGCGCACCCGGAATTCGAGGGCGTCCGGTTCAACGCGGTGATCGGCGACCTCGCCGGCCAGTTGTACATCCTGTCCGGTGAGGACCGCGGCATCGGGATGGTCATGAAGGATCTCGGATTCCAGCTGTCCGACTGGGCCCGGACGGTGCCCACCGACGCGGACGGACGCGGGGTGGTGAGCTACGAACTCGTCGGAAACCTGGACACCGATGTGGCCGTGGTGATCTCCCCCGCCGGCGACATCGACTACATGCGCGGCAATCCGCAGTGGAGCACCATGCCGATGGTGCAGCGCGGCTCCATCGTGTCGATCGCGCGCAACGCGGGAGTGCCGAACGCACTGGGCTTCCCGTCTCCGATCTCCCTGCCGTGGGGATCCGAGCGGATTGCGGACGCACTGTCCACGGCGGTGTCCCGGGTGCCCTGACCCGAGAAAGCCGACATGCGAACGCCGCGGCCGCCGCACCCTGCTGGGTGCGGCGGCCGCGGCCGTTCTGCGTCAGGCGCCTGGGTGGAACTCGATCAGGTTGCGGCTCAGAGGTACTGGCCGCACACCGGCCATGCACCGGGGCCCTGGGTTGCGAGGACATTCTCCGCGACCGCGATCTGCTCTGCGCGCGAGGCGTTCTCGGGGGATCCGGTGCCGCCGTTGGCGGCCCAGGTGCTGTCGGTGAACTGCAGTCCGCCGCCGTAGCCGTTGCCGGTGTTGGTGGACCAGTTGCCGCCGCTCTCGCACTGTGCGACCGCATCCCAGTCGTTGGCGCTGGCGGTGCCGGTGGCGAGGCCCATCGGGATGGCGACGAGTGCGCCCGTCACTGCCGCCCAGCCGAGGGCCTTCTTGGCCTTCGTGGCAGCGGTGTTGTGAGTACGGGTGAAGGTGGTCATCGAGATGTTTCCTTTCGCTGGCCGCGTTCGAGGCCGTGCAATGGAGTGGGATGTGGCGTCGCGATCTGGTCGCGATAGCCTCGACGCTGCCCCTGAGGGGTGTGGTGCTCGTGGCCGGTGTCCGCGGGGCAGTCTCGGTATCGGACCGGCGGTGGCTCCTGATCTCCGAGCCGCTAACGACAGTACGGCGGGCCAGCATCGTTGGAAACCAGGCACTTTCGGTGTCGCCGTCTGTGTCACTCGTCCAGGTTCGGACTTTCGTACAGTTGATTCTCCCTGGTCGACCCCAGGAAGTACGCATCGCGAACGATCGCGTTATCGTTACGTTATTGTGAGCCAGATCACATGCCTTGTGAGCGCCTTCTCACTCCGCCAGGCCCGAGTACGCAAGCACAAGGGGTCGGAACCCATCTCGGAAAGGTCACGCGCGGCTCTCGACTCCCACCTTTCGGGGTCGCTTCGCCACCCTGACCTCGCCTCCTCCCCACGGCCACCAGTTGGCGCGTCCCATCAACGCGACCAGCGCGGGTACGAGCAGCATCCGGACGAGCGTCGCGTCGATGACGAGCGCGACGATCATCCCGACACCGAGAAACCGCATCGGCGTCAGGGACGACAGCGTGAACGCACCGGTCACCAGGATCAGCAGCCCGGCGGCCGCGGTCACCACCCGTCCGGTGTGAACGGCACCCGCCAGGACGGCGGACTCCGTGTCTCCGCCGGCGCGGTGCTCCTCGACCATCCGCGAGATCAGGAAGGTCTCGTAGTCCGTGGACAGGCCGAACACCACCGCGACCACCAGCACCGCCATCCCTGCGGCCAGCGGCCCGGTACTGACGCCGAGCAGTCCCGCCAGGTACCCCTCCTGGAACACCCAGGTCAGGATCCCGAACGTGGCCCCGAGGCTCAGCGCCGCGACGAGCACGGCCTTGACCGGCAGCAGCACCGACCCGAACGCGATCAGCAGCAGGACGAAGGTCGCGAGCGCCATGATCGCAACCATCAGCGGGAACCGGTCCACGATCGCGTCCACGCCGTCCGCGGTCAGGGCGCTCTCGCCGCCCAGCATCACCTCGACACCGTCCGGGACGTCGAGTGCCCGGATCTCGTCGAGCACCGCCATCGCCGGCTGCGACCGGTCCGGGACCGTCAGCTGCGCCTTCAGGACGGTGACGTCGTCCCGCGTCCCGCCGACCACGACGGCGGCGACGTCGTCGACCGCCGCGATCCGGCGTCGAAGCTCCTCGACGTCCAACGCGGCGGGCGCCCGACCGTCGGTCCCCCGGGCCACGACGACGACACCGCTGCCCGCGGCCGGGAACTCCGCCGCGACCCGCTCCACCGCGACGCGCGCCGGGTCGCCGGCAGGCAATGCCGTGTGGTCGATGTCGGTGAGCTTCACGCCGAGCACTGGAATGGCCAGGATCAGCAATATCGCGGTGATGGACGTGGCGACGAGGCCGCGTCGGGCCAGCACCGCTCGCGTCACCCGTTCCCAGAACCTCGCGGCGCGCGCCTGACCGCGGCCGAAGGCGTCCCGGCGCCAGCTGCCCGCCCCGATCCGGTGGCCGAGCAGCGCGAGAGCGGCGGGCAGCACGGTGAGCGACATCGCCGCCGCCATGACCACCGCGGACATCGCGCCGAAACCGAGTGACCGGAGCGATGCCTGCGGGAACACGAGGGTGCCCGCGAACGCGCACACCAGCAGCAGCGAGGAGAACGCGACGGTGCGTCCCGCCGTGGCGAGGGTGCGGGTCAGCGCGACCGCGGGGTCGGCGCTGCCGAGTTCCTCGCGGTAGCGGCTGACGACGAACAGTCCGTAGTCGATCGCCAGGCCGAGGCTCAGCAGGGTGGCGATGTTCACCGCGAACACGTTGACCTCGGTGAACGACGAAGCCACCCGGAGGCACGCGAGCGCGCCGAGGATCGCGAGAACACCGACCGCGACCGGCAGTGACGCCGCGACGAGCCCACCGAACACGAGGACGAGCACGACGAGGGTGAGCGGCAACGACAGTGCCTCGGCGCGGAGCAGGTCCCGCTCGGACCGCGTGTTCACCGAGTCCGCGACCGCAGCGAACCCGGTGAGCTCGGTCGAGACACCGGGCACGATCAGGTGCTCGGCGAGCTCGGAATAGGCTGCGAGACGCTGGTTCTCGTCGCCCGCTGCGAAGACCAGGGCCAGCGCGCGGTCACCTGTCTCCGACCGCAGGTATTGCGCCACCGGGGGCGTGTTCCACGGCGTGACGACGGGCCGGCTCAGCAGTGCGGGATCGACGGTGTCGAGCTGGGCCTGTACCCGGGGGCCGATGTCGTCGACGGTCGCTCCGGGCGGAGCGGAGTACACGACGACGACATCCGGGCTCTGCCGCCCGAACTTCTCCTCGACCAGCCTCTCGACTCGCATCGACTCGCTGCCGGGGTCGGCGTACCCACCCGTACCGAGCCTGTCCCCGACGGTGGAACCCCAGGCACCCGCGGCGACCACGAGGCCCGCGGTCAGGAGGAGAATCAGCCAGGGCCGCCGCAGGACCACTGCCGACCACCGGGTCACGGCCGTGTCCCCACGGCCAACGCCGCCGCCAGTTCCGGATAGTGCGGCGCGAAGACACCGAGCGCACTCGCGCGGGAGTAGCGCGGGTTGTCCTGGTGCGCATCGAGTTCGGCGAGGTCGCGGAGGCCGTGATAGCCACCCCGGTCGCCGGACGAAGGCAGCGGCGTCAGCGTTCCGGCGAACACCTCGGGCAGAGCGCGCTCGAACAGCATGTGACAGGCACGCAATCCCGCCATCATCACGTCCTGGAAGGTGTCCTCCGGACCGATCCCGAACTCCTCGACAGCGAGAACCGCGCCCGTGTCGACACCCAGGTCGACCTCGTGCAGCGTTGCGGCATAGGAACTCTCACCGGCAAGCAGCGCGTGCACGATGGCGATCTCGGGCCGTCCACGGTAGGCCGGGAGCGGCCCGTTGTGAATGTTGAGCACCCGCAGTCCCGATTCGACGATCGGTGCCCGCAGGATCGTCGGATTGTTGACCGACCACACGACGCCGTCGGTGCACGTCGCCAACACCGCATCCGACGCGCTGTTCACGTCGGATCCGGTGAGCACCGGGACACCGTCCGGCACCGTCTCGTCCGGATCGGTCCACACCAGGTCGATCCGATGCCCCGCGGCCTGCGCGCTGCGCACCGCTCGCCACAGCAGCGCGCCCCTGCCGATGAAGATCACGGCGCCTCCACACCCTGGCGGGCCGCGACCGCCGCCTCGAGAACCCGTGCCAGCGTCATCTGCTGCACCAGGCCTTCCAGTCGCGCGACGAACGCGGCCTCGCCGTCCGGACCGACCACGGTGCGCGACACCTGCGCGAGCATCTCCAGCGAGGCGAGGGAGTCGCCGCCGAGCGCGAAGAAGTCGGAGGACGGGGTGATCGACACCGGGTCGATGGACAGCACGGTCGCCCAGATCGCGGCGATTCGTTCCAGATCCTCGTCCACAGCACAGTTTTCCGCGGTCTCCGAACCACCGGGGATACCGGCGGCCGGGCCCGGTTCACCCCAGGGCGACACGTCGTCCGCCGTGGCACCGGGAAGGCGGGACACGTCGAGCTTCCCGTTGTCGGTCAGCGGCAGTTCCTCCACCTGGCGGAAGTGCGTGGGGACCATGTACGAGGGAAGCCGCTCTGCCAGGAACGCCCGCAGTGCCGCCTCGTCGAACCTGCCTGATGCTACGACGTAGGCGTCGAGGACGCCGCCGGTGTCCGTCCGTCTGCCGACCACCGCGGCGGCGCCGACCCCGGGGCACCGTTCCAGCACCGCCCGCACCTCGCCGGGCTCGACACGGTTGCCCCGCACCTTGACCTGTCCGTCGACGCGTCCGACGAAGTCGAGGGACCCGTCGGGAAGCAGACGCGCGAGATCACCTGTCCGATAGGCCCGTACACAGTCGCGGAGATCCACGAACCGGTCCGCGGTCAGGTCCGGGCGACCGAGGTACCCGTCGGCCAGCTGCGGTCCGGCCAGGTACAGCTCGCCGACTGCACCGGCCGCCACCGGAGCGCCGTCGTCGTCGAGCAGGTACGCATCGGTGCCGGCAGTGGGCGTACCGATCGGAACCGTCCCCGAGTCGGGGTCGGGGTCCACGCCGATCACGTGGGTGGTGCACACCACGCTCACCTCGGCGGGACCGTAGCTGTTGAGCAACCGCACGTCGGGTCCGAAGAACTGCCGGGCCCGAGCCGCCAGCGCGGGCGAGAGCTGCTCGCCGCCGATGACGACGGTCCGCACCGAACCCGGATCCAGGCCGAGCCGCAGCACCACCTCGAGCAGGCTCGGCGTGAAAAGGAAGGTGTTCGACCCGGATTCGCACAGCATGTGCCGCAGCGACAGGTGCGAGGTGTCGTCGGGAACCAGGGTGACGGCGCCACCCGTCAACAGCGGTGCGAAGAACGCGGCGCACGCCATGTCCGCGGCGGGCGTGTGGTGGTGTGCGAACCGGGTGTCCGATCCGAGCCCGTACCAGTCGGTGACCCCGTCGACGAAGTGCACGACACCGGAGTGCGGGACGCGCACACCCTTGGGACGTCCCGTCGACCCGGACGTGTAGGTGACGTACGCGAGGTCGTCCCCGTCGATCGCCACGCGCACCGGCTCCGGCGCCTCGGCCGGCAGGTCGTCGAGCACCAGGACCGGGACGTCCGACGGCACCGCGTCCACGCGATCACGCTCGGTGAGCAGCACCGCCGCACCCGAGTCGGCGACGATGCCCGCGCGCCGCTCCGCCGGATGCTTGGGGTCGAGAGCGAGGAACGCCGCCCCGGCGCGGAGCACCCCGAGCTGCGCCGCCACCGCAGCGACGCTACGACCGGCGAGGATCGCGACGATGTCTCCTCGGTCCACCCCGCGCTCGCGAAGAGCCGCGGCGATCGCGTCGGCGCGACGATCGAGTTCGCGGTAGGTGTACTCGCCGTCCGGCGAGCTCACCGCCACCGCGTCCGGCGCCGCGACCGCATGCTCCCGGAATCGGGAGTCGGCCGTGCCCGTGCTCGCCGCCGGGCCTCCCGAGGCGGCGGGCGCGAGTACCCCGCCCGGCAGCTGCCCGTCGGAGGCCGTCAGCTCATCCGAGATCCGGTCGAGGACCGCCTCCAGCCGCACACCGACTCCGGAGCCGGCCCGACACGACACGGTGATCTCGGTCGTCCCGTCACATTCGAGGACGACGAAGGACACCGGCACCAGCCCGGTGTGTACCGGGACGGCACGTACCGCGGTGACACGGAATCCCGGTACGGACAGATCCGCGGTGGACACCTGGCCCGCATGGGACACCAGGGCGGACACCACGTTTCGATCCGCCTGAGCCCCGATCCGGTGCGCGCCGCGCAGCACGGTGCGGGCCACGGCCCCCGGAAGGCGTGCGAGCCCTCCGTTGTCCATCTCGGCGAGCTCGCGCCGTGCCGTCATGCGGACGAGGATCCGCGCGTGCACCTGCGACCACGACTCACCGGGATCGACATCGAGGAACAGGGGCAGGGCAAGGTTCGCGGTCGAGCGCAGGGCAGGGTCGTGCCTGCGCAGGTCGACGGGAATCATCACCCGGATCTGCGATCCGACGACATCGGCCAGCACGGCCGTGATCCGGGCGACCGCTGCGGCGGCCGCGCCGGGGACGGTCCGATGCCGCCACAGGAACGGGCGATCCTTCGGCGGGCGTCCGCTGGCCCCGAGCGGTGACCTGCGGGTCGGAATCAGCGTGGTCGGCTTGCCCCGCTGTCCGAGCCGGGCGACGAGGTCGTGGTCAGCGGTCGGGTCGGCCGCACCGACCGGTTCCTCGCCGCGCAGGACGCGGAACACGTCCGCCGCCCACAACGCCAGCCCGCGGGCGTCCATCACTCCGTGGAACACGCGGAACACGACCGTGGACGTGTCGGATCCGCTCACGAGCACCACTTCCGCGGTGCCGTCGCCGTCGGCGCCGAGATCACGGGTGAGCACGGGATCGGTGTCCATCGCGCCGAAGTCGATGCCGGCTCCGCTCTGGACCGTGACGGGCGGGGTGACACCGGAGTCCACCCACCGGTCGCCGTCGCGGCGCAGCCGGGCACCGGGGCAGGCGTCACTGGCACGGGTCACCGCATCGATCAGACGGTCGGCGTCCAGCACTCCCGAACCGGAGACGACGAGCTGGATCGCGAACGGCTCGGCGAGCGGCCGACCGGCGAGGTAGAGCCGCTCGGTGGCCGAGATCGGGCGTTCGAACCGATGGAGGGTGGAGGTCACGGCAGACCCTTCGTGGTGGGGGACGGCAAGTACTACTTGAGGTGACGGGTCAGGTCGGCGATGCCGCCCTGCTCCTCGACCCAGGAACGGAACTCCGCCATCCCGCTCGCCCGGTCGACGACGGGAACGTACCCGAAATCTGCTGCTGCAGCGGAGGTGTCGAACGTCGCGGACCGGGTCATCAACGCCAGCACGTACATCGACAGCGGCGGCGACCAGCGGGTCGCGAGGTAGGGGATCTTCCACACGGCGTCGAGAACCCGGACGATCGCGCCGACGACCCGCAGATCGGGGGTGCGCTCGGCGATCCCGAATCCGAACTCGTGTGCCACCTCGGCCATGTAGGGCCAGATGTTCGTCACCTCGGCGTCGGCGACGAAGTAGGCACGTCCACCCACCCGGTCCGATGCCGCGGCTTTCACGCACGCGTCGACGATGTTGTCGACGTGGCACAGCGACGCGAGGACGTCCCGGCCACCGGAGAGGTTCGGCAACTTCCCTGCCTGCGCACGCCCGAGCAGCCGCACGATCGGACCGGACCGGTCGCCGGGACCCCAGATCGCCCGCGGCCGCAGCGCACACGTGACGAATCCGTCGCCGTTCGCGGCCAGGACCTCCTGCTCGGCCGCCGCCTTCGTCTCGGAGTAGAGGTTCAGGAAGCGCGTCGGGTACGGCACGGATTCGTCGACATCGATCAGGTCGCCGCCGTCGTAGTCCATCACCGCACTCGGACTGGAGACGAACACGAATCGCTGGGCGCCGTTCTCACGCGCCGTGCGCAGCAGAACCCGGGTGGCCTCGACGTTCTCCCGCTCGAACTGCGCTCGGACTCCGCGCTCGTCGACCCGTGCCGCACTGTGCACGACGATGTCGATCCCCCGGGTGGCCAGGGCGAGCGACTCGGGATCGTTCAGGTCGCCGTGCACGATCCGCATCGCCGACGTGTCACCGAGGTCGACGAGGCTGCTGGTCCGCCGCACCAGGATGGAGACGTCGTGCTCGCCGTCGTCGACGAGCCTCCGGGCAAGGCGACCGCCGAGGAATCCGGAGGCACCGGTCACGAGCACCTTCACGGCGCATCCTCTCCTTCCATGGTGGGTTGCGTTTTCCACCAGGTCATTCCGAACACCATCGTCAGGACGGCTGTGGAGAGCGGCGACCGCGCTCCTCCCGCGGCGCGCAACGCCGCCGGGATCTGCGCGGCGTGCACGACGACGCTGAGGAACGCGTCCAGCCACCAGGCACCGCGCGCCACACGGTGTCGGATCGGCCGACCCTTCGCCGCGACCATCAGCCCGTAGGCCAGATACAGCCACCCGAGTACGGGTATGGCACGGAGCGCCGCGGTCCTCATCGGCGCCACCGCCCCAGTCGAGAGCCGTCCAGTCGTCTGTCCGCCCATACCGAGAGCGACTCCCGCCCGATCTTCGCGTTGTGCCGAATGTCGACGGGGAAACCCGGATGCACCAGGAAGGTGTCGATGGTGTTCGTCAGGTCGAAATCTGCCCCGTGCGTCCGCAGGCGCGCGAGCACGGCCTCGATGTCGGCACCGGACTCGACCTCGACACACACCACCGGACGCTGCTGTGTACGCGCGCCGACTCCGACGAGTGCCGTTCTCGCCACGCCGTCGACGGTGTTGAAGATCTGCTCCACCTGAACGGTGTGGAGTGTGCGGTCCCCGGTGACGATCCGCTGGGACTTGCGCCCGCAGAACCAGATCCGGCCCTCGTCGTCGATCCAGCCGATGTCGCCCGTGCGATGCCACACCCGCTCACCGTCGACGATCTTGCCGAGTAGATTGGCCGCGTCGGGCCAGTGGTACCGCACGCTGACGTTCGGTCCGGTCACCACGATCTCACCGACGCCGTCCGCCGGTTCCGCTGCATCGTCCCACCCACCGATGGGGTCGTCGGTGATCGCGACGAGCCGGACGTCGATCCCCTCGACGGGTCGTCCGATGCAGGTGCCCGCACCGCGCCTGGTCCCGTCCGAGAGTCCGGAAGCGAGTTCCCTGGATTCGATGGACGACATCGGGATCGACTCGGTTGCACCGTATCCCGCGTGGACGTCGGCATCCTCGGACAGGATGCCGCGAAGACCGGTGATCACGGTGTCCGGGACGGGGGCACCGCCCGAGAACACCGCCCTGATCGACGGTAGCCGCACCTCGTGCTCACGGCAGTGCGCGAGCAGTGGCGCGAGCACCGCGGGCGACGCGAACAGCGTCCGCACGTCGAAACGGGTGACCGCGTCGACGACATGTGCGGGATCGGTGGAACCGACCCGGCTCGGAATCAGCGGCGGCAGAACGATACCCGTTCCGATCAGGAGATAGAGGACACCGAAGACGGGCAGGGTCACCAACGCTGCCTCGCGGTCGGTCGCACCCGTCAGCGCCTGGGTACGCTCCAGCATGGCCGCGAGGTTGCCGTGGGTGAGTTCGACGGCCTTCGCCGGTCCGGTGGATCCGGTGGTGAACGCGATCATCGCCGGCGCGGACGCGTCGACCGGCGTCGTTAGCTCGGACTGAACACTCCCGTTCCGGACACGCCCGAACTCGGCCAGTGTGCGTCCGCCCCAGAACCAGCGGCGTCCGACCGTGACGGGCACCCGCACGCCGCGGAACGCGCGCCGGAACAGCACCCGCACCGCGTGCGCCTGCGGGATCCCCACGAACGCCTGCGGATCCACCGCGGACAGGCACCGCAACATCGGGCGCAGGCCCATGCCCGGGTCGATCACCACCGGGATCGCACCGGCCTTGAACAGGCCGAACAGGACCGCGTACAGCTCCGGTCCGGGATTGATCAGGACGATCGTGCGATCGCCGCGTCCGATCCCGGACTCGGCGAACTTCCGGGCCAGGACGTCCGACCACTCCGACAGTTCGGCGAACGAGATGCCCGTGTACTCGGGAAGCGCGCCTCGCGCGGCAGGTTCCGCGTAACTGACGGCGGGCGCGTCCGGGCGACGCCGGGCATGGTCACCGACGGCGTCGAACCACGCCGTGCCGACCGATGCGCTCACCGAGTACCCGGTTCGGGAAGGCGATACAGGCAGGCCGCGGCGCTCGGGCCCGCGCCTGCCGCCACCATGAGAACGGTCCGTACGCCGTCGAGGCGACCCGACTCGATCGCCCGGTGATAGTCGAGCGGGATCGTCGCCGTGTGCACGTCGTCTGCGTTCTCGCCGCCGCGGTCGAGTTCGGGGACGCCGAGCTTCGCGGACAGCGCGGCACGGAATCCCGGGGTCGGCCGCGACGAGATCAGCACCGTGGTGGCCGGGTCGACGCCATCGGCCAGCGCGCGGGCGCCGACCGTCACGGCCACATCAAGGATGCGACGCTCGGCATCGTCCGCCCGCAGCACGGTCATCGCGGACCGGCCGGTGGTGCCCATCGTCGCGGTGTCGACGAAGCCTTCGACGGCGACCGGGCCGTCCGCCAGTTCGGTGTGGAGCGGTCCGAAACCGTCCGGGCCGTCCACATGTTCGAGGAGCAGAGCACCCGAGGCGGTCGCGTAGGGGAACTCCTCGGTCGCGTCGACGCCCGTCAGGGAAGGGTGGGTGTCGCCGGCCACCACGAGGACCCGGCCCGTGCTGCCCGTGACCAGGATCGCGGACGCGACCTGAACGGCGTTGAGCACCCCGCACGCCCCGTTCATCAGATCGAACGAGAACGACCGCGGGTCGTGTTCGTCGTACTCGAGGCCGATCCCCGCGGCCTTCTGGATCAACGCTCCCATTGCCGGTTCGACCATGTTCGAGTCGCGGTAGATGCCCGCGTTGACGAGCACCCCCACCGACTCGGGCGCAGCGGATGCCGCCGCGAGCGCGTCGCGCGCGGCGCGGGCGGCTCCGTCGACTGCGCTGATGTTCTCGGCGCCGCGAACGGCGCCCGTTGCGGTGATGACGACACCCACGTCAGGCCTCCAGGGACGAGATGGTTGCGGACAGGAATCCCGTGACGATGCCGGACGCCGCGGGGATCATCAGGACCTTCGAGCCCGCCGGCATCCGCTTCTGCTCGATCTGGTCGTGCAGGACAACGAAATGACTGGTGGTCGAGGTGTTCCCGTACTTGTCGACGACCCCAGGGGAGTCGGGCATCGGGGTGCCGAACTCACGTTCTCCGAGGGCGTTCATCGCAGTGATCGCGGAGGCACCGAACTGGTGGTGGATGATGAAGTCGAACTCCTCGTCGGCGAAGGTCCGACCCTGCGCGGCCAGGTGGTTGCGCTGGGTGTCGGTCCACAGCAGGAATCGACTCTCGTTGTGCATGCGACGGTTGTCGGTGTACAGCGCCACGCCCTGGGTCCGGTCGGACGGCATGCCGAGGCAGGCGTCCGCGTACTCGGAGGCCGTCATCAACTCGACGTAGTGGATCCGGTCGTCCTCTCCCTCGGATCGGTCGAGCACGACCGCCGCCCCGGAGTCGCCGACCGAGAGGGACGCGAACTGCGGGTTGTATCCCCCGACGATCTCCTGGACCGCCGTCTCGGCGATCGGCGTGATCGCCTCACCACTGACGACCATCCCGTTGCGGACGGTACCCGAACGGATCATCCGGTCGAGTAGGTAAGTGCCGGTGAGCATTCCGGCACAGGCGTTGGACAGGTCGAAGTGGATCGCCCGGCGCGCGCCCAGTTCCTTGGCGATCATCGCCGCGAACGACGGTTCGAAGTAGATCTTGGACCGATCCTTGCTTCGCGTGATCGACACGGAGATGATCACGTCGAGATCGGCCGCCTCGTAGCGGGAGCGGTCGAGACAGGCCCGCGCGGCCTTCGATGCGAGCGCGAAGGAGTCCTCGAAGTCGTCGGGCGATGTCGAGCGCACTCGACGTTCGCGCACGCCGGTGACGGTCTCGAAATCGAACGACGGCTTCTCGGCGAGCAGGCCGATCAGCTCGTCTGTGGTCTGGACGGCGCTCGGCAGGTAGGCGCCGACGGCCTCGAATCGTGAATGGATCAACTGCAGCTCCTCCGGTTCACTCCCGCACCGACGGCCCGCGGTGCGCGGAGTCCACGATTCGGGGAATTATGAAGTTCCCAAGTGCATTTCGATTGCTCGCGGTTCGGGCGGGCGTATCCGCCCCGTGCATCGGCCTCCGTGATCCGTGCGGCAACCACGCTGCGTCATGGGAATGTACAGCGCCGACGGAGTCGTGTGGTCCATGAATACGAATATTCACTTCGGAGAACATGTGGACGCGGCGTAACAGACACCTGCGCCGAGCGGCCGACGCCTCGAGTCAGAGCGCCGGACCCCCAACCTCGGCAGTGAGCAGGAAACCGATGCCAGCCTGGGCGTTCGACTGCCGCCTCGACGGCCTACGACGCCACTTGTCACCGGACCGAACTGGTTGCGCGTTGAATCATGTTGACACTCAAGCCATCCAGCACATGCCGGGATATGAATCGGGTCACATTTACCCGTGTTGCACTTGAGCCCGCCGGTCGCCTGTGGTGTGGTGTCGTCGGCATAACCTACTCATCGGTAACAAATGCGCGCGCCGGTGGCATCCGTCGACGCCGGCACGTGAATCGAACAGCAGCACGTGGGTTTTCGCGCGCCGATCAGATCAGGAAATCCGCCGCCCGATCCGCGAGGTCGAGAACCGGCTGGGGGAAGAGCCCGAGCGCCACGGTCACGATCGCACCCGCCGCGATCGTGACCGTCGTGAGCGCGCTCGGCATCACGACGTCAGGCGCGACCTCAGGAGGATCGGAGAAGAACATCAGCACGATCACACGCACGTAGAAGAAGGCAGCGATCGCGCTGCACACCACGCCGACGACGACCAGGGGCCACCCGCCGGCCCCGGCCGCGGCCGAGAAGACCGCGAACTTTCCGACGAACCCCGCGGTCAACGGGATACCGGCGAACGAGAGCAGCAGCAGCGCGAAGGTTCCGGCGAGCAGCGGCGACCGACGCCCGAGCCCCGCCCAGTGCGACAGGTGCGTCGCCTCCCCGGTCGGGCCGCGCACCAGCCCGACGATCGCGAACGCGGCCACCGTTCCGAAGCCGTACGCGACAAGGTAGAACAGCGTCGACGACAGACCGGCCCGGTCCGCCGCGACGACACCCACGAGTATGAACCCGGCATGCGCGACAGAGGAATACGCCAGCATTCGCTTGACGTCGGTCTGGGTGACGGCGAGCACGGACCCGAACACCATGGTCAGGATCGCCACCGCCCACAGCAGGGGACGCCAGTCGTCCCGCAGTCCCGGCACCCCGACGTAGAGGACGCGCAGCATCGCACCGAACGCCGCGATCTTGGTGGCAGCGGCCATGAATGCGGTGATCGGTGTCGGGGCCCCCTGGTAGACGTCGGGTACCCAGGTGTGGAACGGCACGGCTCCGACCTTGAACAGGAGGCCCACCGCGAGCAGTCCGGTGCCGATCAGGGCGAACGTGGTCCCTCCGGTCGCCGTGGCCTCCGCGATGCCCACCAGCTGGACCGTCCCGGCCTCGCCGTACAGGAACGCGACACCGAAGAGGAAGAACGCCGACGAGAAGGCGCCGAGCAGGAAGTACTTCAGTGCCGCTTCCTGCGACAGCACCCGCTGCCTGCGGGCGAGGCCGCACAGCAGGTACAGCGGCAGCGACAGCACCTCGAGGGCCACGAACATCGTCAACAGGTCACCGGACGCCGGGAACAGCAACATCCCGCCGACCGCGAACAGGGTCAGTGGGAACACCTCTGTTCGCGTCACCCCGGCCGCGGTCGCTTCCTTCTCCGCGACGCTGCCGGGCAGCACGGACGCCTGAGGGGTGAACGCATCCGCGGCCTGGTCCCGTGCCGCGACCCGATCGAGGCGACGCTCGGCGATCAGCAGGATCGACAGGATGGACACCAGCAGGATCGACCCCTGTAGGAACAGCGTCGGCCCGTCGACGACCACCGCGCCCGCCACCGCGGTGCCACGGGTGTCACGCAGCGCCACGACCGCGACGAAGGCCGCGACCAGTCCGCCGAGCGAGAGTACGAGATGACTGCCGTAGCGGACGCGGGCCGGGGCGAAGGCCTCCACGATCACCCCGGCCACCGCGACACCGAACACGAGGAGCATCGGCATGAGCAGGCTGTACTCGATGTCGGGTGCGGGCAGCGGGGCCTGTGCGAGGACGGCCGCGGCTGTCGAGAACCTGCTCACGGATGACCACCTCCGTCTTCCGCTTCGATGACCGGGACCGTCGGTGCCGGATCCTCCTGGTGCACCGCCGTCAGCGTCGCGTCGACGGCCGGGGTGATCGCGTCGAGCGCCGGCTTCGGGTAGACGCCGAGGACCAACAGCAGGGCGATCAGCGGCGCCACCACCGCGATCTCGCGGCGACCGAGGTCGCGCACACCCTCACGCGCCGGGCCGGTCATCACCCGCTGGTACATCCACAGCACGTACACCGCCGAGAGCACCAGTGCCGTGGTCGCTGCGATCGCGGCCACCGGATAGCGGGTGAACGTGCCGATCAGGACGAGGAACTCGCTGACGAATGGCGCCAGCCCCGGGAGGGACAGCGTCGCGAGGCCCGCGACGAGGAACGTCCCCGCCAGGACCGGGGCGCTGGACTGCACGCCGCCGTAGTCGGCGATCGCGCGGGACCCCTTGCGCGCGACGAGGAATCCGGCGAGGAGCATGAGCGCGGCGGTGGAGAGTCCGTGGTTCACCATGTACAGCGCGGACCCGCCCTGCGCCTGGCTGGTGAGGGCGAAGATGCCGAGCACGATGAACCCGAAGTGGGAGATGGACGTGTACGCGATCAGCCGCATCATGTCGGTCTGACCGATCGCGACGAGCGCGCCGTAGACGATGCCGACGACGGCGAGGGTGATGACGAGCGGGGCGAAGGTTCTGGTGGCGTCCGGAAACAGTTCGATGCAGTACCGCAGCATCCCGAACGTGCCGACCTTGTCGACCACGGCCATCATGAGCACCGCGGTCGACGGTGTCGAGTGGACGGCGGCGTCGGGCAGCCAGGTGTGCAGCGGCCACAGCGGAGCCTTGACGGCGAACGCGAACATGAAACCGAGGAACAGGGCGTTCGCGACGGGCGCGTCGATCACCAGCGTGCCGGACGAGACGGCGTCCGCGATGGCCCGGAAGTCGAAGGTGCCGGACTCGAACGGGCTCGCGTCCCCCGCGGTGACCGCGTACAGACCGATCACCGCAGCCAGCATGATCAGTCCGCCGAACAGGTTGTACAGCAGGAACTTCACCGCAGCACGGGGGCCGCGCGCGTCGCCGAAGCTGCCGATGAGGAAGTACATCGGAATCAGCATCGCCTCGAAGAACACGTAGAACAGGAGGATGTCGAGGGAGAGGAACGACATCAGCACCATCGCCTCGACGACGAGGACCAGCGAGACGTACGCGTGGACCGGTCTCGCCCCCGACGCCCGATCACCGTCACGCCAGCCCGCGAGCAGCAGGACCGGCACCAGGACGGCGGTGAGCAACACCAACACCAGCGCGACGCCGTCCACGCCCAGCTCGTAGCGGGTGCCGAACGCCGGTATCCAGGAGTGCGATTCGACGAACTGGAAGCGCTCCCCGCCCGGATCGAATCCCACCGCGACCACCACGGCAACGGCCAGCGTCACCAGCGACGCCGCGAACGCAACCCACCGCGCGGCGACGCGCCCGGCCGCGGGCACACAGGCCACGGCACCCGCCCCGACGAGAGGCGCCAACCACAACGCGCTCAACCATGCGAAGCCGTCCACGCTCACCTCACCAACGCCAGCATCGCGACCGCGGCGGCCGCCCCGAGGAACATGTAGGTCGCATAGGTCCGCACGAAACCGTTCTGCAGCTTCCGGACCCGCGTCGACGCTCCCGCGACGCCCGCGGCGACTCCGGTGACGACGCCGTCGACGCCCCGGTCGTCAACGGTGACGAGCGCCCGCGTCACCCGGTCACCGGGACGCATGAACACCGCCTCGTTCACCGCATCGCCGTAGAGGTCACGCCGGGCGGCGACAGTCAGCCGCGACACGGGTTCGGGCGCCACCTCCGGGACGGCGACACCGGCGTACTGCCGGTACGCGACCGCGACTCCCGCGAGCACGATGACGAGGGTGGCGACGGTGATCGTCCACACCGGCACCGGCAGTTCGTCATGATGTTCACCGACGACCGGTTCGAGCCAGTCCTGCAGCGCACCACCGTAGGCGAGGAGGAAGCCGGACCCGATCGAGCCCACCGCGATGAGCATCATCGGCCACGTCATCACCGCAGGCGACTCGTGGGGGTGGGCATCATGTCGCCACCGCCGCTCCCCGAAGAACGTCATCAGCATCACCCGCGTCATGTAGAACGCGGTCAGACCCGCGCCGAGCAGCGTCGCGGCGCCGAGGATCCAGCCCTCGACCCCGCCTGCTCCGAAGGCGACCTCGATGATCTTGTCCTTCGAGAAGAATCCCGCGAAAGGGGGAATGCCGATGATCGCGAGGTAGCCGAAACCGAAGGTGGCGAACGTGATCGGCATGAGTTTCCGCAGGCCGCCGTAGCGGCGCATGTTCACCTCGTCGTCCATCGCGTGCATCACAGATCCGGCCCCGAGGAACAGGCCGGCCTTGAAGAATCCGTGGGTGAGCAGGTGCATGATCGCGAACGCGTACCCGGCCGGCCCGAGGCCCGCGGCGAGCACCATGTAGCCGATCTGGCTCATGGTGGACGCGGCGAGCGCCTTCTTGATGTCGTCCTTCGCGCAGCCGACGATCGCCCCGAACAGCAGCGTCACCGCGCCGACGACGACGACCGCGGCGCGGGCGGCGGGCGCGAGGTCGAAGATCGCGTTCGACCGGGTGATGAGATAAACGCCCGCGGTGACCATCGTCGCCGCATGGATCAGCGCCGACACCGGAGTAGGGCCTTCCATCGCGTCCCCGAGCCACGACTGCAGCGGTACCTGAGCAGACTTGCCGCACGCGGCGAGCAGCAGCATCAGCCCCAGCGCCGTCACCGTCGCTTCGGTGGCGTCCCCGGCTCCCGCGAAAACACCCGAGTACGAGACGGTCCCGAAAGTGGCGAACATGATCATCAGTGCGATCGCCAACCCCATGTCACCGACGCGGTTGACGACGAACGCCTTCTTCGCGGCCGCTGCCGCCGTCGGCTTGTGGTGCCAGAACCCGATCAGCAAGTAGGACGCGAGACCGACGCCTTCCCATCCGACGTACAGGCCGAGGTAGTTGTCGGACAGCACCAGCAGCAGCATCGCCGCGAGGAACAGGTTGAGGTAGGCGAAGAATCGTCGCCTGTCCTGGTCGTCTCGCATGTACCCGATCGAGTAGATGTGGATCAGCGAGCCGACCCCGGTGATCAGGAGCGCGAAGCACACCGACAGTTGGTCCAGTTGGAGCCCGAAGTCGACCTGAAGTCCCGCGACGGGAACCCAGCTGAACAGGGTTTCGTGCAGCGCCCGGTCGTCGGCCGCCCGGCCGAGCATGCCGACGAACAGTGCCACCGCGACACCGAACGAAGCCAGCGCCGTCGCGCAGCCGAGCAGGTGGCCCCACCGGTCGCTCCGGCGGCCCGCGAGCAGAAGCACCGCGGCGCCGGCGAGCGGCAGGGCGAAGAGAAGCCAGATTCCCCCCGACATGGTCAGAACTTCAGGAGGTTGGCGGCGTCGACCGATGCGGATCGACGGGTGCGGAAGATGGCCATGATGATCGCGAGGCCGACGACGACCTCGGCGGCAGCGACCACCATCGTGAAGAACGCGAAGACGTGACCGTGCAGGTTCCCGTGCATGCGGGCGAAGGTGACGAACGCGAGGTTCGTCGCGTTGAGCATCAGTTCGATGCACATGAACACCACGATCGCGTTGCGCCGCAACAGCACACCAGCGGCACCGATGCTGAACAGCAGCGCCGACAGGTACAGGTAGTTCTCCGGATTCACCTCTCCCCCTTCCTCTCGCTGTCGTCGCGCGGCGTCAGGATGCTGCTGACCGATCGCGGGGCGGGCGACCCGTCGGGCAGACGTGCCGCCATGTCCACGGCGTTGTGGCGGGCGTAGACGCCGGGCGTCGGCAGCGGCGTGACCTGGCCGCCGTCCCGGAACCGTTTCAGGGACATGGCCTTCTGGTCGGGTTTCGGTTCGAGGCGTTCGCGGTGAGCGAGGACCATCGCTCCCAGCGTCGCGACGATCAGGAGCGCGCCCGTCAGTTCGAACGCCCACACGTAGCGCAGGAAGATCAGCTCCGCGATGGCGGGGACGTTGCCGAGCGTGCCGTCCGGCCCGGGCCCGGTGTTGGCGTCCGGCAGGTCGACGAAGGCCGTCACCGTGACACTGCCGATTCCCGCGATGAGGAGGACCCCGAATCCGACGCCTGCGGCGACGGCGGCAACTCGTTGCCCTCGGAGGGTTTCGACGAGTGAGTCGGACGAGTCCACGCCGATGAGCATCAGCACGAACAGGAACAGCATCATGACCGCGCCGGTGTACACGACGATCTGCACGACCCCCAGGAACAGGGCGTCCTGCGCGATGTAGAAGAACGCGAGCAGGATCATCGTCATCGCCAGGAAGATCGCCGAGTAGACGGCCTTGGTGGCGCACACGACCCCGAGTGCGCCGATGACGCAGAGCGTGCCGAGAATCCAGAACTGCACGGCTTCGGCGGTACTCGTGCGAGTGAGCGGCTCCGCGAGCAGAAGGGCGTTCACGACGTCTCCCCCGTCGGGCCGTCACCGGTGACGTTGTTCCGGTAGTAGTCCTCGTCGGTGGCGCCGGGGGCCATGTCGTGCGGTGGCGCGGTCATTCCGGGTTCGAGTGGGGCGAGGAGGCGGTCCTTGCCGAAGATGAGGTCGGCGCGGTTGTCGTCGACGAGTTCGTCGTAGCTGTCGGTCATGGTGAGCGCTCGGGTCGGGCAGGCTTCGACGCACAGTCCGCAGCCGATGCAGCGGAGGTAGTTGATCTGGTAGACCTGCCCGTATCGCTCTCCGGGTGAAAAGCGTTCGCCCTCGGTGTTGTCGGCGCCCTCGACGTAGATCGCGTCGGCGGGGCAGGCCCACGCGCACAGTTCGCAGCCGATGCACTTCTCCAGACCGTCGGCGTACCGATTGAGCTGGTGACGTCCGTGGTAACCGGGCGCGGTCGGCGGGCGTTCCTCCGGGTACATCTCGGTGTTCGGCTTCTTGAACATCGTCGAGAAGGTGACGCCGAACCCGGAGATGGCATCGAGGAATCTGGTCATGACGAACCTCCGGACACCCGATCGAACGTGGGCAGTGTTTGTCCCGGCATCGGCGGGACGGGGAACCCGCCTGCCGTCGGATCGAACGGTTGCTCCTCCGGCGGCGCACTCTCCGTCTCATCGGTTCTCCTGCGCCTCAGCAGGTTCCACAACAGAGCGAACAGCGCCAGCGCCACCATCACCCCGGCGACGACGAGGGTGACGGCCCGCGCATCGTGTCCTTCGATCCGCAGCGCCTTCGCGGTGGCGACCAGCATCACCCACACCAGCGACGCCGGGATGAGCACCTTCCAGCCGAGGTTCATGAACTGGTCGTAGCGCAGTCGCGGCAGTGTGGCGCGGAGCCAGATGAAGACGAACAGGAACGCCCACACCTTCGCGACGAACCACAGCACCGGCCACCATCCGCTGTTGGCGCCGTCCCAGATGCTGATGGGCCACGGCGCGTGCCAGCCACCGAGGAACAGGGTCGTCGCGAGCGCCGAGACGGTGACCATGTTGATGTATTCGGCGAGCATGAACATCGCGAACCGGAGCGACGAGTACTCGGTGTGGAATCCGCCGACGAGTTCGCCCTCCGCCTCGGGCAGATCGAACGGCGCCCGGTTGGTCTCGCCGACCATCGAGGTCACGTAGATCAGGAACGACGGCAGCAGCAGGAAGACGTACCAGGTGCCGACCTGGGAGTCGACGATCCCGGAGGTGCTCATGGTGCCCGCGTCGAGGAACACGGCCGCGAACGACAGGCCCATGGCCACCTCGTACGAGATGACCTGTGCGGTCGACCGCAGCCCGCCGAGCAGCGGGTAGGTCGATCCGGACGCCCATCCGGCGAGGACGATGCCGTAGACGCCGACGGAGGTGACGGCGAGGACGTACAGGACGGCGACCTGGAGATCGGTGAGCTGCAGCGGGGTGCGATGCCCGAAGACCGACACCTCCGGGCCGAACGGGATGACGGCGAACGCCATGATCGCGGGGACGATCGAGATGATCGGCGCAAGGAGGTAGACGGGTTTGTCGACGCCCGCCGGGACGATGCCCTCCTTGAGGGCGAGTTTGATGCCGTCGGCGAGGGACTGCAACGTGCCGCGGGGCCCGACGCGGTTGGGGCCGACCCGCATCTGCATCCACGCCATGACCTTGCGTTCGGCAAGCAGCGCCAGCAGCGGCGTCACGATCAGGAAGGCGAAGATCGCCACTGCCTTCGCGATCATCAACCACCAGGGGTCCCGGCCGAACGCGGACAGGTCGGCACCCGCCGCGAGCACGAGGTCGGCTGTCATCTCTCCTCGCCTTCGGCCGCGCGCCCGGGTCTGATGCGCACCAGTGCGCCGACCGTGACGCCGAGGTCGCGGTGCACGGCGCTGCCCGGCGAGTTCAGCGGCAACCACACCACCCGCTCGGGCAGGGCGGTGACCACGACGGGGAGCGTCACGGCTCCGTGGTCGGTGCTCACGACGAGTGCACCGCCGTCCTGGCAGCCGATCTCGGCCGCCGTGCCCGCCGAGATCCGCGCGACCGGCCGGTGTGCCGTGCCCGCGAGGTGCGGTTCGCCGTCCTGCATGCGCCCGGCGTCGAGCAGCATCCGCCACCCGGCGAGGATCGCCTGGCCGGGACCGGGACTGCGGGGTTCGGCCGCGGCGGTCGCGGGATCGCTCGCCGGGTCGCCGTCCCAGTGCCCGACGACAGCGAGTTCAGCTCGGGCCGTGGCGGCGTCCGGGAGGTCGATGGGTTCACCCATCTCGGCCGAGAGTGCGTGCAGCACTCGAAGGTCCGGCATCGCGCCGGTGCCTGCCAGCGCCGACTCGAACGGCCGGTCGCGGCCCTCCCAGTCGACGAAGGTGCCTGTCTTCTCCCCGACCGGCGCCACCGGGAACACGACGTCGGCGAGGTCGGTGACGTCGCTGCGACGCAATTCCAGCGACACCACGAACCCCGCGGACCGCACCGCCTCCCGCGCCGCGGCCGGGTCGGGAAGGTCGTCGAGTTCGACACCGGCGATCAGCAGGGCACCAAGGGCCCCGCTTCGTGCCGCGGCGAGGATGCCATCGGTGCCGCGGCCCGGGGCAGCAGGCAGGTCGGCCTTCCACCGGGCACCGACCCGGCTCCTGGCATCCGCAATCGTCACGGGGTGACCGCCCGGCAGCAGGGTCGGCAGTGCGCCCGCTTCGACGGCACCTCGGTCACCGGCTCGTCGCGGGATCCAGGCGAGACGAGCGCCCGTGACATCGGCGAGTTCACATGCCGCGGTCAGTGTTCCGGGGATCGCCGCGGCCCGTTCGCCGACCAGGATCAGCGCCCCCGACTCGCGGAGGGTGTCGTCGGCCGACAACGCCCGCAGCGCCGCGGGCTCTCCGCCCGGGCCCGCCTGCACCAGGCGTCCCGACAGCTTGCCGAGCCCGCGGCTCGCGTACGCCGCGACGGAGTGCACCGCGAGTCCATTCCTGCGCACCGCCTTGCGCAGCCGCAGGAAGACGATCGGCGACTCCTCCTCCGGTTCGAGGTTCACCAGCAGTACGGCGGGCGCGCGATCGATGTCGGCGTAGGTGACGTCCATCCGTCGTCCCGCGACCCTGGCGGCGAGGAACGCGGTCTCCTCCGCAGAGTGTGGGCGTACCCGGAAGTCGATGTCGTTGGTGCCGAGCGTGACCCGCGCGAACTTCGCGTAGGCGTATGCGTCCTCGACGGTGAGGCGACCTCCGGTGAGGACACCGACTCTTTCGGCCTCCCGCAGTCCCCGCGCCGCGACCACGAGCGCCGCCGACCACGACGCGGGTTCCAGTTGGCCATTCGAACCGCGCACCAGTGGAGACGTCAGGCGGTCGTCGGCGGTGGCGTAGGTGAACGCCCACCGTCCCTTGTCGCAGTTCCACTCCTCGTTGACCTCGGGGTCGTCACCTGCGAGGCGCCGCAGCACGGTCCCCCGGCGATGGTCGGTGCGCTGTGCGCAGCCGGATGCACAGTGCTCGCACACACTGGGACTGGACACCAGGTCGAACGGGCGGGCGCGGAACCGGTAGGCGGCACCGGTCAGCGCGCCGACAGGACAGATCTGCACGGTGTTGCCGGAGTAGTACGACTCGAACGGCTCCCCCTCCCCGATCCCGACCTGCTGCAACGCGCCGCGCTCGAGCAGGTCGATGAACGGGTCGCCCGCCACCTGCTCGGAGAAGCGGGTGCACCGCGCGCACAGCACGCAGCGCTCGCGGTCGAGCAGCACCTCCGTCGACAACGGAATCGGCTTCGGAAACGTACGCTTGACGCCGGCGAAGCGAGACTCGCTGCGGCCGTGGGACATCGCCTGGTTCTGCAGGGGACACTCGCCGCCCTTGTCGCACACCGGGCAGTCGAGCGGATGGTTGATCAACAGCATCTCCATCACACCGCGCTGCGCCTTGTCCGCGTCCGGGGAGGTGAGCTGGGTGTGGACGATCATCCCCTCGGAGACGGTCGTGGTGCACGACGCCATCGGCTTCGGCAGCCGCGCTGCGGGTGAGCCGGGTTCGCGCCCGGGCAGCCACACCTCGACGAGGCACTGCCTGCACGCGCCGACCGGGTCGAGCAGCGGATGGTCGCAGAACCGGGGGATCTGGATGCCGACCAGCTCGGCGGCCCGGATGACGAGGGTGCCCTTCGGGACCGAGATGTCGGTACCGTCGATCGTCACCGTGACCAGGTCGGCGGGCGCGGACACGTTCTCCTGCAGCGTCATTGCGCCCTCGATCCCGAAGTCAGTACGGACCGCGCCGGATCGAAGGGACAGCCGCCGTGATCGAAGTGCGCGAGATACTCCCCGCGGAAGTACTTGAGCGAGGAAGTGATCGGGCTGGCGGCGGCGTCACCGAGGGCGCAGAACGACTTCCCCGCGATGCCGTCGGCGATGTCGAGCAGCGTCTCCAGGTCGGCGGGCGTTCCCTTCCCTGCCTCGAGCCGTTCCATCACCTGCACCAGCCAGTAGGTGCCCTCCCGGCACGGCGTGCACTTGCCGCACGACTCGTGCGCGTAGAACTGCGTCCATCGCAGGACGGCCCGCACGACGCAGGTCGTCTCGTCGAAGATCTGCAATGCCTTGGTGCCGAGCATCGATCCGGCGACCGCGACACCCTCGTAGTCGAGTGGAACGTCGAGGTGTTCCTCGGTGAAGATCGGTGTCGACGATCCACCCGGCGTCCAGAACTTGAGCTGATGCCCGGCACGGATCCCGCCCGCGTAGTCGAGGAGCTCCCGCAACGAGATACCCAGTGGCGCTTCGTACTGCCCCGGGTTCGTGACGTGCCCGGACAGCGAGTACAGCGTGAAGCCGGGCGACTTCTCGCCGCCCATCGAGCGGAACCAGTCTGGTCCGTTGACGAGGATCGGCGGCACGCTTGCGATGGACTCGACGTTGTTGACGACCGTCGGGCTCGCGTAGAGGCCGGCGACGGCGGGGAACGGCGGCCGCAGCCGGGGCTGGCCGCGCCGCCCCTCCAAGGAGTCGAGCAGCGCGGTCTCCTCGCCACAGATGTACGCGCCCGCGCCCGCGTGGACGACGACGTCGAGGTCGTATCCGCTGCCGAGAATGTCCCGCCCCAGGTAGCCCGCCTCGTAGGCCTCCGCGACCGCGTTCTGCAGTCGCCGGAGCACCGGCACCACCTCGCCGCGAACGTAGATGAACGCGTGGTGCGCCCGGATCGCGTATGCGGCGATCACGACCCCCTCGACGAGCGCGTGTGGCGTCGCGAGCATCAGCGGCATGTCCTTGCAGGTGCCCGGTTCGGATTCGTCGGCGTTCACCACGAGATAGTGCGGTGCGCCCGGCCCCTGCGACTCCGGCGAATCCTGGGGAATGAAAGACCATTTCGTGCCGGTGGGGAATCCCGCGCCCCCGCGGCCGCGCAGTCCGGACGCCTTGACTGTGTCGATGACGGCGTCGGGTGACATCGCGAGCGCGATCTTCAGTCCCCGGTAGCCGTCGTGCCGTTCGTAGGTGTCGAGGGACCACGATCGCGGCTCGTCCCAGTAGCGGCTCAGCACCGGCGTCAACGTCATGACAGGTCTCCCGCCCCTTCGGTCGAGTTCCCGGGCGCGGTCAGTCCCCGCTCGCGCGCGACCCGCAGCCCGGCGAGAGTGGCGTCGCCGGGTGCTCCTGCGTCGACGGCGTCGGAACGCGGATCGGCGAACCCGGCGAGGATGCGTTCGGTCTCCCGGAACGTGCACGGCGGCGCGCCCCGCATGGGGATCGGGGTGCCGCCCGCGCGCAGCGTCGTCACCAGCTCGGTCGCCGTGTCCGGGGTCTGGTTGTCGAAGAACTCCCAGTTCACCATCACCACCGGTGCGTAGTCGCACGCGGCGTTGCACTCGACGTGTTCGAGGGTGACGGCACCGTCGGGAGTCGTCTGTCCGGGCTCGACGCCGAGTTCGTCGCGCAGACGGGTCAGGATCGCGTCACCACCCATCACGGCGCAGAGGGTGTTCGTGCACACTCCGACCAGATAGTCGCCGGTGGGGGTGCGACGGTACATGGAGTAGAACGTCGCGACCGCGGACACCTCCGCGGCAGTCAGATCGAGTTGGCGGGCGCAGAATTCGACACCGGCCGCCGTCACGCACCCGTCCTCGGACTGAACCAGGTGCAGCAGCGGCAGCAGGGCCGACCGAGGCTGTGGGTAGCGGGCCAGGATCTCCTTCGCGTCCAGCTCGAGGCGCGCCTGGATCTCCTCTGAGTAGGAAGTCACCGGTCCACCCCTCCCATCACGGGGTCGATGCTGGCGACCGATGCGATGACGTCCGCGACCATGCCGCCCTCGCACATCACGGACACCGCCTGCAGGTTGGTGAACGACGGGTCGCGGTAGTGCACCCGATACGGTCTGCTGCCGCCGTCGCTGACCATGTGCACGCCCAGCTCTCCACGGGGCGACTCGACCGCCACGTACACCTGTCCCGCGGGGACGCGAAAACCCTCGGTGACGAGTTTGAAGTGGTGGATCAGCGCTTCCATCGACGTGCCCATGATGTGTTCGACGTGCTCGGGCGAGTTGCCGAGCCCATCCTCACCGAGCTTCAGGTCCGCGGGCCACGCGATCTTCCGGTCGTCGATCATCACCGGCCCGGGGCGCAGCCGGTCCAGGCACTGTTCGACGATCTTCAGCGACTCCCGCATCTCGCGGACCCGGATCAGATAGCGCCCGTAACAGTCGTTGCCTGACTCGGTGACGACGTCGAACTCGTACGTCTCGTATCCGCAGTACGGTTCGGCGCGGCGCAGGTCGTGGGGCAGTCCGGTCGCCCGCAGGATCGGCCCGGTGATGCCGAGTGCCATGCATCCCGTCAGATCGAGGAACCCGACACCCTCGGTGCGGGCCTTCCAGATCGGGTTCTCGTTCAGCATCCGCTCCATGTCGCGGAGCCGGCCCGGCAGCACGGTGAGCAGTTCCCGGGCGGCGGCGAGCGCCTCGGACGAAACGTCTTTCGCGAGACCGCCCGGCCTGATGAAGGCGTGGTTCATGCGGAGGCCGGTCATCTTCTCGAACACGTCCAGGATCAGTTCGCGTTCCCTGAACCCGAACAGCATCGCGGTGACGGCCCCGAGTTCCATCCCGCCGGTCGCGAGCGCAACGAGGTGGGAGGAGATGCGGTTCAGCTCCATGAGCAGGACGCGGATCACGGTGGCGCGCTGGGGAATCAGGTCGGTGATGCCGAGCAGCTTCTCGACACCGAGGCAGTACGCGGTCTCGTTGAAGAACGGCGACAGGTAGTCCATCCGCGTCACGAACGTCACGCCCTGCGTCCAGTTGCGGTACTCGAGATTCTTCTCGATGCCGGTGTGCAGATAGCCGATGCCGCATCGCGCCTCGGTGACGGTCTCGCCCTCGATCTCCAGGATCAGCCGCAGCACCCCGTGCGTCGACGGGTGCTGCGGACCCATGTTGACGACGATCCGCTCGTCGCCCGATTCCGCGGCCGCGCTGACGATCTCGTCCCAGTCCTGCCCGCCTGCGCTGTAGACGGCTTCGGTGGTGTCGCCCTGTGCAGAGTTCATCAGTTGTAGGCCCTCCGCTCGTCCGGTGGCGGAATCTGTGCGCCCCGGTACTCGACGGGGACGCCTCCGAGGGGGTAGTCCTTGCGCTGCGGATGCCCGGTCCAGTCGTCGGGCATCTCGATTCGCGTCAACGCCGGATGCCCGTCGAACACGATTCCGAAGAAGTCGTACGTCTCGCGCTCGTGCCAGTCGTTGGTGGGATACACCGCGTACAGCGACGGCACGTACGGGTTCGCGTCGGGCACCGACACCTCGAGCCGGATCCGGCGGTTGTGGGTGATGGACATCAGTGGGTACACCGCGTGCAACTCCCGGCCGGTGTCCTGCGGGTAGTGCACGCCGTTGACCCCGAGACACAGTTCGAAGCGCAGCGCCGGTTCGTCCCGCAGCGCCCGGGCCACGGCGGGCAGGAAGGGCGCCCGCACGTGAACGGTCAGCTCGTCGCGGAACACGACGATCTTCTCGATCGCGTCACCCGGAGGTACACCCGCCGCGTCGAGGGCCGCGTCGAGCTCGTCGGCGACCGCGTCGAACCATCCGCCGAGCGGCCGGGAACTGCTCGGCGGCAACATGACCGGGCGCTCCAGCCGACCGTAGCCCGAGGTGTCTCCGGTCCCCCGGACCCCGAACATGCCGTGCCGCACGTCGATCACGTCCGCGACCCCGCGCTCGTCCGGCGGCCTGCACCCTTCGGGCCCTGCCGTGGCTTCCGCGTCGACCCGGCCGACATCTCCCGTGGGTTCATCCGATGTCATCGCAGCAACCCCCGCATCTCGATGGTCGGCGTCGCGGCCAGCGCGGCCTTCTCCGCCGCCCGCACCGCCTCGTCCCTGTTCACTCCCAGGGGCATCTGCTGGATCTTCTCGTGCAGCGCGATGATCGCGTTCAGAAGCATCTCGGGGCGCGGCGGACAGCCCGGCAGGTAGATGTCGACCGGCACCAGGTGGTCGACTCCCTGCACGATCGCGTAGTTGTTGAACATTCCGCCCGACGATGCGCAGACACCCATCGCGAGAACCCATTTCGGCTCGACCATCTGGTCGTACACCTGCCGGAGCACCGGGCCCATCTTCTGACTGACGCGACCGGCGACGATCATCAGGTCGGCCTGTCTCGGCGATGCGCGGAACGCTTCCATTCCGAACCGGGCGAGGTCGTACCGGCCGGAAGTGGTGGCCATCATCTCGATGGCGCAGCAGGCGAGGCCGAACGTCGCGGGCCACAGCGACCCCTTACGGGCGTAGCCGGCGATTCCCTCGACCGTCGTCAGCAGGAAGCCGCTCGGCAACTTCTCTTCGAGACCCATGATTCGCCCTCAGCTCCCTGATCGACCCGATCTGCCAGTGCCGCCGACTGATTCGATGCTCGGGTTCAGTCCCAGGTGAGACCGCCCCGGCGCCACTCGTAGGCGTACGCGACCGACACGTTGAAGATGAACAGCGCCATCGCGGCGAGGCCGAAGGCACCGAGCGCGTCGAAGTGGACCGCCCACGGGTACAGGAAGACGATCTCGATGTCGAAGATGATGAACAGCATCGCCGTCAGGTAGTACTTCACCGGGATGCGCTGCCCACTCGCGCCACCGATCCCGCTGCCGTGCCGGTCCGGTTGTGACGTCGGCTCGATACCGCACTCGTACGCCTGTAGCTTCGCGCGGTTGAGGCGGCGCGGCCCGACGACGGATGCCACCAGAACGGAGAACACCGCGAACACGACCGCGATCGCCCCGAGCACGAGGATCGGAATGTAGACGTTCACCGCTCTCCCCTCCGGACGGGAGGGTGCACCGGGCTGCGAGCGAACCGGCAGCAGCGAGGCACCGGTCGGCGTCCCGCCGACCCTGCCGTCCGTCCTGCTCGATCCGCCTCATGACCTGCTCCCTGGTCCGACGCATGCACTGAGCTGTCCTGCAACCGCGGGAGCGGAAATGATCGGCAGACCTGCTCCGGGCACGTCCGCTCCTGGAGCCGAACATACCCCCGGCCAGGCACGCGTGTGAGCCACGACACTCCCGGGTCGGGTCGTGGTTGGAGACGTGCTGGAGAGAAGGGTCAGCCGCGCGCCGCGCGCAGCAGCGCCACGACTTCCTGGGTGAGCTGAATCGGGTCGATCGGATGCGGAACGGCGGCGGACGCCCGCGACCACTTCGCGAGCCAGGCGTCATCCGCGCGGCCGGTCAGGACGATGATCGGCGGGCAGTCGTCGATCTCGTCGGTGAGCTGCTTCGCGAGCCCCATCCCTCCGACGGGCGTCGACTCGCCGTCGAGGACGGCGAGATCGACATCACCGTCGTCGAGATGCCGGATCACGACGGGGGCGGTCGCGACCTCGATGCACTCGATCTCGAGGTCGGGGTGGGGCCGGGTGCCGAGTGCCGAGACGACCTTCCTGCGCGTGAGGGCGTCGTCGCTGTAGACGAGGACACGCAAGGCCGGATGATCGCTCACGGCGGGGATGCTACCGCCCGACGCCTGCCGCACCCGGTGAGGCGCGACAGGCGTCGAGAGGTAGACGTGCCTAGATCCGGGTGATGTCGAGTCCGCCGTCCTGGTACTGCGTGCGGAGCCGCTTCTTGTCGAACTTGCCGACGCTGGTCTTCGGGACCTCGCTGATCACGGTCCAGTTCTCGGGCAACTGCCACTTGGCGACCTTGTCGGACAGGAACTCCCGCAGCGAGTCGACGGTGGCATCGGTTCCCTCGCGCAGCACGACGGCGACGAGGGGACGCTCGTCCCAGCGCTCGTCCGGAACGCCGATGACGGCAGCTTCGAGGACGTCGGGGTGACCCATGACAGCGTTCTCCAGATCGACCGAGGAGATCCATTCGCCGCCGGACTTGATGATGTCCTTGGTGCGGTCGGTCAGCGTGAGGTAGCCGTCGGGCGAGATGGATCCGACGTCGCCGGTGCGCAGCCACCCGTTGTCGAACTTGTCGGCGGCGTCGACACCGTAGTAGGAGCCGGTGATCCAGGGGCCCCGGACCTCGAGTTCACCGATGCTGGTGCCGTCGTTGGGGACGACCTCGCCCGCGTCGTCGACGAGACGCGCCTGCACGGACGCCGGGAATCGTCCCTGCGTGTAGCGGTAGCGCCACTGGTCATCGCCCTCGACACCGGCCGGCGGACGGGCAACGGAGCCGAGCGGGGACGTCTCCGTCATGCCCCACGCGTGCAGGACCTGGACGGCGTGCTCGTTCGCGAAGGTGTGCATCAGCGACGGCGGCACCGCGGAGCCACCGATGAGGACCTCCTTCATGAAGGAGATGTCCTGCGGGTGCTGCTCGAGGTACTGGTGCAGGCCGAGCCAGATCGTC
This sequence comes from Rhodococcus sp. Q, assembly GCF_005503035.1. NCBI lineage: Bacteria > Bacillati > Actinomycetota > Actinomycetes > Mycobacteriales > Nocardiaceae > Rhodococcus > Rhodococcus sp. Q. The sequence continues at coordinate 318,603 of NZ_SCOY01000001.1, forward strand.
GGCACGGCGGCCGCGAAGGTCGGGCGCTCGGCGGCGATCAGCTCGGCGAGCGGTGCCGGCTGCAGGAACCGGTCCGGCATGATCAGCGACGCGCCGATCATGAACGCCGCGTACGGCAGTCCCCACGACATGGCGTGGAACTGCGGCACCACGGCGAGGGCGCGGTCGCCCTGCTTGAGCGCAGGCCCGTCCGTCATGCAGACCTGCATGGAGTGCATGTAGATCGAACGATGCGAGTAGACAACACCTTTCGGGTCACCGGTGGTGCCTGAGGTGTAGCACATCGCGGCGGCAGACCGCTCGTCCACCTCGGGCCAGTCGAACTCGGTGGGCTGCTCCGCGATGAGGCCCTCGTAGGTGTGCACCTGCACGCCCTCGGGCACCTCGAGTCCGGCGGTCGAGTCTCCGGTCACGATCACGTGCTTGACGGTGGTCAGCTGCGGCAACTGCGGCGCCAGCAGCGGGATGAGCGTCGGGTCGACGATGATCACGTGGTCCTCGGCGTGGTTGGCCACATGGACCAACTGCTCCGGGAACAGGCGGATGTTGAGGGTGTGCAGCACGGCGCCCATCGACGGCACCGCCAGGTATGCCTCGAGGTGCTCGGCGTTGTTCCACATGAAGGTGGCGACGCGCTCGTCTCCTGTGACCCCGAGTCCGCGCAGCGCATGCGCCAAGGCCGCGCACCGCCTGCCGACCTCGGCGTAGCTGCGCCGCCGCGGTCCGGCATCGGTCCAGGTCACGACCTCCGCGCCGCCGTGAACAGTGCTGCCATGCTGCAGCAACTGGGCGATGGACAGGGGCGCGTCTTGCATGGTGCTGAACATGAATTGCTCCTCAACTTCCGGCGGTCGGGCACCATTGTGACCCACGGCACAGGAAATCGGGGAGGCGGGGCTCTTTAGCCATGCGTAGCGACGAACCCGGGAGGCCGTGTCGGGGTACGGGCCTCCCGGGTCGCCACCCCGCCGGCGGCGGACTCGGCAGTGCGAGGGCGCCTCGAGACCGTCGGCGACGGAGAACTGGAGTTACCGGTCCTATTGGGCGGGCGGCATCAGAACACCGTCGATGAGATAGACCGTCGCGTTGGCGGTGTTCACGCCGCCGCAGATGACGGAAGCGTCGTCCACCTTCAGGTCGTCACCGGACCCGGTGACCGTCAACGTCGCGCCCTGGGCGGTGGTGTGGGTGCCGTCGACCTCCGACGGGCTGAGCCGACCCGGCACCACGTGGTAGGTGAGGATCGACGTCAGAGTGGCCGAGTCCGTCTTCAACGACTCGACGGTCGCGGGGTCGATCTTCGCGAAAGCATCGTCGACCGGGGCGAAGACGGTGAACTCGCCTCCATTGAGGGTGTCGACCAGATTCACATCGGGGTTCAGCTGCCCCGACACGGCCTGGGTGAGGGTGGTCAGCATCGGATTGTTGGATGCGGCGACGGCGACGGGCTCGTCCGCCATTCCTTCCACCGATCCGGCGCCGGTCGGGACCTGCTCGGCGTATGCGGCGCAACCCGGTCCCACCAGATCGGATGCCGGGTCGGCCATGCCCGAGGTCATCGCCCCCGTGGACGGCATCGACGTCGTTGCCTGCGGCGTCGTGGAATCGGACGTGTCGTCTCCGTCCGAGGAACACGCGGACAGTCCGAGGAACGCCACGGCGGCGAGGCTCACGGCTGCTGCGGTGCGATTCGTCTTCATCTTCGGTTCCACCTTCTCGGTTCTCGAGTTCGGGTCCGACCTGTGGCCGGCTACCGGATGTCACCAGTGCTTCGGAGCCGCCGACGGCACGGATGGGTGCGAATACGGAGTAGTTTTCGACCCATCCGATCCGCGCGTCGCATCGAACCCCCACCGTTCGACAACGCGCAGTCGACGGGAAAGGCGTGAGGGCATGGCCGAGCACGACGAGAAAGCCCGCTGGGCACTCCCTGCTCGCGCGCTGTCAGGAGTTCTCGCCGCGGCCGTGACGCTCGGGGTCGGCGAGCTGGTCGCGGCGGTGATCGACACATCCGCATCACCTTTCTTCGCAGTGGGCTCCACGACGGTCGACCGGAGTCCTTCGTGGGCGAGGGAATTCGCGATCGACACCTTCGGAACCAACGACAAGCCCGCACTGTTCGCAGGCATGAGCATCCTGATCGTGGTGCTCTCCGCGATCGCGGGTCTGGTCGAGCGGACGCACCGCCCCTACGGAAGCGCGATCCTGCTGGCACTCGGTGTCGTCGGGGTGTACGCGGCCACCAGCCGTCCCGGAGCGAGCGCCGCGTACGCCGTCCCCACGATCGTCGGTGTCGCCTCGGGAATCATGGTTCTGCGGGTGCTGACCAGGCGGTTTCGGGCCGTCGACGATCCGGAATCGGCGGGCGAAGGCATGTCCCGCCGACGATTCCTCGTTCTCGCGGGCACCGCCGCCGCGGTCGCGGTGGCGGCGGGAGCAGCAGGCAGGCACCTCGCCGAGACGGTCGCGGACGCGGTGCGGAATCGGATGGGATTCGTCCTGCCCACCGTCGCCGCCACCGACCGCGCACCCACCATCCCGCCCGGTGCCGACGTCGAAGTGGCAGGCGCGACTACGTTCGTCACTCCCAACGACGTCTTCTACCGCATCGACACAGCGCTGCAGGTGCCGAAGCTCACCACCGACGAATGGAGCCTGCGGATCCACGGCATGGTCGACCGTGAGATCACCGTCCGCTGGGACGATCTCGTCGCCCGCACACCGATCGAGCGGGCCGTCACGTTGACGTGCGTCTCCAACGAGGTCGGCGGCGACCTGGCGGGCAATGCCACCTGGATCGGCTACCCGATGAGGGATCTCCTGGACGAGGTCGGGGTGTCCGCCGACGCGGACATGCTGCTGTCCACCAGTTCCGACGGGTTCACCTCGGGCACCCCGCTTGCCGCGCTACTCGACGGCAGGGACGCGATCCTCGCGGTGACGATGAACGGGGAGCCGTTGCCGTTCGAGCACGGCTACCCCGTCCGGCAGGTGGTCCCCGGCCTGTACGGCTACGTATCCGCCACCAAGTGGGTGGTCGACTGGGAAGTCACTCGTTTCGACCGCGCACAGGCGTACTGGACGCGGCGCGGATGGGCGGAGCAGGCGCCGATCAAGACTGCGTCCCGCATCGACGTTCCCGCGTCGTTCGCGCGGGTCGACGCCGGACCCGTCACCGTCGCGGGCACGGCCTGGGCGCAGCATCGCGGCATCTCCCGCGTCGAGGTCCGGGTCGACGACGGAGGTTGGCAGCCCGCGACCCTCGCGCCCGAGTACTCGATCGACACGTGGCGGCAGTGGACGTTTCGGTGGCAGGCGACGCCGGGAGACCACACCCTGCACGTCCGGGCCACCGATATGGACGGCGCGGTCCAGACCGAGCAGCGTGCGGCGCCGGTACCCGACGGGGCGACGGGGTGGCACTCCCGGTCGGTCACGGTCGTGTGAGCCGCGGCGGGATCGAGTATCCACTCGCTGTGCTGCACAGCCGGTTTCACACACCGAGGCCGGATGGTGGGACGTCGGTTCCGCGTCAGGAATGCTGCTTGGATATCGGCGACGGGAACCGGAGCATGACCCGTTCCCCGCCGAGCCAGTCGTTCAGCGCGTCCGCCTCCGCGTCGAGCGCGCGCCGCACGTCGGATCCGACGTCCTCCAGCAGGTGCATCACCACCTGACCGGTGTCGTCCTGCCACCAGCCACCGACGATCCGGCCGTCGCTCCAGAGCGTCGGGCCCGCGTTACCCGCGGTGTCGAAGAGCGGCGCCCGGTGCGGGCCGAGATACCAGTCGCGGTCCTTCCAGCCCATCGTGGTCGGGTCGAGGGCGGGCAGCAGCGCCACCCACGGTTCGGTCGACGCGACGGGCTCGACGTCGTCGGCCATCAGATATCCGGTCGCACCATCCAGGTCGACCTCGACGACATCCAACGCGGACAGCGCTTTTCGCACCAGGGTGAGTGTCGAACCGAGCCACCACTTGAGATCGTTCTCGGTGCCGGGTCCGAAGGAGCGCAGCCACTGCTCCACCAGCCAGATGACACCGTCCACCTCCGGCAGCGGGTCGATCACAGCACCGAGCCACGACTCCGTTGTCGCCCAACGGTTTCGCGACACCTTCCAGGATCCGTCGTTGGTGGCGCGCACGACGCGACCTTCGGCGGACAGCACCGTCAGCACCCGCGGGCCGATCGACACCTGCCCACCCCAGCTCTTGCCCTCGCCGTAGCTCATCGAGCCCTGCAGCACCGGGAGCGCGTCACGCAACGCGGTGTACGACGTCGGATCACCCCCGTCGAGGGCGGCCAGCACGGCGTCGCCCGCCTCGTCGAGCCAGCGCGCGCCGTCGGTGAACAGCCCGGCTTTCTCCACCTCGACGACCAGACGTTTGCGTTCCCGCTCGGCCACGCGCGCGCTGCCACCCGCCTGGGCGAACGGCATCGCCTCGCGGGGGAACACGAACAGGGTTCGGCGCATCGACAGGTGCTTGACCAGCGAGCGGTCCTCGTACAGTGCGCGATCGAGATCGGCGATCGTCATACCGGGCACCCGAGCCCGCGCGGACATGTACACCGTCGACGGATCGGTCGCGTGCAGGCAGACGAGCCCGCGGGCAGCGTCTGTCACCGTCTCGGCCTGCGCACCCGGTGCGAGGTGATGGTTGCGCGCGAGGCGGGCACGGCGTTCGGTGACGTCGACACGTCTGACGGGGTTCGGCACGGCCCCATTGTGGACCGCGCCGCCGACATCGGCCCGAGGGATCCACCAAACGCATCATCGCCGCCCCGAAGCGGGCCGACCCCGATGTCATTCCCACAACCGCAAAATCAGGCTTGTTAGGTTAGGGTCACTTTAGTTTCCGTCCGAGAAAGGTCTCCGAACAGTGCGATCTCCCCGTTGGGCGTCCGTCCTCACCTCCGCCATCGCCCTCGTGGGTGTCGCGACGCTGACCGCATGCAGCAGCGCCGACACCGCCGACAGCGCATCCGGCAGCTCGGACGGCTCCTTCCCTGTCACCGTGGACCACAAATTCGGATCGACGACGATCGAGGCCCGCCCGGAGCGCATCGTCACCGTCGGATTCAACGACCTCGACTTCGTGCTCGCGCTGGGCGAGACACCCGTCGGGACGCGCGCGTTCACCGGCTACGACTACCGGCAGCGCCCGTGGGCGCAGGGGTACGCGACCGACATCCCCGAGGTCGGCGGGATGGAACTCGACTTCGAGAAGATCGCGCAGGCCGACCCGGACCTGCTCGTCGGCACCTACTCCGTCCTCGAGGAATCGGATTACGAGTCGCTCTCCGGGCTGGCACCGACCGTCGCCGACCTCGCCGGCGACAACCCCACCTGGGAGGACCAGCTCGAGACGATCGGCACCGCCATCGGCAAGCAGGAGAAGGCGGCGGAGGTCCGCGACTCGGTGCGCGCGGAGTTCGAGGCCGCCATCGCCGCGAACCCCCAGTTCGCCGGCCGCACCGCCGCGGTGGCGATGAAGATGGCCGACGGCTTCTACATCTTCGAACAGCAGGACCCCCGCGGTGCCTTCTTCACCGAACTCGGATTCGTCGCTCCCGCCCAGACCGGTTCCGTCACCGCCGAGCGGTACGACCTGCTGAACCAGCAGAACCTGATCGTCGTCGGCGCGACGAAGGAGGATCTGCTGGCCGATCCGCTGTTCGCGCAGCTGCCGGTGGTCAAGGAGGACCGCACCGTCTATCTCGGCGAGTTCGACACCGACGTGCCTGCCGCACTGGGCTTCTCGAGCCCGCTGAGCCAGCCGTACCTGCTCGACGCGACGCTGCCCGCACTGACCGCCGCCACCGACGACGCCCCGGCGACGGTCGTCCCCGCGGTCGGCTGAGGCCCACGGTGGACGACCAGTCGGTCCCGACTCCCCTCACCACCGTCGCCGAGCTCGAACGGATCCTCGGTGAGCGGCCCCCGGTCACGCTGCTGAAGGCGATCCCGTTCCTCGACGACCACTGCGAGTCCTTCTTCGCGCGTTCGCCGTTCGCGGTGCTCGGCGTGCACGGCGACGGCGGCGTACAGCACAGCCTCGTCGTCGGCGGCACTCCCGGCGTCGTGGCGATCGCGGACCGCAACACGCTCCGCGTCGAGTCGCTCGCGCTGCCCGACGATCTGGGCGACGGCGGCCCTGCGGGCCTGGTTGCGCTGGTCCCGGGCTACGGGGAGACGATGCGCGTCAACGGCCGGCTGTACCGCGACGGATCAGCGACGCTCCTTCGGGTCGAGGAGGCGTACCTGCACTGCGCCCGGTGCGTGACCCGCTCGGGCCTGTGGGATGACGTCGTGGTCCCCGACGCATCCGTCCCGGCGGCGTCCGACACCGACCTCGACCATCCCGCGGTGCGTGAGTTCCTCACGCTGTCCAGGTTTCTCACCGTTACCAGCACCGACACGGACGGCGGCACCGACGTCAGCCCGAAGGGCGACGAGGCCGGGTTCGCCGTGCCGCTCGGCCCCCTGGCCCTCGCGTTCCCGGACCGCCCAGGAAATCGGCGCACCGACACCCTGCGAAACCTGTTGCAGCACCCCGAGGTGTCGCTTCTGGCGCTGGTCGCGGGCGACGACCGGGTCCTGCACATCCGGGGCCGCGCGTCGATCACCGACGACCCCGACCTGCGGGCACGGCTCGCCGCCGGGCTCGCGGAGCCGAAACTGGCTGTCGTCGTCGAGGTCGACCGCGTGGACCTGACGCGCGACCCCGGCCTGGCCGCGGCCCGGTTGTGGAATCCCGAGGTGCGTGGCGGTCAGTCGGATCTGCCTGCGGCAGGTCAGATCTGGACCGACCACCTCGCCCTCGACAACGTAGGCTGAGCAGCCGTCACTTGGCGCGGGAACGCACCCGCAGGTCCCGCGCCAAGTGGTCGCGCTGTTCGACGACGAGCCTGCGCAGTGCCGCGGGGGCGTCCTCGTTGGCGGTGAGCCACTTGTCGACGGCCTCGGTGGAGTCCTTCGCGGGGAACAGTCCGACAACGAGACGACGGGCGATCTCGATGCTGCGCTGTGACCAGAGACCGGTCAGGGCCGCGAAGTACGAGGAGTCGTAGCGGGCGATCAGATCACGCCGATCGCCTGCGCGGAAACCGCCGATGGTGGCGTCGAGGTGGTCGTTGGTCAGGGAGGTGTCGGTGAGCGCCGATTCCCAGGCCTGCGCCTTGACCTCCGTGTCCGGGCGGGCCGCGAGCGCGCGCAGGTGCGCGGTGCGCCCGGACGCGGTGTCGTCGCGGGTGAGCTCGGCGTCGAGGTCGGCGGGGTCGGCATACCCGGTCGCGGCGAGCGCCGTCCACAGCAGCCAGCGCAGGTCGGGGTCGAGGGACAATCCGTCCGGCGCCGGGGTGGCGCCGTCGAGGAGAGCACGGATGTCGGCGGCGCGACGCTCGTCGAGGGTCGCGGCGGACGCTGTCGCCCGCGCCCACACCAGCTGCGAGCCCGAACCGGGTTCCGCTGCCCACAGTGTGGCCCAGCAGGTTTCGAGCCACTCACCGCGCCACCGGTCCCGATCACCGTTGCGCAGGTAGTGACCGATCGCGAAGGCCGCATTCGTCGTGGCCGCCGTCAGCAGGGCCGTGTTGGGTTCGGTGGGCGCGAACCGGCGCGCCACCTCCAGGTAGCGGCGCGGGTCGAGTTCGCCGTCACGCGTCGCGTTCCACAGCGCCGACCACACCAAACCGCGGGCCAGCGGGTCGACGATCCGGTCCAGCGACGCTTCGACCGTCCGGACCGAGAACCCTCCGAGCCGCACCTTCGCGTAGGTGAGGTCTCCGTCGTTGAGGAGCACCAGCGGGGTCTCCGTGAGTTCGACGGGTGTGCGCCGACCCGTGATGTCGACGCTGAGACGATCGGTGAGCACCAGCGAACCGGACTCGTCGAAGTCGTAGAGCCCGATGCCGAGGGTGTGCGGCCGGGGGTCGGTCTGGACCACCTCGAATCGCTTGCCGCGACGTTCGAGCGTCAGTGTCGACATGCCGGTGGTCTGCAGCCACGCCTGCGCCCAGGCGTCGAGGTCACGCCCCGATGTCGCGGACAGTTCGCTCAGCAGATCGGCGAGAGTGGTGTTGCCGTAGGCGTGTTCGCGGAAATAGCGGCGGGCTCCCTCGAAGAAGGCGTCCCGGCCCACGTACGCGACGAGCTGCTTGAGCACGCTCGCGCCCTTGGCGTAGGTGATGCCGTCGAAGTTCAGTTTCGCGGCTTCGAGGTCGACGATGTCCGCGACGATCGGATGCGTCGTCGGCAACTGGTCCTGCGAGTACGCCCACGCCTTGCGTCGGTTCGCGAACGCCACCCAGGCGTCCGTCCACTCGGTGGCCTCGGCGCTGGCGAGGGCGCCCATGTAGTCGGCGAACGACTCCTTGAGCCACAGGTCGTCCCACCACTGCATCGTCACGAGGTCGCCGAACCACATGTGTGCCATCTCGTGCAGGATCGTGTTGGCACGCCCCTCGTACTGGGCGTCGGTGGCAGCACCGCGGAACACGTACGCCTCGGTGAAGGTGACGCAGCCGGGGTTCTCCATCGCGCCGAGGTTGTACTCGGGGACGAACACCTGGTCGTATTTGCCCCAGGGGTAGGGGAATTGGAAGTTGTCTGCGAAGAAGTCCAGTCCCTGACGCGTCACCTGGAGGATGGTGTCGGCGTCGAGGTACTGCGCGAGCGACCCGCGGCACAGCACACCGAGCGGGACGGTGAGATCGTCGCGACTCCACGCCGAGTCGACGCGATGGTAGGGGCCGGCGACGATTGCGGTGATGTAGGTGGAGATCGGCAGCGTCGCCGCGAACTCGACCACCTGACGGTCGTCCTGCTCGTCGCGGGTGGCGGCCGACTGGTTCGACACCACTTCCCACCCCGCGGGCGCGGTGACGACGAACGTGAAGGGCGCCTTCATGTTCGGCTGCTCGAAACACGCGAAGACTCGGCGGGCGTCGGACGGCTCGTACTGCGTGTACAGGTAGGTCTGCTCGTCGACCGGGTCGAGGAAGCGGTGCAGGCCCTCGCCCGAACGGCTGTAGAGCCCGGTGGCGCGGACGACGACCGTATTGGATGCGGCGAGGCCGCGCAGGGTGATGCGGGCGCCGTCATACGGGGCGTCGACCGGTTCGCCGTTCACGGTGACCGACTCGACGGATGCGCCGAGGAAGTCCAGCCACGTCGAGGGGGCGGACGCATCGAACTCCACGGTGGTGGTCGTGGAGAACCCGGGCTGGGAGTGGTCGGGCGCGGACGTCAGATCGAGTTCGACGCGGTAGGAGCGGACGGTGACGGACGCGGCGCGTGCTGCGGTCTCGTCACGGGTCAGATTCGCGGTGCTCACCTCGTCGATCCTGCCAGTCGCGCAGGCACCCGGCAGCGACGTGGATACCCCAGGGGGTATTATTGGTCGCTATTGACCTCGAAAGGACACTGCAATGTGCCAGCCCACCCCCTGCTCCCGCTGCGGCAAGACCACATGGACCGGCTGCGGCAACCACGTCGACGACGTGATGCGGCACGTCCCCGCCGACAAGCGCTGCACCTGCGAACGACCCCCGTCTGGTGGCTTTCTCCGCAGCCTGTTCGGCCGCTGAGACTCCCCATTTGGGTCATGGCGGCGCGACGCCAGGTGAACCGTCCAGGTCGTACGACGGGCCCCGCCCAGGCAGCACCGCGAAAGATCGAACGCGCCTGATCTGCCGCGGCGCTGCCGACCCCCACGCCCGTTCCACGAGGGCCGAGTCGGTGTGGTTGGCGTTCGATCTACTCAGCGCACGACGTCGTAGACGAGCTTGGCCACTCCGTTGGTGTAGGTCGCCGAATCGCGCAGGCGCAGCTGTTGCTTGTCCCGGTCGGTCCGGCTGAACAGGCTCTTGCCCTCACCGAGCAGCACCGGGAACACCAGCAGGTTGTACCGGTCGATCAGATCGGCGTCCGCCAGACTCCGGGCCAGTTCGGCGCTGCCGTGGATGAAGATGGCGCCACCCTCGGTCTGCTTCAGGGCGGCGATGTCGTCGACGGACCGCAGGATCGTGATCGGACCCCAGCCCTCGATCACGGCGTCGTCGGTGAGGCTGGTCGACACCACGTACTTCGGGAGATCCTTGTATGCGGCGTGATCGGCGGAGTCACGCCAGATCGGGGCGAACGCCTCGTAGCTGCGCCGGCCGAACATCAGCGCGGTCGTGTCCGCGAGTTCTTCACCCTTCAGCGAGAAGGCCTCGGGTACGAACTCGGTGTCCATGACCCAACCTCCGCTGCGGTGCCCCTCCTCCTTGCCGCCCGGTGAGTCCACGACTCCATCCAGGGACATGAAGCCGGTGTAGACGAGTTCACGTGTCAAGATTCCTCCTGAGATCCGAAAGCGAGACCGCTCGTGATTGTCCGGTACCGACCGCCTATGAGTCGGCCGATCCGGCGGGCCAGGTGAACTCGGGGTCGCTGACGTAGTCCTGACGGCGGGCTTCGAGGGCCATCGCGACCATCTGGTGCGCGCCCGGACCGATGATTCTGCGCAGCGGTGGGTTCGGGTCGTTCACCAGCTGCAGTAGACCGGCGGCGGCGACTTCCGGTGCGGGTTCCGCCCATTCGTTCTCGGCGACCCGCTCCGTGGGCTCGGTCGAGGTTTCGGTCGACGGCGCGACCGACATGTCCGGGTAGTCCCGCATGCCGAGAACTGCCTCGCGGACGGGCGAGTACGCCGAGATGCCCTCGGCGAATTTCATGCTCGACTTTGCCCAGTCGGTGTCGAATCCGCCCATCTGGGCGAGGGTGACCTTGATTCCGAACGGACGCACTTCGTCGGCGAGCGAGGCACTGAAGCCCTCCATCGCCCATTTGCTCGCGTTGTACATGCCGAACAGAGGCAGGGAGCCGACCGCACCGACCGTCGAGATCTGCACGATGTGACCGGAACCCTGCGCCCGCAGGTGCGGAAGCGCGGCTTGCGAGACCCACAGGACGCCATAGAAATTGGTGTCCATCTGATCGCGGATCCGATCTTCGGTCAGCTCCTCGAGCGCGCCGACAAGGCCATAGCCCGCATTGTTGACGAGCACGTCGATGCGGCCGGTGACCTCGAAGGCCTTGTCGACCGTGGCGAACACGCGATCGCGGTCGCGCACGTCCAGTGGCAGCACCGTGAGTCGCTCGTCGGCGAGATCGGACATGGCGTGCGGGTCGCGGGCGGTCGCGACGACGATGTCGCCGGCGGCCAGGGCCGCCACGGTGAACGCGCGGCCCAGCCCGCGATTGGCGCCGGTGACGAACCAGGTTCTCGGCATACACGCTCCTCCAGTTCTGGAACGAGACGTTGCGTCTCGTTTATGGTCGAAACCATGCACCACCTCGACGACATTGTCAATACGAGACGTTTCGTCTTGTTAAGATCTCGGTCATGGCCTCCCAATCCCCCACGCACACACGCCGCCGCGAGCGCTCACGCGTCGCCATCCTCGACGCCACCCGCGACCTGCTCGGCGAGGTTCCCTACGCGAAATTGACCATCGAATCCATCGCCGCCCGCGCCGGCGTCGGCAAGCAGACCATCTACCGGTGGTGGGAATCCAAAGGCGCCGTCGTCCTCGACGTGTTGCTGGCGGCCGGCGAGAGCGCCGAAGGAACCGGGATCGAACTGCCGGACTCCGGCGACCTGGCCACGGACCTGAGAGTGGTGTTGCGGGCCACCACAGCCGAATTCGCCGACCCGTCGTTCAGCGCCCCGATCCGCGCCTTGATGATCGAGATCATCGCGGACCCCGCCTTGGCCGCGCTCTATCGGGAGAAGCTGCAGCAGCCCACACATCACGCGATACGCACCCGACTGCGCAGCGCCCAGGACGCCGGTCAACTGCGCCCCGACGCCGACCTGGACCTCGTCATCGACATGCTCTACGCCCCCCTGACCCAACGCTGGCTGCTCCACACGTCCGCCCTCGACGACGCCTTCGCGGACGCCCTCGTCGACGGCGTGCTGCGCGGATTCGCCTGATACCGACGCGATCCGCGTGGCTGGGCACCGCTGACCCCTCCCCCCGTTCAGGGGCATCGCACGCCGCGCCCGCGTCGTACTGTCGAGATTGACCATCGACGCGTGAAGAGGTGTGCCCGTGAACGACGACATCCGGACCGAGATCGACGCCGATACCGGCATCGGGACCATCACCCTGAACCGCCCGAAACAGCGAAACCCCCTGTCCAGCAGCGTGATGCGGCAGGTGACGGACGCGCTCGCGGTGCTGTCGATGAATCCGGCGGTGCGCGCGATGGTGATCGCAGCGGAGGGCCCGGCGTTCTCGGCGGGGCACGACCTGTCCGAGATGGTGGACCGCACCCTCGACGACGAGCGGGCCATCTTCGACACCTGCGTCGAGATGATGGACGCCGTACAGCGGATCCCGCAACCGGTGATCGCGGCGGTGCAGGGTCCGGCGATCGCGGCCGGCTGCCAGCTCGCCGCATCCTGCGACCTCGTCGTCGCGTCCGAGAACGCGGTGTTCGGGACGCCGGGCGTGCGGATCGGTCTCTTCTGTTCGACACCGATGGTGGCGCTGAGCCGTGCCGTCGGACGGAAGCGGGCCATGCAGATGCTGCTTACCGGCGACACGATCGACGCCCACACCGCCGCGGACTGGGGTCTGGTTAACCTCGTCGTCGCGCCAGACGACCTGAATGCCCAGGTCGAAGCATTGGCCGCGCGGATCACCTCGGCGAGCCCCCTGACCCTGCAGATCGGCAAGCAGGCGTTCTACCGGCAGATCGACCTGCCACAGGACCAGGCGTACACCGCCATGGCCGAAACGATGGCCACCAACGCCGTGACCTGCGACGCGCAGGAGGGCATGACGGCGTTCCTCGAGAAGCGTCCGCCCGTGTGGCGCGGCGCGTAGAGCTTGACGACACGCGGGGCGGGGGTACCGTGATTCCCGGTCGCGACCGCTCTAGCCTGGGGTTCTCACCCGGGATCACCCTGGGGCACCTCCCAGGGAACCGCGAGAAAGGCACACTCATGGCATTGCCCACCTTGACCCCCGAACAGCGCGCCGCCGCCCTCGAGAAGGCGGCCGCGTCCCGGAAGGCCCGGGCCGAACTGCGAGAGGAGCTGAAGTCCGGAAAGGTGACGCTTGTCGAGGTTCTCGACAAGGCCCAGACCGACGAGCTCGTCGGCAAGACGAAGGTGCTCTACCTGCTCGAGTCCCTGCCGAAGGTCGGCAAGGTGAAGGCCCGTGACATCGCGGAGTCCGTCGGGATCGCCGAGACGCGTCGCGTCGCCGGTCTCGGCGCCCGTCAGCGCGCCGATCTGCTGGCCAAGCTGGCCTGATTCGTCCCGCGTGTGAGCCCGGTGTCGCCCCGCGACGCCGGGCTCACGCGCGTTCGGGGCCCTGTGACACTCCCGTCGCTGCACCCGTCAGGCGCCCTCGATTCACGCTGATTCCAACCGGCGATTTTCGGCTCCGACTACGGAAGCGTGTCCTGTGACCGGGTAGTCCGTCGACAGGAGCGTGGCACATGGGTGCACGGATCGAGCTGAACACCGACGTCCTCGTCATCGGGGGCGGGCCCGCCGGAACGTGGGCGGCGCTGCGGGCCGCGAGGGCGGGCGCGGACGTGGTTCTGGTCGACAAGGGCTACTGCGGCACCAGCGGTTCGACGGCTCCCGCAGGCACCGGGGTCTGGTACGTCGCCCCCGAACGGGACGCGAGGGAGCGGGCGAAGGCCGACCGCGAAGCACTCGGCGGACATCTCGCGGACCATCACTGGATGGACCGGGTCCTGGACCAGACGTTCGAGAACATGAACCTCCTCGGAGAGGAGGGCCGTTACCCGTTCCCCATCGATCCCGATACCGGGCAGCAGATCCGCACGGGCCTACAGGGGCCGGAGTACATGCGCCGGATGCGTTCCTGGATCAGGGGCGCAGGCGTTCGGATTCTCGACCACTCCCCCGCACTGGAACTGCTCGTCGACGTCGACGGCCAGGTGCGCGGCGCCGCCGGGCACCAGCGCCAGGAGGACCGCGACTACCTGGTGAGCGCGGGCGCTGTCGTCATCGCGAGCGGTGGCTGCGCGTTCCTGTCCGGTGCGCTCGGCACCAACGTCGACACCGGTGACGGCGCCCTGATGGCCGCGGAGGCGGGTGCCGCGTTCTCCGGCATGGAGTTCTCCAACGCCTACGGCATCGCGCCGCTCGGCTCGACGATCACGAAGACCGCCTACTACGGCTATGCGACGTTCTTCCACGCAGACGGTCGCGTCGTCGACGGCGCCGGCTCGGCGAAGGGTCGGTCGCTGATCGCGCAGACCCTGCTGTCCGAACCGGTGTACGCGCAGCTCGATCGGGCCGATGTCGAGACACAACGCCTGATGCGACTCGGGCAGCCGAACTTCTTCCTGCACTTCGATCGTCGTGGCATCAACCCGTTCACGGACCGGTTCGAGGTGACACTCCTCGCGGAGGGCACCGTCCGCGGCACCGGCGGCATCGACGTCGTGGACGACACGTGTGCGACGAACGTCCCCGGCCTGTTCGCCGCGGGTGACGCCGCCACCCGCGAACGTATCTGCGGTGGGTTCACCGGCGGCGGCAGCCACAATGCGGCGTGGGCGATGTCGTCGGGGAGCTGGGCGGGAACGGGTGCCGCGCAGTTCGCGCGCCGTGCCGGGCGCGTCCCGGCGGGCGAGCTGCGCGGGGTCGGAGGCGCCGGACTGCGCCCGTCCGGACGGGCAACTCTGGATGCTCCTGCCGTGGTGGCGGCCGCGAAGCAGGAGCTGGTTCCGTACGAGAAGAACTTCCTTCGCGACGGACCGCGGGTGCAGTCGGCGCTCGACGAACTCGAATCACTGTGGACCGCAGTATCGTTCGGTCTCGGAGGCGCGAGCGGGGAAGGCCGGATCCGATCTCGTCAGGCTGCCGCGATCACCGCGGTGGGCCGGTGGATGTACCACTCGACGTTGGCGCGCACCGAAAGTCGCGGCATGAGCAAGCGCGACGACCACCCGGACCTCGATCCGGCGCAGCACCACCACATCCTCACCGGGGGTCTCGACAACGTGTGGACGCGGCCCGCCCCGCTGCGCTCGGCTGCACTGCAGGCGGCGTCGTGATCGAGAAGCTGATCGCGGACGCCTGCATCGGCTGCGACAAGTGCGTCGACGCGTGCCCGACCAACGTGTTCGACCGCACCGACTCCGGGATTCCGGTGATCGCCCGACAGTCGGACTGCCAGACCTGCTTCATGTGCGAGGCGTACTGCCCCACCGATGCGCTGTACGTGCATCCGCTGTCCGAACCGCTGTCGGCGACGGACGCCGTCCCCGACGACCAGGTGGGGCGCTACCGCGCCGACATCGGCTGGGGTCGCGGCCGGGTGTCGGGCGCGAAAGTGGCGGTGGGGCCGCACATCCCGCACGGAACTCTGCCCCCGCGACTGGCTCCCGACCTGCTCAGACCTTGAAGTACATCACCTGGTGGCTGGTGGCGAGCAGGGTGCCGTCGCGGCCCCACAGTTCCGCGGACTGGTCGAAGTAGCTCCGGCCGAAGTGCTGGGCGCGGGCCGTGGCCAGAACGGCGTCGTCACCCTGCTCGGCCAGCGCGTCGGCGTCGACGTGGAAGTAGATGGTGAGCGAGACGGTGCCCGCCGGGCACATCTGCCCCCGGCGCAGGAAGACACGCGGGTAGAAGGAGTCGCACAGCGCGGTCAGCGACGAAAAGTCCAGTGCCCGAGCAGGATTGTCGCGAATCCACAGCGTCGTCGTCGAATCGTCGGACTCGCCGTCGATGTCGGTCATGCCGCCGTCGACGAACCGCAGGTCGTAGTTGCCCATCCAGCGGATGAACTCGGGACCCGGAGTGGGGGCGACCGCCTCGGCGGGCGGCGCGACCGGCGGGCTCACCTCGGTGGACGACCAGGTTTCGCGGCGGAGCGCGAACACGGCCGTCGCGGTGGTCGCGACGACCCCGTCCTGCGTCATCTCGATCGTCCAGTGCTGCGTCGAGTTGTTGGTGCGCGTCGGGCGCGCGTCGATCGTGAACGGCCCGTCGGCGACGGGGCCCGCGAAGTTGACCGTCAACGAGACCGGATCACCGAGCCGTTCCGGGTGGCGCAGAGCCGCAGTGAGCATGGTCGAAGCGGTGATGCCACCGAACGGGCCGACCATGTTGGCGTAGGCCTCGGTGGTGCGACCGGTGAGGGTTCCGTCGCCGAGAGGCTCGAGTTCGAGTGCGACGTCGAGCGGGTGCGCGGATGTGGCGGTGCGGGTCACGGCAAACTCCTGGCGATCGGCAGCTATGTATGACACTCTACATAGAACACCAGTATGCAGAAAGGGCGAGCATGGCACGGCGGCAGGACTCCACCCCCGGACCACGGGCGGCGATGATCGACGGCGCCATCTCCCTGATGCGCGAGCGCGGAGTCGCGGCGACGTCCTTCGCCGACGTCCTTGCCCGCAGCGGCGCCCCCCGCGGATCCATCTACCACCACTTTCCCGGCGGCAAGACCCAGCTCGTCGAGGAGGCCACCGTCTCGGCGTCGAAGTGGGTCGGCACCGGCATCGAACGCATCCTCGACACCTCGGACACGGTCGGTGCGCTGCGTGCCCTCGTCGA
This sequence comes from Rhodococcus sp. Q, assembly GCF_005503035.1. Classification (NCBI taxonomy): domain Bacteria; kingdom Bacillati; phylum Actinomycetota; class Actinomycetes; order Mycobacteriales; family Nocardiaceae; genus Rhodococcus; species Rhodococcus sp. Q. The sequence continues at coordinate 335,204 of NZ_SCOY01000001.1, forward strand.
TATCTGGCGCACCGGCCTCGAGGAGAGCCGCTACGAACAGGGCTGCCCGATCGCGGCCGCGGCACTCGGCACCGAACGCGGCGCACGCGTCATCGCCGGAGCGTCCTTCGACTCCTGGTGCACCCTTCTCACCACGAAACTCACGGGCGAGGGCGTACCCGACGAGCGCGCAGGCTCGATCGCGACCCTGATCGTGTCCGCGCTCGAAGGCGCACTGATTCTCGCTCAGGCGCAAGAGAGTTCCGCGCCGCTCGACGCCGTCGTCGACGAGCTCGAAGTGCTGTGCCGCTCGGCGGTGTCCTCGGTGCGCTAGAACCGCGCGGCACCTAGAATCGGCACCCTGTGACTACATGACGGGGAGCTGATCCGATGCCCGGCCAGGGTGACCACAACGACCTGCTGCTCAGCGACGACGAGCGACTGCACGCACTGAACGTTCTCGGCGACCACTTCGCCGCGGGCAGGCTGGACAGTGCCGAGTTCTACGAGCGGTCCGGCACGGTCGCGGCGGCACGGACGCTCGGCGCGATCCGCGAACCCTTCCTGGGGCTGCCCGGTGGGCTTCCCCTCGAACAGGTCGACGGCTACGTGCGGAAGGTGTCGGACGGTGCCGCACCGGCGGTGCGCGACGGCAACACCGTCGCCTCGCCCATCACACCCGAGGCGGAACTGCTGTCCCTGCGCTCCCGCGGCAACCTGGTCGAATCGATCGACTGGCTCATCGTCGGCGTCACCCTGGTGACGTTCCTGGTGCTGCAGCTCGTCGTCGACTGGGACTACGCGTGGATCGTGTGGCCGTCGCTGGTCGTCACCCTCAGCGTCCCGCGAATGATCCTCAAGTACAGCGACGACGACGAGAAGACCTACGAGCGACTCAAGAAGTCGGACGAGAAGGCGCGCCGCGAGCGGCTCGAGCAGGCCGCACAGCGGATTCGCGAACTGGAGAACCGCAACGACTGACCCGGCGCCGGGGTGGGCCCGGCGCCGGGGTGCAGATCAGCGGTCGGCGTCGGTGTAGCGGATGACGCCGCGAATATTGCGTCCCTCCAACATGTCCCGGTAGCCGTCGTTGATCTGTTCGAGGCGGTACTGCCGGGTGACCATGTCGTCGAGGTTGAGTTTGCCGACCTTGTACATCGACAGCAGCTGCGGGATGTCGTAGTGCGGGTTCGCGCCGCCGAAGATGCTGCCCTGCAGGTTCTTCTGGAGCAGGGTGAGCATCGACAGGTTCAGCGTCACCTGGTTGTCCATGAGGCTGCCCATCGCGGTGAGCACGACGGTGCCCGCCTTGGAGGTGATGCCCATCCACAGGTCGACGTCCTCGCCGTGCACCTCGCCGACGGTCACGATGGTCTTCTTCGACATGCCACCCGCGGTGATCTCGGCGATGGCCCCGGCTGCTTCCTCGACACTCGCGAACGCATGGGTGGCACCGAATTTCAGCGCCTGCTCCCGCTTCCACTCGACGGGGTCGATGGCGAAGATGTAGCGCGCACCGGAGTTGACGGCGCCCTGCAGCGCCGAGATTCCGACACCGCCGAGGCCGACGATGGTGGCGTCCTCGCCCGGCTTGATCTGCGCGGTGTGCGTTGCGGACCCGTAGCCGGTCGTGACGCCGCAGCCGACCAGGCAGGCGACCTCGAACGGGATCGACTTGTCGATCTTCACCACGGAACTCTTGTGGACGACCATGTAGGGCGAGAACGTGCCGAGCAGCGTCATCGGGTAGACGTTCTGCCCGCCCGCCTGGATGCGGAACGAACCGTCGCTGACCGATGCGCCACCGAGCAGGTGGGCGCCCAGGTCGCAGAGGTTGCGCAGGCCGGCCTGACAGGACGGACACTTGCCGCACGACGGGATGAAGGACATGACGACGTGGTCGCCGACCTCGATGTCCTCGACCCCGGGACCGACCTCGGTGACGATGCCCGCGCCCTCATGGCCACCGAGGACGGGGAATCCGGCCATCGGGATGCCGCCGGTGACCAGATGGTGGTCGGAATGGCACATGCCCGACGCTTCCATCTGGACCTTGACCTCGTCTTTTCGCGGGTCACCGATCTCGATCTCCTCGATGGACCACGGCTGATTGAACTCCCAGATCAACGCGCCTTTGGTTTTCACCGCACACCTGTCTCTCGTCGTCCCGTCACTTGTGCGGGAAAGCCTAGACACGCATACAGACGGGTGTCCAGGCATTGCGGGAAAGTGCGTGAGTTGAGCGGACTCCACCGGCGCGGCGGCGAGACGTGCGCGCCTATTCGACGGTCAGCACCCCGGTCATCTCGGGGTGGTACACGCAGTGGAACGAGTACGTGCCGGGCTCGTCGGGCACGGTGACGGTTCCGGTGGCGCCCGCCTCGATGTCCACGTCGAACAGGTCCTCGCTGTCCGCTGTGACGGAGTGTTCGGCCGAGTCCTCGTTGACGACGGTCAGCGTCTCGCCCGGCGACACGCTGCCCGGGAGCCCGAACGCGAAGTTCCGGATGGTGATCGTCGTCGCCGGATCGGCCGACGCGCCCGGCGTCGGGGTGGACTCGTCGGTGGTCGCGTGCATGTCGTGCTCGGTCATCGGCGCTTCGGGCTCCGACGGTGTCTGTGAATCGTCGGACGAACTACAGGCCGTCATCAGCGCGAGCGCGAGGGCTGCGGCCCCCAGACCGGCACCGACGCGTCGCTTCTTCGACACGATCATGGCGTCTCCCGACATCGACTGCCGTCCACGTAACCACGACCGCGGCCGGGAAACCATCACCAACGGGTATCAGTCGGTGCCGACGGCGTTGGATCAGTCGGTACCGACGGCGTTGGATCAGTCGGTACCGACGGGGGTGGCGAGCAGCCGGTAGCCCTTCTCGTGCAGCGCGCGATGCTCGGTCCACCGGTCGGCGGTCCACCGGGGTTCGGTGTGTGCGGCACCGATCGCGGCTGCAGTGGAGGCGTGCAGATCGAATGCGAGGTCACGCCGCAGCAGGCGCCGCTCGCGATCCCCGGTTTCCGTGGACAGGTTCGCGACGGTGGCCGCAACCCGCTCGTCGGCGGCGACGAGGATCCGGCGGTGAGAACGAGGAAGCACCCACCACATCACCACGAGCGCGACGCCGACCCCGATGACCGTCTCGATCATCCGGTCCCGGATCGCGGGGCCGAGTTCACCCGGCAGGCCCGTGCTGCCGAGGATCATCGCGAGTGGGGTGATCGCGGCCATCGCGATCCCGTAGTGCCGCACCAGGAACGCTTCGATCGCGGCCATCAGCACGGCGAGAACCAGCACCAGCAGCAGACCCCGGAGCTCGAGGAACGACAGGGCGAAGAGCAGCACGAGACCGATGACGGTCCCGACGAACCGATGGACGGCGCGGTGCGTGCCCACCACCCGGTCGGGTCCCTGGTGCAGGATCATCGCGCTGGTGATGACCGCCCAGTCGGGGCGGCCCGTGTCTAACACCAGGGCCAGCACGCCTGCGGCCGGGCAGGCGACGAGCAGCCGCACCAGGATCGTGGTGGTGCGTCCGTGCGGGTGCCAGGCCCGCGCGAGCAGATGACGCACCGGCGGACGAGGCAGTGGCACCTGAGCGTGCAGATCGTCCTCGAGGGACGCGGCGGCGTGCGGGACGCCGTGGAGTGCCGCCGCGCACCGCAGATGTGCGGCGTACAGCATCTGCGCCAAGGCGTGCGGCGGCCCAACCGCGACCGGCTTGACCAACCCGGCGTCGTGCAGGCACTGCCATGCGCCGTGCAGGGACCGAACGGCATCCCGGCGCCGGTTCGGGGTGTTCTCCGCGAGCATCGCCTCGACGTCGCGGACCGCGGACCCGACCGCGGCACGTTCAGGGGTGCGCGGCCGGAACGGGAATCCCGACATGGCTACCACGAGTGCCGACGCGGCCCCGAGGGCCGTCCATCCGAGCACCGACGCCACCGGGACGCCTGCGGCAGGCAGGGTGGAGGCGATCACGACGCACAGCAGTGGCAGGAAAGCTCCGGGTGGTCCGGTGCGCAGGGCATCGACGACGTAGGCACCGACAGCGACGACGACCGTCATCACCCCGACCATCAGCAACCACCAACTCGGCGATGCCTCGCGGGCATGCACGAGACCGCCCACCGCGGCACCGATGCCGGCGAGAAGGACGAGAGCGACCCCGACCAGGGCGACGATCCGCCACCGCACCCGATACGGGCGGCCTTCGCCGTAGACGACGGCGAATGCGCCCAGTGTGGCGACGGCGCTGACCGAGCCCGAACCGAAGGCGAGTCCGCCCAGTCCCGGCAGGGCGACGGTGGCCGCGGCGCGTGCGACTCCGGGCCACTTCCTGCCCTGGCTGGGCGCCGACAGCAGAGCCGACCATGCCGACGCCGGAACCGGGATCGGCAGGGTCTCGACTCCATTGGTTCCGCGCTCCGGCACGAGTGCCGACGCTAACGAAACAGCCGACAGTCGACCGCATCCAGAGCGGCCGCTGAGGGCAAGCTCACGAACGAACCGGACATAGCACCCATACCGGCGGTGTCGCCGGTATGGGTGCCGCGCTCATCCGGGATACGAGACCAACGTCAGGGCACCGGCGTCGGGGTGACCGACGTTGTGGTCGACGCCGTTCCCGTCGCGGTGGCGGGCGACTCCGCGGTTGCGGGCAACTCCGCGGTGGTCACCGGCGCGGTGACCGTCTCGGTAGGCACCGGCACCGTCGGCGTAACTGCCGCAGGCGACAACGGCTCGGTGGACGACGGCACCGGCACCGTCGTGGACGGGGCACTCGACACCGCGGCCGCCGCCTTCGCTCCGCTGGTGGTCGTCACCGATGTGGCGCCGGCCTTCGTCGTCGTGGTGGGAGGCGCCGTGGTCGTGGTGGTGGGCAGCGGCTTGCCTGCACGCGCATCCTCGGCCAGCTGGGTAAGCCACGCCGCCGCGTACTCCGCCGAGGACAACGGCTTGCCATCCGCCGTGTCACGCCAGTAGTCGAAGTGGTGTCCGACGTCGGGTCCGAGTGTCAGCTGGTAGGGATCGCTCATCACGACCGGGATGGTGTTCTGGTTCGTCACGATGAGGTTGACGACCTCCTTGAACAGCTTCTCCGGGAGGTAAGCCAGCGGGGACATCTGCTTGGCGTCGATGGTGTCGGCGACCGGCTTCACGGGCAGCGCCCCGTCCGGCTCGGTCGGCTTGTACGCCGGGTCCGACACCGTCAGCAGCACGTCGAGGAACGTCTGGTCACTCTGCATCCAGTTCGGCTGCGACGAGATGACCGCGAAGGCGTCGTACGCGACCTTCCCGATGACGGTCGCGACTCCGATCCCGTTCTCCGGCGTGAGGCCGCCCTTCTCGAGCGAGTCGATGTCGAGTTGGCGGCCGACGTTCACGGCCAGCTGCAGCAGGGAGATGTTCTCCGGTATCGCGCAGGTCAGGTCGCCGTCGGAGCAGAACGCGGCGACCTTGCCCCCGAGAGCGCCGAAGTCGGAGCCTCCGGTGCCGGTGACGGCGCCCGCGCCGCCGGCGGTGTTCTCACCCTTCTGGTAGGCGGTGCCGAAGCCGTCGGGGTTGGTGTACGGGTTCTTCGCGCCGGGGAACGGACCCTGCTCGAACGAGCGTCCGGCGTCGGCGAAGATGACCACTCCGACGACATTCGTGGGGTCGACGATGTCATACCCTTCGGCGCCGTCCTGGTGACCGATGTTCATCGCGACGCGGCGCGCGACGTCGGCGCCCTCGCTGTAGCCGACGACCGAGAATCGAGTGTTCGGGCACGACTGGCGGATCTCGCGCATCACCGTCTGGGTGTTCTCGACGCCCTGCGCGACCGCTTCCTCGTAGCTGTCCATGTTCGCGGGGTACGCAACGTAGAGGTTGGCGTACGAGCCCGGCTTCAGCTTGTTCACCGAGGCAGCCGCGTTGGAAACCGGATCGACCCAGTGGCTGCTGTAGTCGTCCGACAGCGCCGCGGGCAGCGGGTTGCCCTTGTCGTCGACCAGGCGCGGCACGGTGTCGGGCGGGGTGTCGTTGCGACCGGCGATCGACACGGTGACCATGTCGTGGCACTCGGTCGTCGACGCCGTCAGCTCGGTCTCGATGGATGTCGGTGACTCGAACGCAAGCCACGCAGTGCCTGCCGCTGCCACCCCCAACGCCAGCGGAGCGGCTACCGCCGCAACGATCCGATGTCGCGCGAAGAACCCGCGTAGTGCCATGTCGTTCCCCTCCGTGTATGCCGGACGACGAGCGGACGAACACATTCCCCGAACTCACGTCACGTCACGGGGCATGTCGCACAACCCGATCGGGACGTTACAGACAACTGGCCCGACGTGCGGCGTCGAGCAGCCCCGTTCGCAGGTCCGGCGGCGGCGAGGAAGAGGAGTTGGGGACCGAAAGACGTGGCCGTAGGGACGGCGCGACCGTCCCGCTCACGCTGCGGTCATCAGGGCCGATCCGGGCTGATTCATGAATCTGCGGCCCGCTCCAGCAGCAACCTTCGTTCCCGTTCGTTGCCGGTGAGGCGCGCAGCCGCCTCGAACTCCGCGCGCGCCTCGTCGGTACGCCCCAGACGCACAAGCAGTTCCGCGCGGGTCGCGGGCAGGAACCGGTAGCCCGCGAGCGCGCCGCCCGCGACCAGGCCGTCGACGATCTCCAGGGCCGCGGCAGGACCCTCGGCCATCGCGACGGCGGCAGCGCGGTTGAGTTCGACGACCGGGGACGGCGCGAGGCGACCCAGTGCCTCGTACAACAGGACGATGCGATCCCAGTCGGTGTCGTCGACGGACGGTGCCAGGTCGTGGCATTCGGCGATCGCCGCCTGCAGCGCGTACGCGCCACGGCCGCGTCCGAGGTCGTCGGCGCGGGCCAGCGCGGACCGACCCCGCACGATGGCGCCGCGATCCCACCGACGCCGGTCCTGGTCCGCCAACAGGATCGGATCGCCCGCGATGTCGATGCGCGCGGGAAACCGGGCCGCGGTCAGTTCCATCAACGCGACCAGGCCGTGCACCTCCGGCTCGCGGGGCACCAGTTCGGCGAGAATCCGGCCGAGCCGCAACGCCTCCCGACTCAGATCGGGACGCATCCAGTCGTCACCCGCGCTCGCCGAGTGACCCTCGTTGAACACGAGATACAGCACGCCGAGGACCGCGCCGAGACGGTCAGTGAACTCCTCGCGGCCCGGAACCACGAACGGCACCTTCGCCGCGGCCAGGGTCTTCTTGGCCCGCACGATCCGCTGCTGCACCGTCGACGTCGGCACCAGGAAGGCCCGCGCGATCTCGTCGCTCGACAAACCGCCGACGACCCGCAACGTCAGCGCCACCCGCGCCTCCCGGGACAGCACCGGATGGCAGGCGACGAACACCAACCGGAGCACGTCGTCGTCGATCCGGTCCGGATCCCACGGCAGTTCCGGCACTTCCGCGGCGCGCCGCTCCTCCGCTTCGAGGTCACGGGCGATCGCGGTGAGACGGTCGTCGTAGCGCTCACGGCGCCGCCACCCGTCGATGGCCTTGCGTTTCGCCACCGACGTCAGCCACGCCCCCGGATTCGACGGGACCCCGGACTCCGGCCACTGCGCGAGCGCGTCGGCGAGCGCCTCCTGCGCGAGGTCCTCGGCGAGTCCGAAGTCGCCGACGACGCGGGTCAGCGTCGCGACGATGCGCGCCGATTCGATGCGCCACACCGCCGCGACGGAGCGCCGCGCGGATTCCACCGAATCCAGGCGGCGCTCCTCCGGGTCGACCACGTCAGCTCTTGCGGGCGTCGAGTTCTTCTCGCCAGCCCTCTTCCTTCTGAATCCACTCGTTGTCGGCGGGGAAGTCCTCGGGGCCGGACACCCGCCGCACCTCCAGCTTCGAGCCGGGCCCGAGCGGTGCACGCTTCGCCCACTCTGCCGCCTCTTCCCTGGACGAGACCTCGAGGAGCCAGAAACCGTTGAACAGTTCCTTCGTCTCCCCGTACGGGCCGTCCGTCACGAGCGGCGTGTCACTCGAGAAATCGACGACGAAACCCTCCTCCGGGTCCGTCAGGCCGTCACCGCCGACGAGGACACCGGCCTTCATCATGGACTCGTTGTACCGGCCCATGTCCTCGATGATCTGCTCGAACGGCACGTTCTTCGATTCCTCGATCGCCTCGTCGGTCGCGCGCATGATCAGCATGTACTTCATGGTTCGCTCCTTCGTCCGGGGTCGCGTTCCGACCCTCTCACTCACCACGTCGAACGGAAAGCGGGCGGATCGACACCGACCGACAATCAATTTCGGACGGTGCGGGACTGGGGGGGCGTCAGCGGTAGACGATGCTCCCGAACAGGGACATCTGCACGATCTCGTCGGCGAGATCGGCGTCGACGTCACCCGGATCGAAGTCCGGATTCCTGGCGAGATAGTCGGCGACCGCGGCGCTCGCGGCATCCAGGTCGAACGAATGCCGCACCCCACCCGATTCGACGATGGTGGCGCTGCGCTCGCCGTCCCACTCCTCCACACGCGCCCAGTGGGCGATGCCACCGCCCTCGATGGCTTCGAGCAATACCCGCTGAGTGAGCGTGTCCGTGGTCGTCACGGCCCGAACCATACCGAGGACAGCCCCCGTGGCCGGGCCGTTTCGCCCGACGGTCGGTCCTCGGTGACGACGACGGCTGCGCCGCCCGGAGAGTTCACAGGCGGGTCGGCCAGTGGCCAGGCTCGGGATACAACTTGTCATCCCGCCACGTTCCGGGCCGAGGGTGTAGACAGGACGGGTGACCAAGACAGCGCTGGTGACCGGCGGGACCGGCGGACTCGGAACGGCCGTGACGGCACAGTTGCTGGACGACGGGTGGCGAGTGGTCGTTCCGTGGATCACGGAAGCCGAACTCTCGCGACTCGCGCCGCACCCGCGCCTCGAACTCGTCCATGCCGACCTGTTCGACCCCGACAGCGTCGCCGAGGTCGCGAAGATCGCAGGCGGAAACCCCGACGCCCCGCTGGGCGGCGTCGCGAACCTCGTCGGCGGATTCGCGATGGGCGGCAAGGTTCACGAGACGCCGATCGACGAGTTCGACAAGCTCATGCGCCTGAACCTGCGCCCCCTGTACCTGACCACGCAGGCGGCACTCCCCTACCTGATCGACGCCGGGGGTGGATCCGTCGTCGCGGTGTCGACGAAGGCGGCGTTCGCGCCGTTCTCCGGGGCCAGCGCGTACATCACGTCGAAGGCGGCGGTGTGGGCGCTCGTCAGTGCTCTCGCGGTCGAGTACGCCGACGCCGGGATTCGCGTCAACGCACTCCTCCCCTCCGTGATCGACACTCCGGGAAACCGTGAGTCCCAACCTGATTCGACGCGCAAGAACTGGGTGGACCCGTCGGACATCGCACGGGTCATCGCCTATCTGTTCAGCGATGCGTCCGCCGCCGTCACCGGCGCGCAGATACCGGTGCCCGGCGTCAATCGGTGACTGTCGGCCGAACAGTGGATGTTCGCGGAAACGCCACTCGGACCACGGGAGCTGTGCAAACATCTGGCAACCAATCCGGAGGTTTCGCATGCACACTGTCGTCCGAAGGCTCGGTGTCGCGACGTCCGTGATCGCTGTCGCCGCCGCGCTGAGTGGGTTCCAGGACCCCGATACGCCTCCCGGCTGGTCGAGTTACACCATCGATCAGGGGAAACACGGTGCGATCGTCGGCAGCCCCGCAGGAGTCGCCGGTCCGCTGGCGGGATGGATCGGCTCTGGTGGGGCGTCGCGGACCTACGACTTCGTCCTGACCCCCTCGTCCGAGTACGTCCTCACCTCCCCCACCCAACCCGAGGACCAGTTCGACTGGAACAAGCTGCCCGGATTCTCGGACTGCGGTGACGTCGACCTTGCCCGCAACGGCGCCATGTTCGGTTGGAGGTGGCGGATCGACACGTCACCTCACCGGCTGGAAGTCGTTCCCTACGCCAACGCGGACGGCGTTCACCAGTACCCGGACAGCGCCCTCGTCACGCTCTCCCACGACGACCTCACCGCGAAGGAACCCCTGCGGTACTCCATCGAAATCGACGGCTCGGTGTACCGATTCTTCATCGACGGCACCATCCGTGGCCGTGCCGTCCACGAGTCGGCCACGCTCCCGCGCTCCTGCCCGACCCACCCCACGAACGGCGGAAAGTGGTACGCCGGCTTCTACTTCGGCGGCACGTCCACCGCCCCGTCGCAGATCGTGGGGTACATCCGCGAGCCCGCGGCCCAGCCGGGTCCGGACGATCCCGGTGGCACCGGTTCAGCGGGCTCCGTCGGTTCGATCACCGGCTGACCGGGTCACTCGAACCCGCGGTAGACGCCGTCGGTGCCGGCACCGTCCACGAAATCCTCGAAATCCATGTTCGAGATGGACAGGTTGTTCTCGATCGCCCACATCTGCGACGGGATGACCCGGACCGTCTGGCCACGACTGTGCCCGAACTCCTCGGGGCCGGTATCGACGGCGAGGATGGGGTGCTCGGGGTCGGCCATCGTCGTGGCGTCCGCGATGAACACGTAGTACGGCGGCCGGTCCCCGACCATCTCGAGCAGGTCCGCTATCGCCAGCCCGCCGTTCTCGGGGGTGTTGACGCAGGTCAGGATCGCCGCGAAGTCGGACTCGTCGCCGACACCGGGAGCCATCGCGGCAGCGGCCACGGTCCGCCAGGCCGCATCGTCGGAGAAGTCGGTGCGGATCAGTAGCGACACGTCGCCGTTGGCACCGAGGTAATCGGCGAGTCGCCGTCCCGTCCCCAGGCTCTCGTCGAGTTCGGCGTCTGCGGCGTCTCTCGCATCACGGTCGAGCGCCTCGCGGATCTGTTCCGGAGCGGCGGACGGTGGCGTCGCCGGAACGATCGAGGCGATGATCCGAGCGCAGTCGTCGGGTTCGATGACGTTGTAGCTGCGGATCTCGTATGTCCACGGGCCGACGGCCTCCCGGTGACGGACCTGGGGTTGGGTGAAGGTGGACGGGATCTCCGGCTCGCCGATCTCGGTGATCCATTGGCGCAGAGTGAAATACCCGACCTGCCCGTTGACCTGAAGGTCCAGTGCCCCGGTGCGCGGGTCACCGTCCTGAGGTTGGGCCACGATGGTGAGCGGCAGCCACGTCACCCGGGGCTGCGGCATCTGCCCGAGCGCCGCCATCTTCGCCTCGTACTCCCGCTGAGCGGGCGAGACGGACTGATCCGCTTCCTCGCGGGTCGGCCCGCTCCACGTGAAGAGGGTCCGGTCGACCTCCTCGTCGAGCACCGGATCGGAAAGTTCCACCACCGATGATCCCTGCGAACACGACAGTGCCACACCGTGTTCCGCGTCGACCGCGTACGACACCTGGCCACCGGACGCGGCGTGGGTGAATCGCACTTCCCACGCCTGCCGCCCCTGGACCTCGGTCGGCTGCGGCTCCCCGGCCTGCGTCAGCCGCGGCGGCATCCCCTGGTCGTCCAACGGCCACTGCGAATACGCCGTGGCCAGGTGCGAGGGGCTGTCGTTGGTGACCATGACCCACCGGCTCGGGGACTTGACGGAGTGCACCATCGCGCCGTCCTCGGCCCGCCGGTACTCGTCGGTGTCGTTCTCGATGTAGGTGACCTCACCGGCCGCGTCCTCGATGCGCCACGACGTCGGCGGCGCGAACCACATCCGCCCCACGCGCTCGCCGTCGCTCCACATGTCGGCGCGAAGATTCCGCCCCATCGTGCCGTAGTTCAGACCCCGCACCTGTGCCCACGTCATCGCCATCCGCTCAAGCTAGGGCACCCTCCCGACAAGATCTGGCATGCGACGCACGCTGTGCGCGTGACCACCACGGTTGTGGATGACCAGGGGTTCGGTACCGTTTCGATGGCGACACGCGACCGCGCGTCGCGCATGCCCGAACTGGGGAGGTTCCCGTGGCTGGTGGTCTCGTCGCCCTGCTGGACGACGTTGCTGCGATCGCGAAGGTCGCGGCTGCGTCCATCGACGACATCGGGGCCGCGGCGGGCAAGGCCAGTATCAAGGCCGCAGGTGTGGTCGTCGACGACACCGCCGTCACCCCGCGTTACGTTCACGGATTCTCCCCGGACCGCGAACTGCCGATCATCCGGAAGATCGCCATCGGGTCGATCCGCAACAAACTGCTGATCATCCTGCCGGTGGCGATGATCCTGAGCCAGTTCCTGCCGGGTGCGCTGCCGTACCTGCTGATCGCCGGTGGCCTGTTCCTCTGCTACGAGGGTGCGGAGAAGGTCTACGAGGCACTCGGTGGCGGCCACCACGACGCCCACGACGACGAGCCCGCCGCCGAACGCGGACCCGAGTTCGAGAAGTCGATGGTCAGCGGCGCGATCCGCACCGACCTGATCCTCTCCGCCGAGATCATGGTCATCTCCTTGGCGTCGGTCGAGGACGAGCCCTTCCTCACCCGGCTGCTGGTGCTCATCGTCGTCGCGTTCCTCATCACCGCGCTGGTGTACGGCGTGGTCGCGCTGATCGTGAAGATGGACGATGTGGGCCTCGCCCTCGCCCAGCGCGACTCGACGTTCAGCCAGAAGATCGGCCGCGGCCTCGTCGGCGCGATGCCGAAGGTGATGTCCTTCCTCACCGTGGTGGGTATCGCCGCGATGCTGTGGGTCGGCGGCCACATCCTGCTCGTCAACGTCGGCGAGGCCGGATTCCACTGGCCCGCTGACATCCTCCACGACATCGAGCACTGGGCGGGCGAACTCGTCAGCGGCGGCTTCGGCGGCTTCCTGTCGTGGACCGCGGGGACCGTGACGTCCGCGCTGGTCGGTCTCGTCCTCGGCGCGCTCGTCGTCCTGATCATGCACTTCGTGCCGAAGCGGAAGAAGAAGGACGCCGCGGCGCACTGACGCCTCCGGCTCTTCCCCCGCCGACTCCGGCATCCACCGGTGCACAGCGGCGGAGAACCCGCAGTGATCCCCTATAGGTTGCTGCGATGACGATTCTTCTCGGCGCGTCTGTGGTCTCGGTGCTGTGTGCCCTCTCGACCTGGCTGTTCGTGCTGCCTGGGCTCTTGCTGTCGGGCGAGTTCGAGCCGGGTCCGCTGTTCGAGTGGATGGTCGTGCTTCCGACGCCGATCGGCTTGGCTGCCGCGTGTGTCGCGGTGGTCGCCGGCCCGTTCGCTCTCGCTCGGCGCACCGATGGTGCGTGGATCCCGGCGCTGGTGACACTCCTCGGCCAACTGGCGACCCTGGCCCTGGCCGGGGCCATCCTGGTGTGGGCATTCAAGTTTCCCACGACCGGCTGGGAGCTACTCGCGTTGCCCGCGTCGTTGATGCTGGGACAGGTTGTAGTGGCGATCGGCGTCGGCGTGGAGCTGGTTCACCGCCGTCGTTCTCGCAGGCAGGACGCACTCAGCTCGTAGACGAACACAGGCTGCAGCGCACGACAGGACTATTACACTCTTCCCACAACTGTTGAGAGTATGTAACGAGGTATGTAACGTGGAGTCCGGGAGGTCTCCATGCGCACACTCGACCAACTCATGCCCGCCCTCAGCGCCCGGTCCGTCGCCCTCAGCATCATGTTGGGTTCACACCCCCCGAAGCTGACGGCACGCGATCTGGTGTCCCTGGGCACCTCGTTCGGAATCGCCGCGTCGACCATGCGGGTTGCGTTGTCCCGCATGACAGCCGCGGGCGACCTCGTGGCCGAGGACGGCGCCTACGTCCTGGCCGGACGTCACCTCGACCGCCAGGTCGCCACCGACCGCCGCATCGCGATCCGGCGCCGCCCGTACGACGGCATGTGGCGCATGGCCGTCGTCACCGGCCGCGGACGCGACGCCGACGCACGCGCGTCCTTGCGTGAATCCCTCACGAATGCACGACTTTCCGAACTTCGCGAGGGTGTGTGGCTGCGGCCCGACAACATCGCGGACCTCGACCTGACCGAGTTCGACGAACTCGAGACCTTCGCGACGATCCCCACCGACGACCGCCACCTGAGCCGGCGACTGTGGGACCTCGACACCTGGGCAGCCGAAGCGCGCCTACTTCTGGACTTCCTGTCATCCCAGCACGAACCGATCGAGCACCTGGCCGCGGCCGCCGCCGCAGTCCGACACCTGCGCACCGACCCCGCGCTCCCCGACGAACTGCTGCCCGAGCGGTGGCCGGGCGACGAACTGCGCTGGGCGTACGACGACTACCGCAACAACCTCACCGCGACCCACCTCTCCGCCGTCCGCGACAGCGAACGGACCGAAGGGAGTACTCCCCGATGAAAACTCACGACGTTCTCAACCAGTCGACCCCGCTCGTCGACTACGACGCCGCATCCCACCCCGTCTTCGACGAAGCCCTGATCCGGGCAGGTGCGGAGGACGCGCTCGGCGAGGTCCACGAGGTCGGCCGCGCGGCAGGCACCGCGCAGGCACAGCAGCTCGGCGACCTCGCCGAGCAACACCCACCGATTCTCCAGACCCACGACCGGTTCGGGCACCGCATCGACCGCGTCGTCTACGACCCCGCCTACCACGAACTGATGCGCCGGGCCGTCGATTTCGGACTGCATGCCTCCGCGTGGACCGATCCGCGCCCGCAGAGCCACCTCATCCGCGCCGCGAAGTTCAGTGCGTGGCAGGTGACCGACGCCGGACACGGGTGCCCCGTGTCCATGACCTATGCCGCCGTTCCCGCGCTGCGCGCCGACGCCGAACTCGCGGAACTGTATGTGCCACTGCTGGCTTCCCATGCGTACGATCCCGAGCTCGCAATCCCGACCACGAAGGCCGGGATCATCGCGGGAATGTCGATGACGGAGAAGCAGGGTGGCTCCGACGTCCGCGCGAACACCACCACCGCGACAGAGCAGGCGGACGGCACCTACCGGATCGTCGGCCACAAATGGTTCACCTCCGCGCCGATGTCCGACATCCTGCTGACCCTCGCCGTCGCACCGGGGGGCATCACCTGCTTCGTGCTTCCCCGGGTACTCCCGGACGGCACACTGAACCCGATTCGGTTGCAGCGCCTCAAGGACAAGCTCGGCAACAGGTCCAACGCGAGCAGCGAGATCGAATACGAGAACGCCGTCGGTTGGCGGTTGGGCGACGAGGGTCGCGGTGTGCGGACCATCATCGAAATGGTCAACGGCACAAGGCTGGACTGCACCCTCGCGTCGGCGACGATGATGCGCCACGGCGTCGCGCTCGCGGCTCATCACGTCGGCCGGCGATCCGCGTTCGGCAAGACGCTCATCGACCAGCCGCTCATGCGCAACGTCCTCGCCGATCTCGCGGTCGAAGCGGAATCGTCGACGACCGTGGGCCTGTGGCTGGCGTCGCTCACCGACGCAGCGCACGCCGGCGACGAACGCGCCGCGCTGCTGCGCCGGATCGGGCTGTCGGTGTCGAAGTACTACGTGTGCAAGCGGGGTCCCGCACACGTCGCGGAGGCACTCGAATGCTTCGGCGGCAACGGCTACGTCGAGGAGTCGGGGATGCCGCGTCTGTTTCGCGAGTCACCGCTGCCGAGCATCTGGGAGGGCAGCGGCAACGTCGCCGCACTCGACGCCCTGCGCGCCATCGCGAAGGAACCGAACAGCCTCACGGCGCTGTTCGAGGAGTTCGACTCCGTCGCGGGCACCGATCAGCGCCTCGACGCGTTCGTCGCGCAGCTCAAGACGCAGCTCGGTGACCTCGACGCCCTCGAGTTCCGTGCCCGGTCCGTCGTCGGGGACCTGGCCCTGGCCCTGCAGGGCACGCTGCTGGTCAAGTTCGGTCATCCCGCCGTCGCGGACGCGTTCACCGGCTCACGGCTCGCTCGGGAGTGGGGCACCGTCTTCGGCACCCTCGACCGCCGTGTCGACGTTTCCGCGATCATCGAGCGATCCACGCCCAAGTCTTGACCCAAGCCTTGAGTGGGTCGGGCGCCAGCCCGCTGACCGGCGTGCGTCGGACTCTCCCAGGAGTCCCGTTTGTGGATTTCAATACCAGCGTTCTCGGCCGGCCACCGCATGACCTGTGGCGCCCAGAATCCAGAGGACGACACCGACAACGATCAGGACGATCCCGATCGTCCACAAGATCGAGATACCGGTGAGGAATCCGATGAGCAGCAGAATCAACCCGAGGACGATCATCGCGAACTCCATCCGTAGCACTCGACGCACGAACTCGCGGTCGCACGCCATCCCACATCGGCGTCGCATCCACCGCCTGCCCCACTTCGGCGTCGGCGCGGCCCCGACCTCACTCTGCTGGCATTCCCCGCGAACGCCGACTCGAAACCCCGCCCCACCCAGCAAGGATCGGTTCCGAATCCGAACCCTCGAACACCTCGGCTTCTATGTTAGTTTGCATAGCATATTTTCCCGATCCGGACGGGTGGACGTCATGCCGCGGCCGAGGTCGCTTCCGTGTGGGCGCCCGCCATCGAGAGCGCGCGCGCTCCCGCACTCCTCCGACCACCACCCGTAAGCATCTGTCCGCACTACTCACTCCGTGAGCGCCTCCACGCTCTCAACCCGCGAGGTCCACATTCCATGACCGACACCATCACCGAGGGGCCTGTGCCCTCCGACGCCCGCACCGACCTCGGCGCCTGCTACCGACTCGACTCCACCGAGACGGCGCCCGACGGCACCACATGGGAGACGTTCACTCCCTCGGTGCACACCGCCAGCCCCTGGGGCCCTGGGGTCCAGCACGGTGGACCCGTCGCGGGCCTGCTCGCACGCGCGATGGAGCACTGTCAGCCACGCGAGGACACCCGTATCTCCCGTGTCGTCGTAGAGATCCTGGGTCCGGTTCCCCTGTCCCGGATGAAGGTTCGCTCCTGGATCGAGCGACCCGGACGCAGGATCGAACTTCTCGCTGCCGAGCTGCAGGCGGCACATCCCGACGGCACCGTCAGGACCGTCGCCCGAGCACGCGGGTGGCGACTCGCCACCGCCGACTCCAGCAGCGTCGTACACCACGCCGACGCTCGCCTGCCGTTCCCCGCGAGTCGGAGCGCCGAGGACCAGAGCTCGTTCCCGCTGCCCGACGCGTGGCGGATCGGGTTCGTCAACGCCGTCGACTGGCAGGTCGTGTCCCCGGCCGGGGACCGCAACACACGATCCGCGGCGTGGCTGCGCCTCGCTCCCCCTCTGGTCGAAGGCGAGACGACCAGCGGACTCGCCGAAACCGTTGCCCTCGCCGACATCGCCAACGGACTCGGAGCGCGACTCGACCCCCGCGAGTGGACGTTCATGAACACCGAACTGACCGTCCACCTCTTCGAGCCGCCGCAGGGCCCGTGGATCGGACTCGAATGCGAATCCTCCATCGGCTCGGACGGAGTCGGCATGGGTACGGCGGTACTCCACTCGGAGTCCGGCCCGATGGGGCGGGCCGCACAGAACCTCCTCGTCGAGAAGCGCGCCGACACGGTGTAGCACTGCATGCGGCGTGCCGCATCGTCCTGCCGGTACCGAGCCGCCGTCACACCGGCCGGATCGGGCCCATCGGAGACATCCCGACTTCGGCGAGAGCGGTGCTGCCCGCGACGACGTGCTCACCGCCCGCAAGCACCCTGGTCCGCGCGGCCTGGTAGCGACATCCGGCTGCGTCGAACGTCGGTGCGGTGGCGTACAGACGCTCCCGGTCGTCGATGAGCAGCGCTTCCGCGCGTTCCACGATCGCACCGGCGACGGGATTTCCCGCGACGACGTCCTTGGCCTCGGCCACGCGAGGCCCTGCGTCGGGGCTGCCGGAGAGCACGGCGGCCTCGGCGCGCAGCGCCACGTACCAGTGCAGCCAGACCCAGGTGACCGACTGCCAGACATCGGCCGGGTCGGTTGCCAATCGATCCGCCGCGGAGTCCGGATCCCCGTTGTGCAACAACGTGATCGACTCATAGACCGAGTGGTAGCCGAATGCGCGATCCGACGGGATGCCGAGACGATCGTGAACGTCCGACCATTCGCGTCGCGCGTCCGAGTCGTCCCGGAGCCCGTGGATCATCCCGACCCCGGCCACGGCGGGCCCGAGTGCCGATCCTGTGGGGCGGCCCGCCCGCTGCCACGCCTCGAGGAACAGGGCACTGCGTGTCAACACCTCGTCGACGTTGCCCGCCAAAGCATCTGCCACGAGAAGCTGGCTCGACGCCCGATGCCCGACCTCGACGAGCATCGGATGATCGGCGAGCCGGCGTGCCCACTTCCGAGCACCCTGCAGATCACCGACACCGAGTCCGGCCTCGGTGGCCTCGGCGAGTGCGTCGATCAGTTCGTGCGTCGCGGTCGGACCGTTCGAGACCGAGGCGAGCAGGGCCACCCTGCGCCGGACCGTCGCCGCCGCGGCGAACGGGTCTCCGGACCAGCTCAGAGCGCCCGCCAGGGTGTCGAGTGCTGCGGATTCCGCGGGCGGGTCGCCCGTGCGGTGCGCGAGGTCGACCGCCCGCTCCGCCCGGGCGACGGTCGCGGCCACGCCGGTGCCGGACGAGCCGTCGGCCGCACCGAATGCCTCGGTCAGCGCCCGCCCCGCCTCCGCGAGTGCCACGGCAGCACACGCGGCCGGATCGGTCCCCGCCATCTCCTGCGCTTCCGCGACGAGCGCGAAGACCTCCCCTTGCGGCATCGCGCGCACGAACTTGCTCGCGAACCGGTAGGAGCTGGTGGCCGCGGTCGCCAGATCGGCAGCCGCGGCCGCGTCGTCCCCGGCCCGTCGGGCGGCGTCCGCGGCCGACCGGTTCAGGCGGTACATGTCGTCTCCCCGCATCCGGCAGCCGGCGACCGCCGCGGCCTGCCGAAGCAGCGGTGCCGCATCCGCGGCATCCGCAAGAGCGGCGGCCTGCTCGTACCGCTGCTGGGACTCGCCGAGCAGGTGACGCGTGAACGTGAGCTCCGCCAGGATCCGGGCGAGAGCACCCGCCTCCGTGCGTAGTTCAGGTCGGTCGCCGGCCCATGCCAGTGCCGTGCGGAGGTCGTCGGCGACCGCGTCGAACTGTGCCCGCCAGTCCGTACCGACCGTCTCCAGCGCGCCGGCGTCGTCCAGGCACCAGCGCAGGTGCCGCAGTCGGACCTCGCTTGTTTCATCGGAATCGGCGAGCTGCTCGCGCCCGTACTGGCGAATGGTTTCCAGCGCGCGGTACCGGGTCCCCGCCGGTGACGCGAGGACCACCAGCAGGCTCTGCTCGGCGAGCCGCGCCAATCCGACTGCGACAGAACCCTTGTCCGTTGCCGCAACCTCCGCGGCGGACTGTGTGGTGAACGACTTGGCGAACACCGACACTCGCCGCAGCAGCACCTGATCGTCCGGCTCCAGCAGGGCGTGGCTCCAGTCCAGCGCTGCGCGCACCGAGCGATGCCGGTCGTCGGACCTGGCACCGCCTGCGAGCATCCGGAGCTGGTCGGAGAGCCCGTCGGTGAGACCGTCGAGTCCGAGGGTCGTCCACCGGGCGGCAGCCAACTCGATCGCCAATGCCATGCCGTCGAGTCCCTGGCAGAACTCGGCCACCTGTTCGCGCAGTGCATGATTCGGTGGCCATCCACCTGCTGCCGCTCGGTCCATGAACAGCGCGACCGCGTCCGATCCGCCGTCACCGGACAGCGACATCGGCGGAACCGCGTAGGCCCGTTCGAACGGCACCAACAGCCGGGCCCGGCTCGTTGCCAGCACCGTGACGTTCGGACAGGCCGCGAGGAGCTGTTCGATGAACGGCGCGACACCGTCCCGCACGTGTTCGCAGTTGTCGAGAACGAGCAGCGCGTGCCGGTCCGCCAGTGCAGCAGGTACCGACTCGTCCATGCCTGTGCCGGGCTGCTCACCGAGCCCGAGTGCGAGTCCGACCGCAGCGGCGACCACCGCGACGTCCGGGCTGCTGATCGGCACCAGATCGACGAACCACACGCCGTCGGCGTACTCGTCGGCGACGTCCGCCGCGACGGTCAGCGCGAGCCGCGTCTTGCCGACGCCGCCGGGACCGACCGCCGTCACCTGCCGGTCCCGTCGGATCATCTCGGCGAGTTCGGCGCGCTCGCGCGCGCGGCCGACGAACGACGTCAGGGGCGTCGGCAGGACCGGCTCGGGCGTCGTCGCATCGGCTCGAGGCTGGGCAGAGGTGTGCTGGGCGGGCGCGTACTGGGCGAGGGCACGGCGATCCGGCACGGACAGCTTGCGCAGCAGTGAGGAGACGTGGCTCTCGACGGTGCGCACCGAGATGAACAGTCGCGCGGCGATCTCGGCGTTGCTGAGATGTTCGCCGACCAGTGCGAGTACCTCGGCCTCCCGAGCGGAAATGTCCACCGTCGCGGTCATGACCCCATTCTGTACCACCGGATGTACGGACGGGCTCCGTGACGCCGATCCGTGGTGGGTTCCGTGGTCGCCACGGATGTGACGCACCCCGTCCGAGCGCGATGGTGGTGTCAGTCCGGTTCACGGACAGATCGGGCGACACGCCCCCGACACCAGGAGCTATCGATGACCAGTTCGCAGACCCAGGGAATCAAGACCGTGCTGCACCCGGTGGCGGACCTCGCCGCCGCGAAGGCGATCTACACGGCGCTACTCGGCACGGAGCCGCAGACCGACTCGCCGTACTACGTCGGCTTCGAGGCGGCCGGCCAGCACATCGGACTGGTGCCCGGTGGCGGACCGCAGGCCATGAGCGGGCCGGTCGCCTACTGGCACGTGCCCGACATCGAGGCGAAGTTGGCCGAGCTGACCGCCGCGGGCGCCACCGTGACCGAGGCCGCGCACGAGGTCGGGGGTGGGCGCCTGGTGGCCACCGTGACCGACGTCGACGGCAACGTCCTCGGCCTCATCCAGGACCACTGATCCCACCCACCCCATCCGAGGAGACCTCCATGAGCTCGAACGTCACCATTCGCCGGACCCACCGCTGGACCTCCATCGTCTTCACCTTGACCGTGGTCCTCGCCACCATCGCGGTGTCGCTCGACGCCGCTCTCTGGCTCTCGTATCTGCCGCTCCTCCCGCTCGCCGTCCTCCTGTTCAGCGGCCTGTACCTGTTCGTTCTGCCGTACCGACGACGCGCGGCGGCCGGCGAACGCCCCCTCACCCCCGCCTAGCCTCACCACCGAAACGAGGACACAGCCATGACCACTCGAAAGACCACCGCCAAGGCCGAGCCCTCCGTGGGATTCACGGACGACGAACGCGCCGCAATGAAGGAACACGCCCAGGAGCTCAAGACGGCCGCCCGTCGCGGCCCCCGCGCGTCCAAGGCGAACGGTGAGCAGGACGTGCTCACGAAGATCGCCGCGATGGCGGAGGCCGACCGCGTCCTGGCCGAGCGGATCCATGCCGTCGTGACCGCAAACGCCCCCGAACTCACACCTAAGCTCTGGTACGGCATGCCCGCCTACGCCAAGGACGGCAAGGTGCTCTGCTTCTTCCAGAGCGCGGAGAAGTTCAAGGCGCGATACGCGACGCTCGGGTTCAACGACGTCGCGAGCCTCGACGACGGGACGGTGTGGCCGACGGCCTTCGCTCTCACGCGACTGACCGCGCAGGACGAGGCCCGGATCGGTGACCTGGTCAAGATTGCGGTGTCCTGATCGCTGCGTGACAACGGTTTTCGGGGTCGGTGGGCGGGCGGCATCCATTTCTGTCACCGCTGTCGGGCATACTGCCCACCGACCCCTAGTGACCCAGGAGCGTACGGTGATCAGCGACTTGCAGAACCAGTTCCACGGCCTTCCCGTGGTGGAGTTCCCCAGCGACACGACCCCCCTTCCGACCACGGCGGGTCCGGTCGCCTGGCGGATCTCTGCCGAAAGCTACGACGCGGAGATCGAGTGGCCCGAGGTGTTCGCGAAGTTCCGTGCGGCCGTCGATCCGGCGAGCGTGCAGGCCATCGTCGTCGGCTCCTGGTCGGATCCGTACGAGACGAGCTCGGCGGCTGTGGTGGAGGCTCTCGTCGCGGCAGCCGGGGAGTTTCCCGCGCTGCGGTCACTGTTCCTGGGAGACATGACATTCGAGGACTGCGAGATCTCCTGGATCGTGCAGTCCGACATCACTCCACTGCTGACCGCCTTCCCCCGACTCGAGCACTTGACGGTCCGCGGCGGCACGCAGTTGGTGCTGACGCCGGTGCGGCACGAGCGCCTGCGCAGTCTGACGATCGAGTCGGGCGGCCTCCCGGCGGACGTGGTCCGGGCGGTGGCCGCGTCGGACTTTCCCGCGTTGACGGATCTGGAATTGTGGCTCGGCACAGACAATTACGGCGGCGACTCGACGATCGACGACGTCGCTCCGATCCTCGCGGGCGCGAATCTGCCCCGGGTGACACGTCTCGCCCTGTCGAACAGCGACTATCAGGACGCGATCGCCTCCGCGGTGGCCACCGCGGCGATCGTCCCGCAGCTGCGTGCCCTCGACCTGTCCAAGGGCGTTCTGACGAACGCGGGCGCCAAGGCGCTGCTCGCCGGGCAGTCGCTCGCTCACCTCGATTCACTCGATCTCAAGCACAACTACCTGAGCAGCGGCATGCGGGAACGGTTGCAGGCGGCGCTCGCGCCCTCCGTCGCGCACCTCGACCTGGATCCCGGGAACGCCGACGAGGACGAGTACGACGGAACGATCTACCGATCGGTCGCGGTCGGCGAATGACCTCTCCCCGCCTCGCGGTGGTGGGCAACCCGGAGAACCGCCGCGTCACGATGTTCCTCGACGCTGCATCACACCGCGGTCTGCCCACCCCGCGCGTGGTGTCGTGGCACGAGGTGCTCACCACCGGTGGGGCCAGGTTCGAGGACGACGAACTGGTACGGCTCGACTCCCCCGGCGAGAACGCCTCCGTGGACGCCCTGTTGCGTGGCCCCGGTGACGCGACGCGCATCGGCGGCGGCCCGCGCTGGCACGCGTCGCTCGTCGCCGCCGCCGCGACGCTGCGAGGGGGACGCCTGCTCACCGACCCGGACGATCTGGCCGTGCTGTTCGACAAGCGGCGATGCCACGCGGCGCTCGCGGACAGTGGTGTCCCGGTGCCTTTTTCACCCACTGCAGCCGGCGACGCACCGGAACCGGGCTGCTGGCGCGACGTGCGCGAGCTCGCACGCTCGGCCGGGCTGCGCCGCTTCTTCGTCAAGCCCGCACATGGGTCGTCCGCGGCGGGTGTCGTCGCGGTGGAGACGGCACCCGGAGGCCGCGTGCAGGCACGCAGCAGCGTCGAGGTGTCGGCGGACGGCGTCCACAACTCCCTCCGGGTGCGCCGCTTCACGGGCGAAGCGGAGGTCGGCGCGGTGGTCGACGCGGTGGCGGGCGAAGCACTGCACATCGAGGCGTGGCTGCCGAAGCCGGTGACGCGCGGCCGCGCCGCCGACCTGCGGGTCGTGGTGGTCGCCGGGAGGGCGACTCACGCGGTCGTCCGCACCAGCGTCCACCCCATGACCAACCTGCACCTCGGCGGTCGCCGCGGCGATCTGGCGGCCGCACGCGCAGCATTCGACGCCGCCGGATTCGGTTGGGCCAGTGCGCTGGCCGTTGCGGAACGCGCCGCTGCGCGCTTCCCACGCACGCTGTGCGTCGGAGTGGACCTGCTGCCCTCCGCGAACTGGAACGGCGCCAGCGTGGGTGAGGTCAACGCGTTCGGCGACCTGCTTCCCGGGTTGCTCGGGCTGCCGGGCCGAGCCGACGGTCTCGACACGTACGGGGCGCAGCTGGCGGCACTGGAGGGGTGGTCGGCCGATGCAGCAGCCTGACATGAACTCGGTCGTCGGGGTCGACGACATCCTGATGGTCACGCTCGACACGCTGCGCTACGACGTGGCCTGCGAGCTCGCGGCGGCCGGCCGGATTCCGAACCTGGCACGGCACCTGCCCGGTGGACGCTGGGAGCAACGCCACTCCCCCGGCAGCTTCACCTACGCCTCGCACCAGGCGATGTTCGCGGGGTTCCTTCCCACCCCGATCGGGCAGGGACCGCATCCGCGATTGTTCGCGGCCGAGTTCGGCGGAAGCGAGTCCACCGCCGACCGGACGTTCGTGTTCGCTGACTCGAACATCGTTGCGGGACTGCATAACACCGGATACCACACGGTGTGCATCGGCGGTGTCGGCTTCTTCAACCGGCGCGGCGCGCTGGGGTCCGTGCTGCCCGACCTGTTCGACGAGGCGCACTGGTCCCCCGAACTCGGTGTGACCTCCCCGACGTCCTTCGAGTCGCAGGTGGAACTCACGGCACAGATCGTGGACGGACTCGACCCCGGGCAGCGCCTGTTCCTCTTCGTGAACGTCTCTGCGCTGCACCAACCGAACTGGTTCCACGCCGACGGCGCCACCGCGGACGCCGGCGACACCCGCGAGACGCACGCGGCCGCGTTGGAGTACGTGGACCGGCACATCGGCCGACTGTTCGACTCCATGTCGAGCAGGCGACGATGCTTCGCGATCGTGTGCTCCGACCACGGGACCGCCTACGGCGAGGACGGCTACACCGGGCACCGGCTCGGTCACCCCGTTGTCTGGACCGTGCCCTATGCCCACTTCTTCCTGGACGGCCCTCGATGACCACTGCCCTTCCCGCCACCACTGCCCTTCCTGCCACCACTGCCCTCCCCATGCCGACGTCACCTGCCGCTGTGTCGCCGGACTACGTTCCGCCGTACCAGAACTACGTGTACGCGTACCCGCACAAGACCGCGTACCGCCCGCTGCACCCGCGTCCGGCATTGACGGACCTGTGGTCCGGCGAACCGCAGGATGCCCTCTCCCTGTACCTGCACGTGCCGTTCTGTGAGGTGCGATGCGGCTTCTGCAACCTCTTCACCCGTGTCGGTGCGCCGGACGAACTGACCACCCGCTACCTCGACGCCCTCGAGCGGCAGGCGGAGTCGGTACGCGACGCGCTGTCACCCTCGGCCCGGTTCTCGACGGCCGCCTTCGGCGGTGGGACACCGACCTACCTGACCGCACGGGAACTGGAACGGCTGTGCGACATCGCCGAGAGCATGGGCGCCGACCTGCGTGCGGTCCCTCTGTCGGTGGAGGCGTCCCCGTCGACGGCCACCGCCGACAGGCTGGCGGTGCTCGCCGAGCGCGGCGCCACTCGCCTCAGCCTGGGGGTGCAGAGTTTCGACGACACCGAGGCCAGGGCCGCGGTGCGGCCGCAGCGGCGCGCGGACGTCGAGGCGGCGCTGCAACGCGTCCGGGACGCGGCGATCGACGTCCTGAACATCGACCTGATCTACGGGATCGACGGTCAGACGCCGGAGTCCTGGGCCGCGTCGCTCGACGCCGCACTGGCCTGGCGCCCGGAGGAGCTGTACCTGTACCCGCTCTACGTGCGTCCGCTGACGGGTCTGGCCCGGCGTGGCGGCGGCCCCGATCCGGAATGGGACGCGCATCGGCTGGACCTGTACCGGCGCGGCCGCGATCACCTGCTTGCCGCCGGCTACGTCCAGGAGTCGATGCGGATGTTCCGTCGCGGCGACGCGCCGGACCTCGGCCCGAACGACTACGCCTGCCAGACCGACGGCATGATCGGGCTGGGATGCGGCGCACGGTCGTACACCCGGTCGCTGCACTATTCGTTCGACTACGCGGTGGGTGTGAACGAGGTCCGCGCCATCATCGACGACTACGTGGCGGGCACCGTCGACGACTTCCGCCGCGCCGTGGTCGGTCACGCGATGACCGAGGACGAGGCGCGGCGCCGACACCTGCTGCAGTCCGTGCTGCAGAAATCGGGAATGCCGGTCACGGACTATCGCTCCCGATTCGGCAGCGATCCGCATGAGCACTTCGGTGTCGAACTCCGTCGGTGGTCGGAGCGCGGGTGGCTCGACTCGGACGGCGACCTGCTGCGGCTGACGAAACTGGGCATGGCGTACTCCGATGCCCTCGGACCCGAACTGTTCTCCCCCCGGGTGCGCGCCGCGATGGCCGAGTACGAGGGCCGCTGACCGTGCTGACCATCCTGTATCGCGGGCCACTGGCATCGTGCGACTACGACTGCCCGTACTGCCCGTTCGCGAAACGTCGGGACAGCACCGAGCAGCTGCGCGCGGATCGCGCTGCACTGGAACGGTTCTGCTCCTGGGTGGCGGATCAGGACGAGGAACTGTCGATCCTGTTCACGCCGTGGGGCGAGGGCCTGGTCCGGTCCTGGTATCGGAGGGCACTGGTGGGCCTGTCGCGGTTGCCGCAGGTGCGCCGGGTGGCGATCCAGACCAATCTCAGTTGCCGCACCGCCTGGCTCGCCGACACCGACCGCGACACGGTCGCGCTGTGGTGCACGTACCACCCCGGTCAGACCCCGCACGACCGGTTCCTCACCAAAACTGCCGAGCTGACCGATCTCGGGGTCCGCTTCAGCGTCGGCGTCGTCGGACTTGCGGAGCACCTCGACGCCGCCCGCCGACTGCGCGCGGAGCTCCCCTCATCGGTGTACCTGTGGATCAACGCCGCCGAGGGCCACGACTACACCGATGCCGACGCCGCCGAGTGGGCCGCGATCGACCCACTGTTCGGGTTCAGCAGGCATCCGCATCCGACCCGGGGACGCGCCTGCCGCACCGGCGAGTCGGTGGTGTCCGTCGACGGTGACGGCACCGTCCGACGCTGCCACTTCGTCCCCGAGGTGCTCGGCAACCTGTACGATGGATCGTTCCGAAAGGCGTTGCGGCCGAGGCCCTGTCCGCTGGACGTCTGCGACTGTCACATCGGGTACGTCCACGCCGAGCAGTTGCCGCTGTACGACGTGTTCGCGGGCGGGGTGCTCGAGCGGATTCCCGCGGAGCCGGTGTGGCTTCCGCTGAGGATGCCGTCGTCGGAGGTCTCGGCGGTTCAGTTCCCGGCTTGACGGGCGGGCGAGGGAATCCTGGTACCGAGGTACGAGTCACCGCTCCTGGTGGGACGCCACAGCCGCCAGTGTTTCGCGGAGAGCCGGAACGGGAGATGGTCCTGCAGGTGACGAGCTCCCGGGGAGAGGCGTTCGTCGGCGGGCAGGTTGAGCCACAGGGACAGCGACGACGCCGCGTTGCCGATTGACGCGCGTATGCCCGACCCACCCAGTAGTCGGCCGTACCCGTCCACCGCGAAGCGCCCGAAGGCGTCCGGAGTCAGATCCGGGTACGCGGCGCCGTCCACAGGATCGACGAGGCGCACGGACGCACTGTGGGTCAACGCGGCCAGGGAGCGTCCGTATGCCGTGACGGCGTCGGGGCCCGCCGCGTCGAGCGCGTCGAGGGCGGCGTTCACGAACTCCGTGGACACGTTCCACTGCGAGTGGGTCCGCGCGCGGTGGGACGCTCCACCGAAGGTCTCGGTAGCGACCGCGACCAGCTGCTCGGTCAGCGCGGGCGGTCCGCCCGACCAGACCTCGAATGTCCACGATCCCACCGATGCGGGTTCCGTGCAGGCATCGGCGAACCGCTGCACACGCCCGAATGCCTGATGCGGACGTTTGGTTCGAAGCGAGTGCGCACCGCCCGCGGATGCCGGGAGTCCGTCGTAGGTCACCACCCGAGGGAGCTCGATGGTCCGTGCGCGCGCCATCCTCCCATCGTAGGAAGCGGGCATCCGACTTCGTCACGGCCGGTTTCGCGGACCCGTCAGCGGAGGCTCTGCCTG
Organism: Rhodococcus sp. Q; assembly: GCF_005503035.1. Lineage (NCBI taxonomy): Bacteria > Bacillati > Actinomycetota > Actinomycetes > Mycobacteriales > Nocardiaceae > Rhodococcus > Rhodococcus sp. Q. Next base: position 362,708 of record NZ_SCOY01000001.1, read on the forward strand.
CGCGCGGTGATGGCGCCGTGTGGCCGGTACCCGCTGCCCGTGCGGGTGTGCGTCTCGATCACCTCGAAGCCGACCGACTCCAACTCCTGGGAGAGGGCACGCACAGTCCATCGGTACCCGGTTGTCGCGGCGTGGTCGAATGCTTCGACCGTGTCGCCCACGAAGAAGCCGACCATCAATCCCCCACCGGGTCGGATCACGCGAGCGAACTCCGCGAGAGGAATGTGAATGTTCCTCGGCTCGTGGTGGATGAGCGAGTACCAGGACAGCACCCCGCCCAACGATCCCGTCGCATCCTCCAGTTCCTCGAAACTGCCGGCCTCGAAGGTCAGGCGCGGGTACTGCGCGCGAGCCCGGCGGATGAACTCGGGAACCAGATCGATCCCGCTCGCGACCAGTCCTCGGTCGGTGAGGAAATCCGTCCACTGTCCGGGGCCGCACCCGGCGTCGAGCACAGGCCCGTCCAGTTCAGCGGCCCAACTGCGCACCAGTGCCCGGTCGGACGGGTGGGTCGACGTCATGGAGCCGAAAAGGTCGACGTACTCCTCGGATCGCGCCGAGTAGGCCGCGCGAACGGTCTCGTGGGGGTGCGGGCTTTCAGTCTCCATGCCCACGATCATCGGCCATGATTCTCTGCGCGGAGTGACGCGTCCAGGGAACTCATGAGCTGCGCCACGCGATTCTTGCCCGTTGGCGCCTGTGGATACCGGCTGAGCACAGCGACCACAGTCGGTGTCGCGCGTAGTCTCGCCTGCTCGATCCGCGCCCTCCCCACCTCCGCATCGTCGCCCGCAGTCAGCTCCCCGATGCGCGCCGCACTCGCGGCGGCGCGCAGGATGTGACCGACCTGGTGGGACTTGGCGATCGGATGGAGGTAGGCGGCGGACGCCGCATCGCCCGCGGCCTGCGCGGCGAGACGAGCGGCCTCGGTGGATGCCTCTTTCGCGGCCCGGTGTGCGTCCATCGACGTCACCCGCTGCCGGATGGACCGTCTCGCACCGTTCACGAACTCCCACGCTGCGTCGATCGCTGCGCGGGGACGCGGATCTCCTGGACTCGCGGCCTCGAACACCGGTAGGACTTCCTGAGCGCTTTCCGCCGCGAAGGCCGCGACCGCGCGAAGTTCGTCGATAGTCAACTCGAAGTCGCCGGACACCGTCGTCATGGCCCGAGTCTCCCACCGATCCGAACGTTGCAACACCGAGCGTCGGACCGGATCATTTCACGAACGCGCGCAACGCTTCTGCCATCACCTCGGGCTGGTCCTCCGGAACGAGGGTCCACGAGTCGTCGACGATCACCTTGGTCGCATCGGGGTACAGCTCGACCAGTCGGTCGGCGTGCGCCAGGGGCATCATCCGGTCCTCGCGTGCCCAGACGACAAGGACCGGTCTGTCGAATGTGCTCATCCGGGCCGACATTTCGATCAGACGACGGCGTGACGGTGCGCCGGTGGCGAACTTCACCAGGTCGCGGCGAATCGCGGGGTTCTCGACTGCGGGCCGAAACCACTCGTCGTACAGCGCGTCCGGAAGCCCGGTCTTGGCGAGCGCCCCGTACGCGCGCGTGCTGTGGCGGAAGAAGCGGGTGCCGAACAGTCGAGTGAGCAGCCAGCCGCCGCCGGGCACTCGGCACAGCAGTGCAGCCGGGCGAGCGGGCTTGGGCGGGTAGTTGTCGAAGGCCGTGCACGACACGAGCACGAGGCGTCCGACACGCTTGTCCCGGCCCTCGGAGATCATGAATTGTCCACCGCCCCAATCATTGAGGACGAGCGTCACATCGTCGAGGCCGAGTACGTCGAGGAAGTCGGCGAGGATGCAGGCCACACCGTTCTCCGACAGGTCCGCGTCCTCGTTCATCGGCGTCGTGTGCGCGCCGAGCGGAAGAGTCGGAGTGATGCACCGGTAGCCGGACAGCAGTGGAATCACCTTGCGCCACTGCCGCCCGTCCATGAGCAGGCCGTGACCGAGAACGAGTACGGGTCCGTCGCCGCCGGTGTCGTCATAGGCGATGGGACCGGACGGCGTTTCGACAGTTCGCACGTCATCATCTCCTAGATAGATCGTTCTATTCAGCGACGGTATGCTGTCCTGGCACGACGCGCAAGAAGGAGACCCGATGGCAGAACGACCCACCCGCGACCGGATCCTGGACGCCGCCGCGGAGCTCTACCGCCGCCAGGGCATGCCTGCCACGGGCCTCAAGCAGATCTCCACCGCGGCGAACGCGCCATTCGGCTCGATCTACCACCACTTTCCCGGCGGCAAGGAAGCGATCAGCGTCGAGGTCATCCGTCGCGAGGGCGTCCGGTACGGCACGTTCGTCGGTGCACAACTCGCCGAGACCGACCCGGTCGACGGCATCCCGGACCTGTTCGAGAACGCCGGCACGTTGTTGGAGTCGCAGGACTACAGCGAGGCGTGTTCCATCGAAACCATCGCCCTCGAAGTCGCGAGCACCAACGAGACGCTTCGACTCGAAGCCGCCGCGGTCTTCGAATCCTGGCTGACCGCCCTCGCCGCCTGGTTCGGGCAGCTCGACCTCGCCGACGACGACTGCCGCCGGCTGGCCACGATCACCCTGACCGCCCTCGAAGGCGCCTTCGTCCTGTGCCGGACCCTGCGGTCGATCGAACCGATCGTTCACGCCGGGCAGGGCGTGCAGGCGGCAATACGCGCTGCGGTCGACCGGGGCTGACCGTCAGCGCGATTCTTCGTTCCAGGATGGAAGCCTGCCCGTGGCGTCGCGCACCCAGCTTCGGGAAGCGTCCACATCGACGTCGACCGCATCTGTGAGCCAATAGGTTTCGTCGGGTGCCCATCCCGCGATGACACTCGCGGTGTCGGCGTCCACGGCGATCGCGGAGCCCGCCGCGGCGAGGTATCCCGCCGCGGTGAGGTGGACGCCGTCGTACCGCTCGGCGATCCGCGGCCAGTCGGGGATGACCCATCGCCCCGACCGCCCGGTGGTGAGGTACCAGTCGTGACGCTTCTGGGCGGTGACCTCGACGGGGGAACCGCCTGCACAGTTCCGCCCACGCCTGCGCGCCGTCGACCTCGTACACGCGAGCGTCGGCGGGGACGCTCACCCGCCGCACCACGGCACGCTCCCAGCCCATGCTGTCCTCCACGAACCACAATCCGGCCGGGGTGCCGTCCGACAGCTGCCGAGTCGAACTCCGGGTCGGTGGCGTCGACCACCACCAGCCGGACCAGTTCGCAGCCGGATCGGCCGGTCGCTCGTGTTCTGCCCGTGCCTCCTCATCGGCGGTCCGGGCGCCATAGTCGCGCAACGCGTCTGCGGCCGGCGCGTCTTCGACATCCGTACCGCTCGCGCTCCACACCTCCAACTGATCGGTCGGGGCGAGCGAGGCCACCCAGGCTCCGCGGCCCAGAGCGGTTCAGCCCCAGACGAGGGACAGCACCCGGTGGCTGCCGGGCACGGCCGGCACGTCGCAGAAGTCGTCGTGGTCGTAGACCATGCCCTCCCACGTCGGCTCCGCCTGCAGGCTCTTCACATCGAGGCGTTCGTCGATCTCCTCGGAGGTCAGCGTCGTGCAGATCGCTATGCCCTCGGCGGTCACGCCGTCGTACCCGTCCTCGAACATCTCCTCGTGCGGCTGGACGCGTACCCAGGCGACGGCGCGATTGGCGGCCAGCGCGTCGAGGCGGCGTGCGATCTCGGCGAGATCAGGGCGTCCGTACCCGTACTGGTTCGGGGCGATCGAGTCCTCGACGGTGTTCCCGTCGAAGAACTCCCGGATGGTCAGCAGCGGGTACCGATCGCTGCCATCGGCCGAACGTTCCATTACACCCTCGCGCGAAATCACAGGGGGACTCTAATTCCCTGGACGGTTCCCCTCGTACGGGGGTTGCGGGTCACTTGGATCAGCCGCTGACCTCCGTTTTCTCGGGTGGCCGTAATCGGCTTGACCGCCCCGCTCCGACTCCCCGACAATTCCGCGAATGGAAACCGTCGACGTGCTGTCCGACCCCGAATCGCCGGAAGGCTACCTCGCAGGCAGCGAGTTCATCGATCTCGACGACCCATCCATCCGAACCCTTGCTCGGACACTCCGGCAGGGCTCGGACAGCGACGTGTCCTTCGCCAGGGCCGCCTTCGAGTGGGTGCGCGACGAAGTGGGCCACTCCTACGACGTCCAGGACCCGCGGGTCACCCTGGCGGCGAGCGAGGTCCTCGAGCACCGCGTCGGGCTCTGCTACGCCAAGTCACACCTGTTGACGGCGTTGTTGCGGTCCGAAGGCGTTCCGACGGGCCTGTGCTACCAGCGCCTCGCGCACGGGGACGAACACGTCCTGCACGGGTTGGTCGCGGTCCATCTCAACGGCGCCTGGCATCGCCAGGATCCGCGCGGAAACAAGGACGGCGTCGACGCACAGTTCTCGCTGGACGAGGAACAACTCGCCTGGGGCGTCGACCCCACGCTCGGGGAGATCGACTATCCGACGATCTTCGCCGAGCCTGCGGAATGCGTCGTCGACACGCTCCGCGGCACGGCGGACGTTCTGTCTCTCTACGACGTCGGCCTGCCAACGGGACTGTGACTCTCTCGCGCACCCACCCGAACGCGACAACGCCCCGGGAGGAGCAATGTCCTCGCGGGGCGTTGTCGGGGAACTACGGTGTCGTCAGTTGACGGCCGCCAGGTCCGCGGCCTCCACCACCGGGTAGATCGGGTACTCGACGCCGGACAGGTACTGCACGGTGCGCACCACCTGGCAGGAGTAGCCGAACTCGTTGTCGTACCAGACGTAGAGGATGGCGGTGTCGCCCTCGACGATGGTCGCGTTCGCATCGACGATGCACGCCGCCCGCGAGCCGATGAAGTCGCTCGACACGGCGTCGGTGGCGGCCGTGAAGTCGAGGTTCCGGCTCAGCTCACCGGTCAGCGACTCCTGACGCAGGTGCTCGACGACCTCCGCCTTCGTGGTCTCACGGTTCAGCTGCAGGTGCAGGATCGCGACGGACACGTCCGGCGTGGGAACGCGGATCGAGTTGCCGGTGATCTTGGCCTTCAGATCCGGAAGGGCCTTCGCGACGGCCGACGCGGCACCGGTCTCGGTGAGCACCAGGTTGAACGGCGCGGAACGACCACGACGGTCTGCCTTGTGGTAGTTGTCCAGCAGGTTCTGGTCGTTGGTGAACGAGTGCACGGTCTCGACGTGGCCGCGCGAGACCCCGAACTCGTCGTCCATGGTCTTCAGCGGCGGGACGATGGCGTTCGTGGTGCAGGATGCGCACGACACGATCGTCTCGTCCTGGTCGAGGCTGCGGTGGTTGACGCCGTGCACGATGTTCGGGACGTCGCCCTTGCCGGGCGCGGTGAGCAGGACCTTCGCGATGCCGGGGCGCAGGTGCTTCGACAGCCCGTCGCGGTCACGCCAGATACCGGTGTTGTCGACGAGGATGGCGTTGTCGATGCCGTACTCGGTGTAGTCGACGGTGGTCGGGTCGTTGCTGTAGATGAACTTGATGACGTTGCCGTTGGCGATGAGCGTGCTGTTCTCGGCGTCGACCTTGATCGTGCCGTTGAACTGCCCGTGGACGGAGTCGCGGCGCAGCAGCGAGGCCCGCTTGACCAGGTCGTCGTCGCCACCCTTGCGGACCACGACGGCCCGCAGGTTCAGGCCGTTACCCGAACCGGCCTTCTCGATGAGCAGACGGGCGACGAGGCGACCGATGCGGCCGAAGCCGTAAAGGACGACGTCCTGCGGCTTCGCCGGGCTCGTCTGGGCGCCACCGACGAGGTCGGTGAGACGCTCCGCGACGAACTCGGGGATCGAGGTCCCCTCACCGTGGGCGTGGTACGCCGACACCAGCAGGCCGAGGTCGATCTTCGAGGGGCGCAGGTCGAGCTCGGTCAGCGCCTGGAGGAACGGGAAGGTCTCCTCGACGGACAGCTCGTCGCCGCGGATCTGCCGAGCGAAGCGGTGGGTACGCAGAATCTGGATGACCGACCGGTTCACCAGCGAGCGGCTGTGGAGCAGAACCGTCACCGAGTGCGTCCGGTGCAGACCGCCGATGATCGGAATCATCGCCTCCGCGAGAGCCTCCTCGGAGTTCCACTGGGTAAGTTCCGCTGTGCTCACTACGCTCCCTCGCCTTCCGGCTCGTGTGACAGGTCCGTGGGACGGATTTCGGCCCGGACGAGACGCACGTCACTCGCTGGTCAGCGTTCCGGATCGGTGGAACCACTCGCGACCGGCCCTGATTTCGACGTGCGCGCCCCCCAGCATATGAAAGCGCTCCCCCGGGTCGACAATCCGGTCGCCGAAACCGTCCCGCAGGCGTGAACGAGACGACGAATCGGAAGAAGATTGCCGGGAGTCAGATCGTCTCGGGTCGTGTCCCGGTGACCGCGCTGTGGCGGGCAATGCCGGCAGTCGTCCCGAGCACGACGATCACGACTCCGACCACCACGGCGAGGACGATCGGGGTCGGGTTGAAGTTCCTCCACCATGCGATTGCCATGCCGGCTCCGATACTCAGGACTGCTCCCGCCGGCAGAAGTACCGACAGCCACCGAAGCGTCGACGATGCCCGTGGATCACGGCGAAGGGTGATCCACACGAACAGCAGGGCGCACAGATAGGCGAATGCGCCTGACGACGCGTACATGGGCAGGACCAACGGCCCCAGATCTACGGTCGGACGACCCGCGAACCCAGCGAAGACGGCGACCAGGATCACCGCCAGTCCAGCCGCTGCGCCGAGAACGACAGCTGGAACGACCAGCTCCAGCCGCAAGGCACGCCCGCACAGTCCCCGCTCGTCCGCCCACTGCCGGAGGGTCCGTGAGCTGTCCTCACCGAGGACCGCGGACGCGTCGTGGCCGTCCCGGAGGGCACCGTCGATCTCCGCCTCCAGTTCGGAGAGCATCATCTTTCGGTCCGAGCCACGGACGCCGGCGCGGCGCCAGAGTCGGTTTGCCTCCCGGAGGGTCCCCTGGAGCTCACCGTGGTCGACTTGCGTGTTCGTGGTGTTCATGCGACGCCCGTTCCGTTGTTGGTAGCCCGGTCTGGTGACTGCAGCAGTGAGGTGACGCTGCTGGAGAGCGCAAGCCATTCCGACGTTCCGCTGGCAAGCACCTCGATGCCGATTTCGCTGAGCGAGTAGTACTTTCGCGGCGGCCCTGACGGAGACGGCCGCTTCTCGGACACCACGAGGCCCGCCTTCTCCAAGCGAGCCAGCAACGGGTAGGCCGATCCTCCAGCGACGAGCAGATCTTGCTCGGCCAGCCGCTCCGTCAGTTCGTAGCCGTACACGGGCCGCTCTCTCAGCAGTGCCAGGAGGCAAAGATCCAGCACGCCTCGAAGCACGAGGCTTCGTCTCTCCACAGCACTCATGCTCAACAAGCTAGCGACATCTAGCTTGTTGAGCAAGATACTCAGGTGGAATTCCCTCCGGGCGCGGGATGACGGCGACCTTGCCGGAGTCCGGGACATGATCGAGGTTCGCGAGGAAGGTCACACCGCACGGTGCCCGAATCGAATTGACACGGCCCCGCCCGGGCGGCAGAGTGTCCCGCCATGCGTATCCCACCAGCCAAGAAGAGCCGTCGGCGGCTCCGCGTTGGCTTGATCTGGGTGCAGAGACTCATCGGCTGACGCCGTCACGGATGAGCGACCTCCGCTAGCCGACCACGATTCGGCTGCACACCACCCGCATTCCCGGGTTCTTCGATTCCGTTCCGGCGCGCAGCCCTTCGCCGCGCACGCACGCCCGCGCGTGCCCCGCTCGCGAGAACGGTCCTCGCCACCGTGCGGCCACTCCGGCACGAACAGCACTGCCGTCGCCTCGGAGCCTCGCGCCCCACCGGTCTCGACAACACACCTCCAGGGAACTCACATGATCACCACCACAGACCTCGAAGTCCGCGCCGGTACCCGAACACTCCTCACCGCGTCCGGGCCCGCCCTGCGCGTCCAGGCCGGGGACCGGATCGGCCTCGTCGGACGCAACGGCGCGGGCAAGACCACCACGCTGCGAATCCTCGCCGGGGAGGGCGAACCCTACGCGGGCGAGGTGATCCGCAGCGGTGAAATCGGTTACCTGCCACAGGATCCCAAGGAGGGAAACCTCGACATCCTGGCCAGGGATCGGGTGCTCTCGGCCCGCGGGCTCGACGAGATCCTGCGCAACATGGAGAAGCAGCAGGCGATCATGGCGGATGCCGTCGACGACGCCGTACGTGACAGGGCAATCGGCAAGTACGGACAGCTCGAGGAACGGTTCGCCGCGCTAGGCGGGTACGAGGCCGAGTCGGAGGCAGCCCGGATCTGCAACAGCCTCGGGCTCGCGGACCGGATCCTGACCCAGCCGCTGCGCACACTGTCGGGTGGTCAGCGCCGCCGCGTCGAGTTGGCCCGCATCTTGTTTGCCGCCTCGGACGGCTCCGGCGGCAAGTCGAACACCACGCTGCTGCTCGACGAGCCCACCAACCACCTCGACGCCGACTCGATCACCTGGCTGCGAGGCTTCCTGCAGAACCACGACGGCGGCCTGATCGTGATCAGCCACGACGTCGACCTGCTCGCCGACGTGGTGAACAAGGTGTGGTTCCTCGACGCGGTGCGCGGCGAGGCCGACCTCTACAACATGGGCTGGAAGAAGTACCTCGACGCCCGGGCCACCGACGAGCAGCGCCGCCGCCGCGAGCGCGCCAACGCCGAGAAGAAGGCCGGCGCGCTGCGTGCCCAGGCCGCCAAGCTAGGTGCCAAGGCGACGAAGGCGACCGCGGCGCAGAACATGGCCAAGCGGGCCGACAAGCTGATGGCGGAGCTCGACGATGTCCGGGTTGCGGACAGGGTCGCGCACATCCGGTTCCCGGAGCCCGCGCCGTGCGGCAAGACGCCACTGACGGCGAGGAACCTGACCAAGATGTACGGCTCGCTGGAGATCTTCACCGGTGTCGACCTGGCCATCGACCGGGGCAGCCGCGTGGTGATCCTGGGCCTCAACGGCGCGGGCAAGACGACCCTGCTGCGCCTCCTGGCGGGCGCGGAGACGCCGGACCTCGGCGAGCTCGTGCCCGGTCACGGGCTCAAGGTCGGGTACTTCGCCCAGGAGCACGACACCCTCGACGACGAGGCCACGGTCTGGGAGAACATCCGGCACGCCGCGCCCGACGCGGGGGAACAGGACCTGCGCGGCCTGCTCGGTGCATTCATGTTCACCGGACCGCAGCTCGAGCAGCCCGCCGGGACCCTCTCCGGCGGAGAGAAGACCCGGTTGGCGCTGGCCGGACTGGTGTCCTCGGCGGCGAACGTGCTGCTGCTCGACGAACCGACCAACAACCTCGATCCGATCTCCCGCGAGCAGGTGCTCGAGGCGCTGCGCAGCTACGCCGGCGCGGTCGTGCTGGTCACCCACGACCCCGGCGCCGCTGAGGCCCTCAACCCGGAACGGGTGATCCTGCTACCCGACGGCACCGAGGATCACTGGTCCCAGGAGTACGTGGAGCTCATCCAGTTGGCGTGACCCCGCGGCTGACGTCCCGCGCCGGTTCGTCACCGCGCTCCCCAGCCCGTACAAGTGTTCGCTCACAACGGCTTTCACTGAAAGTGACGAACTCCGCGCGGGCGGCACCGCGACGGCACTCCGGCTCGGGACTCCAACCCGACACGTGGCTACCGTCCGAGCGAGAGCATCGCCGCCGCCACCTCACCGGTGGCCGCGTCGGGGATCGCGGTCGCTGCATCCTCGATGACGAGTAGCCGGGCCTCGGGGATCTCCCGCGCGCACGCTTCGCCGTTGCCGACGGGAAAGAACGGGTCGCGCCTGCCGTGCACCACCAGTGCCGGGATCGTGAGTTCGGGCAGACGTTCGCGCCAGCGCGGCGTGCAGTCGAGTCGGGAGAACACCATTCGCAGCTGGTTGGCCATCTGGATCGCGGACGCGGTGCCCGGCGTTCGGTCCCAGATGCGTTCGGCGGTGACCCGCGCGGCGGCGGGGTCATCACCACGGATCTCGGCGCCTGCGGCGGCGAACTCCGCCACGCCGGCGCGGTCGGACCAGTCCGGCCTCGGAAGCGAGAACAGCCGGGCCATGGTCGCCCCGTCATGGTCAGGCAGGTCGTCGTCGACTGGACCCGGAGCGACAGGCCTCGTTCCGACTAGCGTGAGCGCGCTGAAGGCGTGCGCATGATCGAGCGCGGCGACCTGGGCGACCATTCCGCCGACACCGATGCCCGCCAGGTGCGCCGGTCTGGGGTCGAGTTCGAGGGCGAGCGCCGCGGCGTCCGATGCCAGATCGCGCAGCGTGTAGGCCGGCGACTCGGGATCGACCGTGGTCGATGCCCCCGAATCGCGGAGGTCGTACCGCACGACATGATGCCCGCCACGGGCGAGAGCCGCGCACAGGGCGGTGGGCCACGAGAGCATGGTGGTTCCTCCCACGAGGAGGATCAGCGGCGCCGCCGCGTCCCCGAAGTGCTCCACCCCCAGTGCGACGCCGTTGACGTCGATCGTGCTCGTCCCGACTGCCATCAGGTTTCCCTCCGTCGTTGTCTGCACCGGCCGGCGCCCTACCCGCAAAAGCCGCTCTTGCACGGATAGACCCATCACGCAGCCCAGAATCATCGGTCTGGCCTGACGAACACATCGACGACGCTCACGTCCCGCAGGGCGAACCCTGACTCACGCATCCTCTCGAGGGAGGCGCTGTCCCGGCGAACTCCACGGCGTTCGGTCCCGTAGATTCTGACAGCGGTGTGCGACGTCCTGACCGACTTCCGGCTGTTCCGCGACAAGGAGACTCATGACCGGCACGCACGTGCGAACCCACCTCGCCGAGGTCGACTGGTCGATGCTGGAGCATGCATACGGCGATGCGAGTGATGTGCCCGGCTGGATCGAGCTGCTGACAGGCGCGGAGACCGCCGAAGAGTCGCTACACAACCTGTGGGCGTCGGTGTTGCATCAGGGAACGCTCTACGACTCGACCCCACCGGCGATGGTGTCCATCGCGTCGCTGCTCGGCGCACGGCAGGCCGCGGATGCGGAGAACACCGCGTGGTTGCTGCTGATGTTCGCCGACGCGGTGCGCGACTACGAGCAGGTCGAGGTGGACGACGCCGACACCGCCACGATCGTCCGGTCGGCCCGAGAGTCGCTGACCCGGATCGCCGCGCTCGTACGACCCCTGATCTCCGACGCCGGCCCGGAGGCCGCGGCAGCGGCACTGCTCCAGGCCACCGCGGGCACGGCCGACTCCGCAGCCCTCGACACCCTCGGGGCACGGGCGAGCGCCCGCCCGGCTGGGCAGGTCGAGCAGGCGTGTGTCGCGGCGCTCACCACCCTCGGTGCCGATGCTTCGGAGGCTCTCTCCGACGGAGATCCGGGCCTGGTGACGGCGGCGACGCTTGCCCGGATCGCGGCCGGCGACGCCGCGACCACCGACCTCGACGCGCTGGTAGCGGGCTGGGAGCTCGCCGTCGAGGTGGCACCGCGCATCGCGTTCGGTGTCGCGAACCTTCCGGAGTGGTTGAGCGCGGTCAACCCCGACGCGTCGGCTCATGTACTGGCCGCGCTGCCCACGCCGGACGAGGCGACGATCGCAGGGCTCGTCGATGTCGTCATCGGCTCGAGGCGCAATGCTCCGGCCGCGGTCCGCCGCCTGCTCGCCTTTGCGGCGCTCCCGGAGGCCGCGCCGGAGACGATGATCGCAGCACTCCGGCAGTGCCCACCGACACCCGAGGTCTGCGACTCACTCGGCGATCTCGCCGAAAGAGTCACTGCCGGTGGCACATCCGCCGTCGGGTCGAGCACGTTCGACACCGATGCCCGGGCCGATTCCGCTCTGGCTCTGTTGCGTGCGGGCGACGGACGGTGGGCCCGCCCGATGGCCCAGGCCTTCCTCACGAACTCGGCCGCGCGCGGCCTCATGGTGTCGACGTCCGCGTCCGGACGGTCCGCGCTCGGTTTCGCGCTCGTGCGCGAGGGCGCGCCGTCCGCCACCATGCTCGTCGCGGGCATCCGGCAGGCGCTGCGGCAGGAGCCGCCCGCCGATCCGTCCCGGGACGGCGCCGGGCACCTCGCAGAGTTGCTCGCCTCCTGGCCGGCCGAGGCTGCCGCCGGCGCGTTGCCCGAGGTCCGGGAACTGCTCGCCGTCGCGCCGAAGCACGCCGCCGCTGCACTCGCGACGTGGGACGACACCGCGTGCATCGCCCGGATCCGCGAGGCGAGCGTCACCGGCGACGCGACCGTGCTGCTCGCTCTAGCGCGCTTGACCAGGGACCCGGGCGACTTCCATCGCGTCCTCGACGCCGACCTCCGGTACCGGGAGTCGGAGGTGCTGGCGCACTGGGCCGACCGCACCGACCCACGCTTCCTCGACTGGTGCCGCAGCCTCGCAGGCACGGAGCCCGCGACGGCCGACTACCAGCGTGGAGACCAGCTGACCGCCCTACGCATCCTCGCCGCCGCCGACTCGGGCGGGGCCGAAACCGGCTGGGTCGTGCTTCGCGGCATCCTCGACGCCGGGCGCGGCCCGATCGACGAAGCCATCGGCCTCGCATTCGAGTGGCGCGCGCAGCAGTTGCTGTCGCCCGAGGTGCGCACCGACCTCGAGTCCCTGCTCACCGATCTCGTCGTCACCGACCGCAGGGACTACAACGGTCCCATTGCCAAGGCCAGCGCCGCCGCCGCGATCGCCCTCCTCGATGCGGGACTGCCCCTACCCGGCACTCCCGCACGAATCGCGAAGGTCGTCACGCGTGCCGTGGCCGACCGGTACGCGCGCGGCCATGGGCTCAGGCTCACCGAACGGCTCACGGCAGCACCGCAACCGGTCCGCAGCGCCGTCGCGGAGGCGCTCCGCTCCCTCGTCGACCGCGACGAGCGCTTCGACTCCACCGGCGACATCGCCGTCGAGGACGAACGCGCCCTTGCGCGTCTGCGCCCGATCCTGAGCAACCTGGAGACCGCCTAGGGTTTCTCCTGCCCGACGTCAGGGAAACTCGAACCCTGTGCCGCGAAGATGATTCCGCGGCACGGGGCAGCCGGAGACGAGGGCGTCGACCTGCCGGTGTCGGTCACCGTGTGAGCTGTGCAGTGACCTGGTCGGCTCGGTCGGACTGACCGCTGGCGCGCAGGAGTTCGATGAGTTCTCCAGCGGCCTCGGCGCGGTCGGCGGTATTGCCCACGGCGGTGAATCCCTCGAAAGCCGATTCCAGCGCCCAGACCGCAGCGTCGGTCATGCCCGCCGCACGCTGCACCCTGCCGGCGAGCCAGAAGGCGTGCGCGGCATCGACGACGAGGCCGAGGCGGGCGAACTCCTCGCCCGCCCGGATGGCTTCGTCAGCGGGGTTCGTGGCGTCGAGTTCGGCTGGGATCTGCCAGGTCTGGGCGCCCGCCAGCGTCCGCGCGAGCGTGTCCCGCACCGTCGCGACGGTGCGCACGTGTTCGGCGCGGCGCCGCTCGGCGAGTTCCTCGGTGAGGGCGGAGGTGTCGAGTGGAGATTCGACCCGTGCCAGCAACTCGGCCAGCGACGAGAGGAGTTCGCCGATCGCATCCATTCGAACCGCGAGCGGTGCCCAGGCGGTGAGGACGGCCGCGGTGACCGCCTCCGGCGCTCCACCTGCGACGAGTCGCGGAACGGCCGCGCCGAAGGTCTCGTGCGCGACCTCGTCGTCATCGGTCTCCGCCGCACACTGGGCTGCTTCGGCGAAGGCTAGTCCCGCGCGGTCGAGGAGGCCTTGCGCTTCGAATTCTGCGGCGGCGGACAGGTACTCGGCGCGCGCATCCCGGTAGTCCCGTCGCGCGGCGAAGGCTTCCGCCCGAGCGAACCGTTCGTCAGCCGAAGCGCCGGCGCCCGAGACGACTGCGGCCGAGGCGGCACCCGACGGCGCGGCGGAGTTGGCGGACGAAGCGCCGCTCTCGAGATCGAGCGGACGATCCGTGCGCGTCGCGGCGAGCGCCCGGGCGACGAGGTCGGCGTGGTAGCGATTGCCGTTGCGGGCGTCGAACCGCGCCGCAAGTCCGTCGGCCTGCGCGCGCACCCACGTGTGCAGCGCGGCGACGGTGCCGCGCTCCGGTTCACGCAAACCGGTGGCGGTGTCGCCCTGGTCGAGGTTGGCCGAGAGCCCCGCCAGCACGCCGATGAGGAAATGGAGGCGCTTCAGCGGCGAAGGAGCCTGGTCGAGGAGCGAAGCGTCGTCGTTGCGCAGAACGCGCAACGCACGTTCGAGATGTCCACCACGGGCGAGCAATTCGAAGTTCTGGCCTCTCGACGGCGCGAGTTCCCGGTTGCTCGCGTCGAGCGACGCGAGTGCCCGGCGGTGCTGGTCCCGCGCGAGGTCCGGATCGCCGATGAGCAGTGCCGAGAGCGCGACGGCGTGGTGGGTGATGGTCGGCTCGAGGTTGCAGCTGTCGTCCTGCGTCAAGCCGAGCTCGACGGCCTCCTCGTGACGCCCCGTCTCGGTGAAGAAGACGACCTGCTGCCCGATCGTGCACGCACGGCAGTCGTCGAACTCGTCGCGCACCTGGGCAATCCACGCGAGTCGAGCGGCCTCGGCATCCGGACGGCCGGTGTGCCATGCCCAACGGAAACAGCTCATGCGCACCGCGGACAGGCCGTGCCCGACGATCCGATACCGGCGCTCCATGTCCTCGAGGAACGCGGCCCCCTGCTCCGCGGTGATCTGCGGGAAGTGCGGGAGGTCCGAGGCAATCCACTTGAACTCCCAGAACAGGTTGTGCTCGTCCTGGCCGTCGAAAAGCTCGGGGCTCTCGTCCCAGAGCCGCAGCAGCCGCGCGAACACGACGAACGACTTCGCGCCCTCCCCCGCATACGTGTACGCCTCGACCAGGTCGAGCAGCGCTTCCGCGAGCAGTTCCCGAGGCCCTTCCGCCTCGATTCGGCGGGTCACGGTTTCGGCAGCGGCGATGCGGGCGACCCCGTAGGGCATCCGGCTGATGTCACGGAGTTCGAACGCAGCAGAGGTTGTCACGGGGTGTCTTCCTGTCGTGAAGGGTCTGATTCGAGCGCGGCAGATCGAAGCGAGGCGTCGAGGAGGACACCGAGCGCGCCGGAGAGCGCGGCAGATTCGGCGGACCGGAGCCCATCGCCCGCGAGCATGACCGCGGCGAGGTAGAGCGACCGCAGGCCGGCCGCGAACACCTCCCCGTGCGGGGCGGCCAGGAGGCTCCGGGCAACTGGCGCGTCGTCGTTGAGGACGAGGGTGCGGGTGCGGGAAGGGCTTTCGTCGGCGAAGGAGTCGAGCAGCCCACCCCAGAGGTCGGGTGACGCCGCGCGTTCCCGCTCGCGTTCGCGCCGGTGCTCGGACTCCGAGTCGCGCAGCAGGATCGCGGGCACCGTGTCCGGCGAGAAGGTGCGCACGATGACGTCGCAGTCGTCGGCGGCGAGCAGGTCGCGCGCGTGTGCGACCGCCGAAGCGAGCTCCATCTCGCGGGCGACGCCCGGCACCCCGAGCACCTGCACCAGGTCGGAACTCTGCAACTCCCGCGTTCGCCAGCCACGACGCCGGGCGAGGCGTTGCATGATGTCGGCGTCGTAGACGTAGCCGGCGTTGACCACGATCAGACCCTGCGCGCGGGCGACGGCCGCGACCCTTCGGTAGGCCTCGGTGGTGGTGGTGTAGACGATCTCGCCGTCCCGGGCCGCCTCGGCGAGGGTCAAGGGCCGATCCGTCGTCTCGAACGGCAGCACTCGGGCCACGAGATCGAGCACATCGGTGTCGGTGAGCGCGAGCGCGCGCAGCGCGAGGTGATGGGTGTCGAGTACGGAACGCGCGAGTGCGCCGGGTTCGCTCAGCGTGTCGACGGCCCACCGTGTGATCTGTTGGCCGAGTGCGTCGCGCACTCCGAGAAGCGCGTCGTCGTCGTGGATCTGTTCGCGTGACGCCGTCGGCGAGAGGGTGCTCGTGTCGAGGACGGCTCGAGTGAAGAACGCCCACTCGGGAAGCACGTTGTCGACTCGTGGGCCGAGCAGCATCCGCTTGGTGTAGACGCGGTGCTGGCCGGAACCGGGTGACACCGCTTGTGGCAGCACGAACGCGACTCCGGACACCCCGGCCACCGGGAGGTCGAGATCGATGTGCGTGAGCGGTGTGAACCCGAACGTCCGCTCGCAGTACTCGGCGAGCGCTCGCTCCCGTGCGGTGCGGGTCGGATACGCGACCCGCCACGGCAGTTCGGGCTGGGTGATGCGCCGCCACATCGGCGACGAGCCGGCGACGGGTACTCGCACGGCGACGTCGAAGGGGAGCAGCGAACCGTACTCCTCGGCGAGCGAGAGCACGGTGTCGTTCGCGAGCCAGTGCTCGGCGTCCCGACGTGCGGTCAGCCGCACCGACGTGCCCACCGGTGCATCCGGATCGGCGTCCTCGCTCACCTCGAACGTGCCGTCCGCGCATCCGATCCAGCGGATCGCCGATCCAACGTGCCGGGCACTCCGCGACCGCACCTCGATGCGGTCGGCGACCATGAACGCCGAGAGCAGACCGATGCCGAACTGCCCGATGAACTCGGTTCGTCCGAGCCCCAGCATCGGATCCCGCTTGGAGGACCGTCCGATGGTTGCGAGCAGTTCCGCGGCTTCGTCGGCGGTGAGGCCGATGCCCGTGTCCGTGACCTCGAGCGTCGGCCGCCCGCTCGGGTCGGTGCCCGTGCTCAGCCGGATCGCCGCCTCCGCAGTGGGGTCGAGTTCGCGCCGTGCGGTCACGGCGTCGGCCGCGTTCTGGACGAGCTCGCGCAGGAACACCTGCGGGCCGGAGTAGAGATGTCGGGAGAGCAGGTCGACCATGCCGGCAAGGTCGACTTGGAAACGATCGGACACGAGGCTCCTGAGATGTCGAGACGGAAACTACGAGCAGTACTCACGTTGTAGCCGAAGAGAACTGGGTACCGATGTGCTCACGGCACCGTTGTGGTTCGCGCCGATCCCTGATCGGCGCGGGCCGCTACTCCTCGGACTCGAACTGCTCCCACACCTCGGGGAACGTCTCGTTCACATGCTCGAAGAACGTCATGCTGGTGTTGATGGCACACAGGAGATGCTGCCGGAGCTGGTCGTCGGTCAAACCATGCTCGTAGTCGACGTTGAGTTCGGCGTTGACACGGATCCGACCCTCGCTGTCACGTTCGAGATACGCCTTCGGCCACAGCTTCTCGGAGTTCCACGCGTTGCAGAGCTCGAGAGCCTTCACGTAGTCGGATTCCTCGAGCTTGCCCCGCCAGAATCCGCGCACACACAACAGTTCTCCGCTGGCGCCGTTGACGAAGAAGAAGAACGACCCGTACTCCCAGGAGCCGAAGATGTCACCGTCGGGATCGACGCTGTACGTCCAATCGGACCGCTCCAGCGCTGCCTTGATCCGGTCCTGAGACAGTGGGGCGAGGACGCTCCCGAGACCTGGTACCGCGTCCTTCGTGAAAAACCCCATCGTGCGCCCCTCTGATCGGTGTGAGTGTGAATCGCACCATCAGTTGTAGCGGGGGCCACCGACACATTCGCATCCGGCCTCATGCAGCCCCAGGTCCCCTCCCCCGCAGTCAAACGCCCAGGCCCGACCGTCCGTCTCCCGGCGAAACCGGGGCAGGCGCTGAATAGTGTTTCGCAAGTGCGGAGTTGAATGCCCGGAGATCCTTCTCCGGGTGGGTGCGATGTCGGGGCAGCGGCGTTCGGTGTCATCGTCCGGTGCGTGCGGCACGCCAGATGGCGTGGTCGGCGAACAGCGCGCGTGCGTCCTGGATCGTGTGGATCTCGTGATCGCGGAGGATCGCCGCGTATCGCAGGGTTGCGTCGGCCTTGCGGATCCCGCCGCGGGTCGAGGTGTTCTGCCGGTTCTTCGTCGTCGCCAGCAACGCCTCGGTGCTGGGGTAGCGGTCGAGGAACACCTCGAGCGGCACAGGGTCGCCGAACTCCGGGACCGACATCGGCACTGCCGGCGAGTCGATCTCGAAGTCGGCGGCGACCCGCTCGACCACCGGAACCACATGACGGTCGTAGTGCGCACCGATGCTGTGGATGGCGCTCTGGTGGCGGCACCCCGTACGCGCCGCGGCGTCCTCCCTCACACCCGTTTGCACCCGATTCCGGACGGGTTTCCGGCCAGGTTCGGCTTCCTTTCCCCGCCTGAGTTCACAGCCACGAGCTCAAGCGGTGAACTGTTCGCGTAGATCCCTCTTCTTGAATTTTCCGGTGGCTGTTCTCGGGATAGTGGAAACGAACTCGAACCGCTCGGGCAGCTGCCACCGCGCGAACTCACCCGACAGATGCTCACGGAGCTGCTCCGGGTCCGCGGTCAGGCCGTCCCGCAGGACAAGCACCGCCAAGGGGCGCTCACCCCACTTCGGATCGGGGACGGCGATCACCGCCGCCTCCGCCACCGATGGGTGCGCCATGAGATGGTTTTCGAGGTCGACCGAGGAGATCCACTCGCCGCCGGACTTGACGAGATCCTTCGAGCGGTCACAGATTCGGATACAGCCACGGTGGTCGATACGGACGATGTCCCCGGTGCGGAACCATCCGTCAGCCGTGAAACTGTCTGTGCCCGCACCGTTGTGGTAGGCAGCCGCGACCCACGGGCCCCGCACCTCCAACTCGCCCATCGCCACGTCGTCCCACTCGATGAATCCGTCATCCTCGTTCCGAGCGCGAATGTCGAAGAACGGAACTGCGACACCCTGCCTGCCGCGGAACTCGTACTGCTCATCGGCCGCACGGTCCCGCAGATCCACCGGGAGGCGACTGACGGTGCCCACCGGCGCGGTCTCGGTCATTCCCCACGCCTGGACAACCGTCAGGCCGTGACGGTCGTACCCCTCGAGCAGACTGCGCGGAGCCGCCGCCCCACCAACGATCAACCGTTCGAGACGGCCCAGGTCCCAGCGTTGCGGCTGTGCGTCGAGCGCGTCGAGCATCGCCATCCACACCGTCGGCACCCCCGCGGTCATGGTGACCCATTCGGCCTCGATCAGGTCGAGCACACTGACCGGGTCCAGCTTCGGCCCCGGTAGGACGAGCCGCGCCCCGAGCAGCGCGGCGGCGATCGGCAGACCCCACGCGTTGACGTGGAACATCGGCACCACCGGCAGCAACGTGTCCTGCACCGATACGCCCAGGGCATCGGGCAGCGCCACGGTCAACGAATGGAGCACCAGCGCTCGATGCGAGTACACGACACCCTTCGGTCGACCCGTGGTGCCGGACGTGTAACACATTGCGCCGGCACGTCGTTCGTCGAGAAGCGGCCACTCCATCGGCTCGGACTCACCGATCAGGATCTCGTAGTCGAGCATTCCTTCCGGGGCCGGTTCTCCCTGGGAGACGACGATGACGTGGTCGAACCGATGCGTGCGACGGAAGCCGTCGAACACCTCGAGCAGGGATTCGTCGACCACGATGACCCGGTCCCCCGCGTCCCCCACGATGAATGCAAGTTCGTCGGGGTGCAGGCGCGGGTTGAGTGTGTGAACGACCGCGCCCATCGAGGGGACCGCGAAGTACATCTCGAGGTGCTCGGCCTGATTCCACAACAGCGTCGCCACCCGGTCACCGTCCCCGACGCCGAGCCCGGCCAGCGCGGTGGCAAGCCGACGTGCCCGACTGGCGCACGACCCGAGCGTGGTCCGGGCAATGCTGCCGTCGGGGCGGCGAGTGACGACGTCCTTTCCGCTGTGGAAACGCTCGGCGCGCTCGACCACGGCGGTCAGCGACAGGGGGTAGTCATCCATGGTCAAGCCATTGATCACGTGTAACTCCTGGATCGGGGGTGGGCAGAACTCGACGGCCGAGGATCGGGCGCAGATCACGGCATGGCCGGGTGCCCGAGGGAACACCCGGCAGCGGGGCACGAGCCTCGGTTCCGTACCCCGCTGTGAAACGACCTGGTGTCCTAGGCGTGGTGGGTGAACCCGACCTGGCCGGGGCGCCGGTTCGGGGCGTAACCGAGCTTGGCGAGGGTCTCGTCGGCGTCGGCGTACGTGGTGCCGATCTTGTAGATGTCGCGGGCGTCCTTGCCGGTGGCGACCTCGCGGCCGAGTTCGCCGGCGATGCGGACCAGCTGCTCGATCTGCTGGACCGAGGTCATTCTCTCGCCCTTGCGGCCCCAGATGGTGTCCTCGTTGCCGCAGCGGGTGTGCAGGCCCATCGCGATGGCCATCGTGTTGACGGGCAGCACGCTGCGCATGAGGGATTCGAGGGTCAGGGCCGCGCCGTCCGGGACGCGCTGAACGAAGTTCATGATGTTGTACGGGTTCGGCCCCTCCATGCCGCCGCCGATCCCGGTCCAGGTCACATTCAGCGGGCCGGTGTAGACGCCACGGCGGATGAGCCGCTCGACGCTCTCGAGGCCGGTGATGCCGGTCAGCGCGAACAGGGGCTGGATGCCGGCGGCCTGCAGGCGTCGCAGGTGTTCCTCGACCCATCCCGGCCCCGCCGGGATCGTCATCTCCCGGTACGTCTCCTGCAGTTCCGGACGCGCCAGGGACGTGCCCGCGACGTCGTCCGCGGTCAAGAGCTCCGCGATGTTCATCTGGCTGGTGTTGATCGCGATGGTCACCTGGTCCGGCTTCGGATCGAGTTCGGCGAGCATGTGCCGGGTGTCATCGGAGAGCCACTTCGCTTCGGCACCTTCACCTTCCGGCGCGAACGAGATGGATCCGCCGACCTGCAGGACCATCTCCGGGACGGCCTCGCGCAGACCCGCGAGCAGCTCGTTGAACTTCGACAGGCGCTTGCTGCCCTTGCCGTCGAGCTCACGCACGTGGATGTGCAGCACCGACGCACCGGCCTCGTAGCAATCCACGGCCTGCTGGACGTGCTCCTCCATGGTCAGCGGCAGGTCCTCGCGGAAGTCGTCCGGCTCCCACTCGGGACCGTACGGCGCAGCCGTGATGACCAGTTTGTCCTGGTTCTCCGGGAAGAGGGCATCGTCGTGGAAATGCATGAGGTAGCTCCTGTCGAGAAGGTTGGAAAGTGTTGTCGAGGACGAATGTTCGACGGAACCGCAGGGAGGCGGTGGTCAGATGACGGCGCCACCGTTGGGACTGATGACCTGGCCGACGAGGTAGTGGTTGTCGCCGGCGAGATAGACAGCGAGAGAGGCGTATTCCTCTGGACTTCCCAAGCGACCGACGGGAATGATCTGGTAGAGGTTGCGCTTCTCCTCCTCCGTCGCGTTGTCGAGGTACGCCTGGAAGGGAGGGGTGAGAACGCCACCGCAGGCGATGGCGTTGACGTTGATGCCTGCGCCCGCAACATCGAGGGCGACGGTCTTGGTCAGGCTCACGACAGCAGCCTTGGCCGCCGAGTAGCCGGGGCTGTGCGTGCTCGCGGTGGAGATGCCGGCGATCGACGCGATGTTGATGATGCGGCCGTAGCCCTGGGGCTCCATGTATTTCAGCGCCTCGCGGGTGCAGTAGAAGACGCCGTGGACGTTGACGTCCCACCACTTGAGCCAGTCCTCGTCGGTCAGGCTGCTGGTGATGCCCATGGACTGGCGCTCCATGGGGGTGGTGACGTAGGCGTAGTGCCGGCTGCGGCGGACCTCGTCGGCCGGCGAGTTCGGCACCCGCGCAGCGTTGTTCACCAGGATGTGGACGGTGCCGAACTGCTCCGCGGCCCGGGCGAACGTCTCGACGACCTGCTCCTTGGAGGAGACGTCGCAGCGCAGGGCCAGACACTTGCGGCCCAGTGCCTCGATCTCGGCGGAGACCTCCGCCAGCTTGTCCTCCTGCAGGTCGCACAGGACGAGGTCCGCGCCTTCCTGCGCCATGGCGAGGGCGATCGATCGACCCAAACCCTGCGCGGCTCCGGTCACGACCGCAACCCGGTCGAGTAGCTGCATTCCTTCATCTCCTTCGGTGGAACGGTGGAAGTCACATCCGCACAGTCGATACCGAGATGGTTCGTGTGCGGCACGGGATCTATGCGGAAGCGGCGGGAGCGTGCACGTCCGGTACTGCGGGCACCGCGTGCGCGCCCCTCGTCTGCACGGAGGCCAGCTTGCGGAGACCGGCGGGGTAGAGCTTCATGCCGAGTGCGAGGAGCACGATCGACACAACTGATGCGAGGGGGACCCACTGCAGCGCACCGAGCAGTCCCAGCCGGTCCGACAACATGCCGACGACGACCGGACCCAACGCCAGGCCGAAGACATTGTTGGCAAGGGTACCGACGCCGAAGGACGACGCGTGGATCGACGGATGGGAGAGGCTGGCGACGACTGCTGTTGTGGCACCGGAGAATCCGGAGCAGAAGAACGCACCGATGCCGAGGAGGACCAGCTGGATCGGGCCGTTCTCCAGCTGGAATCCGATCATGAGGCAGACCATCGCGATGGCGGCATACGCGATCGCGGCACTCCATCTGCGCTCGGGCCGGCGACGCCCGAGACGATCGGCGGCGATGCCACAGAGCACCGTTCCGGCACCGATCAGGAGCACGAACACGGACGCGGCCAACCCGGCGCCTGCGGCATCCATGTCGTGATATCGGTTGAAGTAGCTCGGAAGCCAGGCGAGCAGAACACCCGAGACGAAGAACTGCACTCCGGCACCGACGTATGCGCACATCAGCGAGGCATTGGTGAACAGGCTCGAAATGGGGGCACGTCCGCCGTCGGAGCCTGTTGCCCCGACCATCGGCTGATCAGCGGCGTAGCGCGCCAGTCGATTCTCGTTGACGACGATCCGGAACAGGACGATGAGTGTCATCCCGAAGGCGGCCATGATCAGGAACGCCGCCCGCCAGCCGAGCCGATCGGCAAGGATGCCGCCGAGGGCGACACCGATGACCGAGCCGAAGAAGGCCGCGCCGAGGAAAGCGCCGCTGAGTGAGGCATGCAGTCGCGGTGCGAAGACACCGAGCATGACGGCCAAACCCACGCTCGCGTAGGCGGCTTCACCGAACCCGATGAGGAAGCGCGCCCCGAGCAACTGCGTGTAGTTGCTCGCGGCGGCGCACAGGACAGTCGCGAAACTCCACATGACCGCCATCAAGACGACACTGCGGACGCGGCCCCAACGGTCGGCCAGTAGTGACATCGGCAGCGCCAAGACCCCGACCATCAGAGCGACGACACTCGTCAATGCCGCGAGCTGCGAGTCCGACAGGTCCCACTCGGCCTTCAAGACGGGGAAGACCGAACTGAGAACCTGACGGGACATGTAGTCCGACATCATCAGTCCGAAGATCAGTGCGAAGACGGCCCACGGAAAGATCTTCGAATGGGCACCTGCGCCGGAAACCTCTCGGGAAGGCGGGGATTCCTGGGTCTCCAGTTCCATGCGTGCTCCTGTTCTGGATGGGCGCGTTGAGGCGACGCGTCACGGATATGGCCGGTTCGAAAGCTCGCTGCGGGCCTGAACCAGGCTGTGGTTGCGCTGCGTACGTGTCGGCACGATGTCGGTGAACCGAGCCTGCGCGTCAGGCACTGCCGGGCGTTTGTGCGCTGAGGGTTGCCCAGCGAAAGCGACCGCGTGGACCGGTTCGACAACTGCGGTGACACAGGTCACGCTATACGCATTGAGACGGAAACACTTGTCTCATTGGGACGCATGCTTTGGCATCTTGGGACAGGAGCGATCGATGACGGCGGCGAAGGTACGGAGTTCGGCACTGACCGGGTACGTCGAGCTGACCCAGTCTCTCGGCTCGGCCCCGGATCCGTTCATGCGTGCCGCCGGGATCGACCCGACCTCCTTGGCCATGCCGAACACCTGGCTCCCCGCGGAGCGCGTCGACGAGCTGCTGGAGCGGACCGCTCTGGCAACGTCCTGCACGAACTTCGCAGTCAAGATGGCGGACGGGAGGGGGGTGTCGATACTCGGAGCAGTCGGTTTGGCCGCCCGGGAGGAGCCCGACGTCCGCAGCGCGATCGCGCTGATACTGCGTCACATGCGGGTACACAACGAGGCGATTCGAATTCTGCTCGTCGAGTTGAACGGGCTTGCCTCACTACGAATCGAGCCCGCACCCGGAATGACACTCGGTCGCCAATCCATCGAACTGGTCGTCGCGTCGTTGGCCCGGATACTCAGTGCGTTCCTCCCGGAGGGCTGGCGACCACTGTCCACGTGCTTCGTCCACGAGGAGCCGGCCACACTCGATGCCCATCACCGCGCGTTCGGGCCGGGCATCGCATTCGAACAGGACTTCAACGGTTTCGTGCTCTACTCGAGCGATCTGGACTCCGTCAACCCGCTGTCGGACCCGATGTTCCAGCCCTACGCAAGGCAGTACCTGGACATGCTCGCACCGCCAGAGGATGCCTCGACCGTCGGACGTGTGCGAGAGATGATCGAGGCCCTCCTCCCGGGCGGAAACTGCACCGCGGCCCGGATCGCACGCAGTCTCGGGATGGACCGGCGAACCCTGCACAGACACCTGTCACAGGCGGGCGAGAACTACACGTCCGTATTCGATTCCGTGCGTGCAGATCTCGCGCGACGTTACGTCGCGCGCGGGGACAGGAACCTCACCGACATCGCAGGCGAACTCGGCTTCTCGGATCTGAGTTCCTTCTCCCGCTGGTTCCGTCGACAGTTCGGCACGAGCCCAACGAAGTGGGCGGCACACCAGCACGACGTCAAGCCGGTCTGAGAAGCGGGATTCGGATACCGCGGTTTCGTTGTCGTCCGTGTCGTTCGACGACTGCCGGTCCGGAACGCCTTTGTCTCGGGTCGGACAGTGGCAAGGACTCGAATGGTCGACGAAGGAGGTGGTAGCTCGCAGGCCTGGCTCGGGCCGAGCTCGGTGATGATCGCGCACGGGCTGGCAGAATCGGCAGCGTGGTCAGGCCAGCGAGTTCCAGCGCATCGCCGGCGGTCGGTCGCGCCCTCGACATCCTGGTGCGACTCGCGCAGCGCCCGGGTCCGGTGCAGGCGGCTGCGCTCGCCCGCGACCTGGATCTACCGCGTTCGTCGGTGTACCACATTCTGTCAGTGCTGGTGGAGCGCGGCTTCGTGGTGTACGTGCCGGGTGAGCAGGCCTACGGACTCGGGGTGACATCGTTCGAGATCGGCTCGGCATACCTGCGCCACGAGCCGCTCGAGCGCCTCGCGCAACCGATCCTGCACCGGCTGGCCATGCAGCTCGGGCAGGCCGTGCACCTGGGGATCCTGCACGGCAACGAAACCGTCTACCTGCTCAAGGAACGCCCCACCTCCGGCCCGGCGGCCGAGGTCTCGCTGATCACCGACATCGGCGTCCGGCTGCCGGCGCACCTGACCGCCAACGGCCGCGCCATCCTTGCCGCCCTGCCCGACGCCCAGGTCAAGGCGTTGTACTCCCGGCGCGGCGACTTCATCACGCGCACCGGGCTCGGTCCGCGGACGCTGACCGAACTGCGCCGCACCCTCGCGGAGGCCCAGTCGCGCGGCTGGGCCGAGGAGGTGGACGTGGTGACGACGGGCCTGCGGTCGGTGGGCACCGCGGTCTTCGACCACAACGGCCGGCCGATCGCGGCACTGAGCACCACCTGGCGCAAACAGTTGGCCTACCCCGAGCCGGATGCCGTCGGACAGATCCTGCTGGGCGGCGCGGAGCGCCTGACCTCCCACATCTCGGGCCACGCCCCCACCCCTCACTGAGTGGGCAAACACCAGAATTTCGATCCTTGTGAGGCAGTTCACAGAGTTGTATAGTCCTGTATATACAACTGCCGCCGCATGAGGAGAGCCGACGATGACGCAGGCCTGGGACGACGACTTCCGCGACCGGATGGCGGATCCGGTATTGGCGAAGTCCTACATCGCATCCCTGCCGGAGGCGTACAAACACGACTTCGACCCCGCACGCGGCGCCGCGGACGTCACCCGGGTCGAGGCGCTGCGGACCGACTCGTTCGAGGTTGCCCTGCACCCGCCGACGGGCGCGGCACGGGGCCAGCTGCGCCTCACGCTCTACATCGACGGAGAAGCAGTCTCCCTCAGCCGCATCCTCCCCGTGATCCAGTCCCTCGGCGTCGAGGTGCTCGACGAGCGCCCCTATCCGATGGCCGACTCGGCGGGCAGTGAGTGCTGGATCTACGACTTCGGCCTCGCCCTCGACGTCGCCCCCGCTCCGTCCGACACCGGCATGGCAGCCCGTTTCACCGAGGCCTTCGCCGCCGCGTGGCGTGGCGACGCCGAGGTCGACACGTTCAACCACCTGGTCCTGCGCGCGGGGCTGACCTGGCGGCAGGCGTCGATGCTGCGGGCGTACGCAAAATATCTGCGCCAGGCCGGGTTTCCGTACAGCCAGGTGCGGATCGCGGAGGTCCTGTCCGCGCACCCCGAGTCGGCGCGGCTGCTGGTCGAACTGTTCGAGGCCCGCTTCGACCCGGCGGCACACGACGAGGCCCGTCAGAACGAGTTGGCCGGCCGCCTGGACGACGCGCTCGGCAGCGTGGTCAGCCTCGACGAGGATCGCATCCTGCGGGCCTTCACGACCCTCGTCCGAAACACCCTGCGCACCAACTATTTCACCCACGGCAGCGCCTCACCGTTGCTCTCGTTCAAGTTCGATCCGCAGGGGATCGACGAACTCCCCCACCCCCGACCACGATTCGAGATCTACGTCTGCTCGCCGCGCGTCGAAGGCGTCCACCTGCGGTTCGGCAGCGTGGCCCGCGGCGGCCTCCGATGGTCGGACCGCAAGGAGGACTTCCGTACCGAGGTACTCGGACTGGTGAAGGCGCAGGCGGTGAAGAACGCGGTCATCGTGCCGGTCGGAGCCAAGGGCGGGTTCGTCGTGAAGCAACCGCCCGTACCGACGGGTGTCGACGCGACCGACCGCGAGGCGCACCTGGCCGAGGGCATCGCGTGCTACCGGCAGTTCATCGCCGGCCTGCTCGACGTCACCGACAACATCGACCCGGCCACCGGCTCGGTCGTTCCCGCCCCGGACGTCGTCCGCCACGACGCGGACGACACCTACCTCGTCGTCGCCGCGGACAAGGGCACCGCCACCTTCTCCGACATCGCGAACGAGGTCGCCGACGAATACGGCTTCTGGCTCGGCGACGCGTTCGCCTCCGGGGGTTCGGTCGGCTACGACCACAAGGCGATGGGCATCACCGCGCGCGGCGCATGGGAGAGCGTCCAGCGTCACTTCCGTGAGATGGGCCGCGACACCCAGAGCGAGGACTTCACGGTCGTCGGCGTCGGCGACATGAGCGGCGACGTGTTCGGCAACGGCATGCTGCTCAGCGAGCACATTCGGCTGGTCGCCGCGTTCGACCACCGTCACATCTTCCTCGACCCCGCGCCGGACGCGACGACGTCGTTCGCCGAACGCGGTCGACTGTTCGGCCTGCCCCGCTCGTCATGGGCGGACTACACCCCCGGGCTGATCAGTCCCGGCGGCGGGGTGTGGGCGCGTTCGGTGAAGTCGGTTCCGATCAGCCCGGAGGTGCGGGGCGCGCTCGGTCTCGCCGACGAAGTCACCGTGCTCGCGCCCGCCGACCTGATCGGCGCGATCCTGCGCGCCCCGGTCGACCTGGTGTGGAACGGCGGCGTCGGCACCTACGTCAAGGCGTCGACCGAATCCCACGCCGAGGTCGGAGACAAGGCCAACGACGGGGTCCGGGTCGACGCGTGCGACCTGCGGGCCCGCGTCGTCGCGGAGGGTGGGAACCTGGGGCTGACACCGGTGGGCCGGATCGAGTTCGCCCGCGCCGGCGGCCGCATCAACACCGACGCGTTGGACAACTCGGCAGGCGTCGACTGCTCCGACCGCGAGGTCAACATCAAGATCCTGCTCGCAGGCATGGTCGCCTCCGGCCACCTCGCCGCCGGTGAGCGGGACGCGCTGATGCGCTCGATGACCGACGAGGTCAGCCGACTCGTCCTGGCGGACAACCGCTCCCAGAACCGGATCCTCGGAGTGAGCAGGTCCACTGCCCCCGCGATGCTCGGCGTGCACGCCCGGATGATCGCCGAACTGGAGAACGACCGCGGCCTGGTGCGCGCGCTCGAGGCGTTGCCCGACAAGCGCGAACTCTCCCGGCGCGCGCAGGACGGCCTTGGGCTGACCTCTCCGGAACTGGCCACCCTCATGGCGCACGTCAAGCTCGCCGTCAAGGACGAGCTGCTGGCAGGTGACCTCCCGGACGACCCGGCGTTGCACGACCGCCTGCGCGCGTACTTCCCCGACGCCCTGTGGCAACGATTCGGCGACCATCTCGACTCGCACCGACTGCGCCGCGAGATCGTCGCGACGATGCTGACGAACGACGTGATCGACCACGGCGGACTCACTTTCGCGTTCCGCCTGGCCGAGGACTCGGCGGCGATCGGATCCGATGCCGTGCGCGCCCATGTCGTCGCGGCCCGGATCTTCGACCTGAACCGACTGTGGGCGGACATCGCCGAGAGTGGGCTGCCGACCGACGTCACCGACGCCCTGGTGGTCGACACCCAGCGGGTGCTGGACCGGGCCTCGCGCTGGCTGCTGGCCAACCGACCGCAGCCCCTCGACATCGGCACCGAAGTCGACCGATTCGCGCCACGGCTCGCCCGGCACGCACACCTGGTCCCGGAGTGGCTTCGCGGACAGGAGCTTGCCGATCTGCACGCACGGATCGCCGTGTCGGTCGAGGCTGGCGTCCCGCACGATCTCGCGGCCCGCGTTCACCTGCTGCTCGACCAGTTCGGCCTGCTCGACATCATCGAGGTGGCCGACGTCAGCGGCCGCGAGGTGCCGGAGGTCGCGGAGCTGTACTACGCACTGAGCCAACATCTCGGCGCCGTGCATCTGCTGCAGTCGGTGTCGAGGCTGGCCTACGACAACCGATGGAACTCCCTCGCCCGCCTCGCGATGCGGGACGAGCTCTACGGCTCCCTGCGTGCGCTGTGCCTGGACCTCCTCGGAAACCCCTCGAGCGCAGGAGAATCCGCTGCCGACATGATCGATCGATGGGAGGAGCGGAACTCCACTCGCATCCTGCGGGCACGATCGACCCTCGACGCGATCTTCGAGAACTCCGCCGTCGACGTCGCGGCCATGTCCGTTGCCGTGCGCCAGATCCGGAGTCTGGTCGGCAGCGTCTGAGCCGATCGCGGTCGGGCCGACCGATCGTCGGTCCCCTACCGGCCCGGGGTCACTGCGTCTCGAACGTGCCCTCGAGCCGGTAGCGGGAGCCGGGGTGCACCAGTCGCGCGGTGCTCACCAGCCGGCCCTCGGACCAGGTGCGCCGGTGGATCAGCAGACACGGCTCGGCCTCGCCGATCCCCAGGAGCCGGCACTCGTCCGCGGTCGCGAGCACCGACTCGACCACGTGCTCACCCCGGCCGAGCGGCGCAACCGACATCAGGTAGTTGTTGGGTGTCTGAGCGGTGAAGTCCTGGTCGAGATACTCGGGCGCGATCTCCGGACTGACGTGCCGGTCCTCGACCTGGATCGCCAGGTCGTCCTCGAAATGCACCACCCGCGAATGGAACACCGGGCTCCCCTCCGGCACGCCCAACTGGTGCGCGATGATCGCCTCGGCCGGCTCGGCGCGGAGGAAGTCCACCTCGCTGCGATGCCGGTGTCCCCTGTGCGTGACCTCATCGGCGATGTTGCGCACCTCGAAAAGCGCCGAGCTGACCTTTCTTTCGGCGACGAACGTGCCGACACCCATGAGCCGTACGACCAGTCCGTCCGCGCTCAGTTCGCGCAACGCCCGGTTGACGGTCATCCGAGACAACCCGAGGCTGTTGACGAGCTGATTCTCCGACGGCAGCTGATCACCCTCCGGCCACCGGCCCGACACGATCTGCTCCGCGATGAGATTCTTGACCCGTTGATAGGCGGGCGCGGACTCGTGCCCGCGGGCCCGATACAGCGACGCCACGTCGGACTCGTCGATCGCCACGCTGGTCACCGTCCACATCCCGCCCGTTCGTGGGCATCTCGTTTCCGCCCAGTCTATCGGCCCGCCGCTCGTCGCCGGATCGGGCTCGCCCAACGGCATCGTGTCTCGTATCCGAGAATTCAGGCCGGAGGCACTGTTCCGCGACTGACCGAGCGGGTGTCATGGGGGTCACACAACCTCGTCAGGAGACTCGAGATGACCAACCACTCCCCCACTGGAGCCCGGCCCGTGCGGGCACCGCGCGGCCCCGAGCTGACCTGCCTCGGCTGGCAGCAGGAGGGCGCCCTGCGCATGCTGATGAACAACCTCGACCCCGAGGTTGCCGAGCGCCCCGACGACCTGGTGGTCTACGGCGGGACCGGCCGCGCCACGCGCAGCTGGGAGGCCTACGACGCCATCGTCCGCACACTGCAGACGCTGAAGTCCGACGAGACGATGCTCGTGCAGTCCGGCAAGCCCGTCGGCGTCTTCCGCACCAACGAATGGGCGCCGCGGGTCCTGCTCGCAAACTCCAACCTGGTCGGCGACTGGGCGAACTGGGAGCACTTCCGCAAGCTCGAGGCCGAGGGCCTGATGA
Organism: Rhodococcus sp. Q; assembly: GCF_005503035.1. Taxonomy (NCBI): domain Bacteria; kingdom Bacillati; phylum Actinomycetota; class Actinomycetes; order Mycobacteriales; family Nocardiaceae; genus Rhodococcus; species Rhodococcus sp. Q. The sequence continues at coordinate 393,112 of NZ_SCOY01000001.1, forward strand.
TGTACGGCCAGATGACGGCCGGCTCCTGGATCTACATCGGCAGCCAGGGCATCCTGCAGGGCACCTACGAGACCTTCGGCGCGGTGGCGCGCAAGAGGTTCGGCGGTACCCTCGCCGGGACCATCACCCTCACCGCGGGTGTCGGCGGCATGGGCGGGGCCCAGCCGCTGGCGGTCACCATGAACGACGGTGTCGCGATCTGCGTCGACGTCGACGTCACCCGCATCGACCGCCGGATCGCGCACGGCTACCTCGACACCAAGGCCGAGAGCCTCGAGGCCGCCTTGGCACTGGCCGTCGAGAAGCGCGATGCCCGCGAGCCGCTGTCCATCGGTGTGGTCGGCAACGCCGCGGAGATCTTCCCGCAGCTGCTGGCGATGGGCGCCCCGATCGACATCGTCACCGACCAGACCTCCGCGCACGATCCGCTGTCCTACCTGCCGATCGGGATCGCGGTCGAGGACTGGCACGCGATGGCCGAGAAGGACCCCGAGCACTTCACCCTCGAGGCCCAGAAGTCGATGGCCGCGCACGTCGAGGCGATGGTCGGGTTCATGGACGCGGGCGCGGAGGTCTTCGACTACGGCAACTCGATCCGCGACGAGGCCAGGAAGGGCGGCTACGACCGGGCGTTCGCGTTCCCCGGGTTCGTTCCCGCCTACATCCGTCCGCTCTTCGAGGAGGGCCTCGGCCCGTTCCGCTGGGCCGCCCTCTCCGGCGACCCCAAGGACATCGAGGCCACCGACAAGGCGATCCTCGAGCTCTTCCCCGAGAACGAACATCTCAAGCGCTGGATCACCATGGCGGGCGAGAAGGTTCACTTCGAGGGCCTGCCCGCCCGCATCTGCTGGCTCGGGTACGGCGAACGCCACAAGGCGGGCATGAAGTTCAACGAGATGGTCGCCTCCGGGGAACTGTCCGCGCCGCTCGCCATCGGCCGCGACCACCTCGACTCCGGATCGGTCGCCTCGCCGTACCGGGAGACCGAGGCCATGGCCGACGGTTCCGACGCCGTCGCCGACTGGCCGCTGCTCAACGCCCTGGTCAACACCGCCTCCGGCGCGTCCTGGGTGTCCATCCACCACGGCGGCGGCGTCGGCATGGGCCGGTCCATCCACGCCGGTCAGGTGTGCATCGCGGACGGCAGCGAGATGGCCGCACAGAAGCTCGAGCGAGTTCTCACCAACGACCCGGGCATGGGCGTCATCCGGCACGCCGACGCCGGGTACGAGCACGCGACACAGGTCGCGGCCGAGCGCGGCGTTCGCATCCCGATGCGGGAGGCGTAACCGTGTACGACGCACCCGGGCAGGACGGCCGGTGGACGGTCATCGACAACATCGGCACCCTCGTCACCAATGATCCCGAGGTCGGCGCCGGCCCGCTCGGCCTGATCCACGACGCCGCGGTGGTCCTGGGAGACGGGCTCGTCCAGTGGGTGGGCCCCCGTTCCCGGATCCCGGAGGGCAGTGCCGGGTCGCGGTACGACCTGCGTGGCCGGGCCGCCCTGCCCGGGTTCGTCGACAGCCACGCCCACCTCGTGTTCGGCGGCGAACGGGCCGAGGAGTTCGCGGCCCGGATGACCGGTGCCCCGTACGCAGCCGGCGGCATCCGCACCACCATCGCCGCCACGCGGGCCGCCTCGGACGCCGAACTGGGCGCGAACGTGGCACGGCTCGTCGCCGAGTCGCTGCACTCGGGCACCACCACGATCGAGACGAAATCCGGCTACGGGCAGTCGGTCCCCGACGAGTTGCGCAGCCTCGAGGTCGCCGCCGCGCACACCGCGGAGACGACCCTACTCGCCGCGCACGTCACGCCGCCGGAGTTCACCGGTCGCAGCGACGACTACGTGCGGATGGTGGTCGAGGAAATGATCCCCAAGTGTGCGCCGCACGCGAAGTGGATCGACGTGTTCTGCGAGGAGGGCGCGTTCGACGCCGACCAGTCGCGGGCCGTCCTCGAGGCAGGCATCGCCGCCGGGCTCACCCCGCGGGTGCACGGCAACCAGCTCAGCTACGGCGCCGGCGTCCAATTGGCGGTCGAGCTGAACGCCGCGTCCGTCGACCACGTCACCTACACCACCGACGCCGACGTCGAGGCGCTGGCGGCGAGCGACACCGTCGCCACGCTGCTGCCCGGTGCCGACTTCTCCACGCGCAACAAGTATCCCGACGCCCGCGCCCTGCTCGATGCCGGCGCCACCGTCGCGCTGGCTGCGGACTGCAATCCAGGGACCTGCTACACCACCAGCATCCCGTTCTGCATCGCGCTGGCGGTGCGCGAGATGCACATGAGCCCCGACGAGGCCGTGTGGGCGGCCACCGCGGGCGGCGCAGCGGCGTTGCAGCGCAACGACATCGGGCACATCCGGGTCGGCGCGCGGGCTGACCTGATCGCACTGGACGCACCGTCCCACCTGCACCTGGCCTACCGGCCCGGAGTGGCGCTGGTGCGCGAGGTCTGGAAGGACGGATACCGACGATGAGCAGGGTGGACCTCGCTCCCACGGCCTGGTCGGGACGCGACGACGGCCCCGGCGACGAACACCTTCGCTGGCACGGCGCCGTCGCACCGCTCGAGGGCCGAACCGATTCCGGTGCAGGCGTTCTCATCGGGTTGCGCAGCGACGAGGGCGTGCGGCGCAACAAGGGACGCACGGGTGCCGCCGCGGGCCCGGCAGCGCTGCGTGCCGCGCTTGCGTCAATGTCGCTCGCCGCCCCGGTGCGGCTGTTCGACGCGGGCGACGTCGAGGTCGCCGACGAGGATCTCGAAGGTGGCCAGGCCAGACTCGGCTCGGCCGTCACCGGCCTGCTCGACGCCGGGAGCCTCGTCACCGTCCTCGGCGGCGGACACGAGGTGGCGTACGGCAGCTACCTCGGCATCTCGAACTCGGCGGCCGTCGCCTCGGGTGCGCGGCTCGGTGTACTGAACCTCGACGCACACTTCGACCTGCGGAGCGACGCGCGGCCGAGCTCCGGGACTCCGTTCCGGCAGATGGCCGACCGCGAAACCGCGCTGGGACGGGCCCTCGACTATGCGGTGCTGGGTATCTCGCAACCCAGCAACACTGCGGCGCTGTTCGCGACGGCAGCCGAACTGGGCGTGCGCCATCTCCTCGACGACGACTGTGCGAACCCCGCTGCCGTGGAGTCGTTCATCGACGAGTTCCTCGGCGGCGTCGACCTCGTCTACCTGACGATCGACCTCGACGTACTGCCTGCCGCGGTCGCGCCCGGGGTCAGCGCCCCGGCCGCCTTCGGGGTGCCGCTCGAGGTGATCCAGCGGGTCTGCGACCAGGTGGCGACCAGCGGCAAGCTGGCGCTGCTCGACGTCGCGGAGCTGAACCCGGCCCTCGACGTGGACAACCGCACCGCGCGTACCGCGGCGCGGCTGATCCACCGGATCGTCACCACCGCGATCGATCATCGGGCTTAGCCCGATCCCCCACCGTCCCCGGCTCGACGTGCGCACCACACCGCCGCGTCGAGTCGGGGATTTTCAGCTGGTCGGCGCGGGGGACCCCGTACCGGGGCAGTAGTCGAGGTCGTGCGCAGGTTCATCGCCCGCCGGGACTCTGAAGCGGGACTCTGCCGGGCTGAGCGGGCTAGATTCCGGGTATGGGCAAGCGGGAGTCGACCGCAGCCGGTGAGTTGGCACGCCGGCTGCAGCGGATCGTGGCCGCGCCGGGCTCGGACACCGAGGTCGCGGACCGGATGCTGCGGGAGTCGGGCCTGTCCCTCCACGGCACCGTCGTCCAGCTCATCCGCAGTGCCCTCGACCATCTGGACCTGGCGGGCCGGGACCGCGACCCGCACGAGTTCGCGCACTCGACCCTGGTCCGCTCCGCCATCACGAGCGCGGCCACTGCGCTGTGGATCATGGCCGGTCCGATTGACGAACAGTGCTATCGCACACTGCAGTTCGGCTACCGCGACCAGGTCTATCGCCGTCAGTACCTGGAGACGAGCCGGGGCCGATCACGCGACCGCACCGCCTCCGACTCGCGACGCGCGGCGCTGTTGGCCGCCGCCCGGACGCTTCGGCCCGGCCTGAGCGAGCGCCGCTTCCACACCATCGACTCGGACAGCTTCATCGTGGCCCAGGCCGGCCTGCTGATGCCGCCGGACGCGCTCGGTGGCACCGACCCGGCGGTGGAGGTGCCCGCCCAATGGAACCTGCTCAGTGCCTACGCGCACGGCCGGAACTGGGTGACCATCGAACCCGGCGACCGGATGGACAGCGTTGAGGTCGCCCTGGCGGTGGCGGAGGCGGCGGTGGCCCGACTCGAACGGCGCAGCATCGTGCGGTGACGCGTGTCGCGAACTTGCCGGGCGAATGCGAGAAGCTGCATACAGCAGTCGCTGCGGTTGCTGCGGCCCATTCGGGATGGAGCGGGATCCCGCTGCGGCGCCTACATGTTCGCGGTGTGCCTGTCTGAGCGCGAGAGCGAGATGATCGCCCAGCTGCCTGGTCCTACCGGCGGCATCAACTCGCCGGGCGGCACGATCAGGGCGTCTTCGGTTGCGAGGTCGAGACAGATTCGGACCGAACCGGAACGGCCGGAAATCTCCGACGACCCGATCTCCACCGTCATGTCGGCCGCACCCCGCCTGGTCATGACGTTGAGGGCCCGCGTGCGACTCGACGCCCGCGACGTGGGCGCCCACTCCCCCGGGAACGCGAATATCTGCAGCGGCTCGATCACGTGTCGCACGACGGAGACCGCATCAAGACCGTCCGGCGGTGCGGAGAAGGGCGGACCGGTCAGCTCGAGAGCGACCGATCCGATCGGGATGATCAATCGGTCGTAGCCCGCGATCACCGAGAATGTCGACTCGAGCGGTTCTTCGGCGATGCTCACGCGCCAGTCGCCGGTCTCCGCAACCACCTGAGTGGTGCCCTGACCGTTCAGCCAGGGCACCACCGTGCGGTCGGACGCCGTGGTACGGAACGACGTTGTCCCGTAGCCAGTTTCACAAATTGTCCGATTTTTCATGTCGATGTGCGGCGTGCGGCGTGAATCAGCCCAGCTTGCCGATGACGGCCTCGGCGCTCTCGAGCAGCGCACCGGAGGCGGCCAGCTGCACCGCGGCCTCGATCTCCGGCGCAAGGTAGCGGTCCGTGCCCGGCCCCTGAACCTGCTCACGGATCTTGTCGCGCACGGCGGCCGTCGCGGGCGACGGCTCGAGCGGGGCACGCAGGTCCAGGCCACGTGCGGCGGTGAGCGCCTCGATGGCGAGCACGCGGGTCAGCCCGTCGACGGCCCGCCGCAGCTTGTGGGCGCCGGACCAGCCCATCGAGACGTGGTCCTCCTGCATGGCCGAGGAGGGGATCGAGTCCACGCTCGCGGGCGCGGCGAGGCGCTTGAGCTCGGAGACGATCGCGGCCTGGGTGTACTGGGCGATCATGTGCCCGCTGTCCACTCCCGGGTCGTCCGCGAGGAACGGCGGCAGGCCGTGGTTGCGCGCCTTGTCGAGGAACCGGTCGGTGCGGCGTTCGCTCATGCTCGCGACGTCCGCGACGACGATCGCGAGGAAGTCCAGCACGTACGCCACCGGCGCCCCGTGGAAGTTGCCGTTGGACTCGACTCGGCCGTCGAGGGTCACCACCGGGTTGTCGACGGCGCTGGCCAGCTCGTACGACGCGATGCGCTCGGCGTGGGCGAGGGTGTCGCGGGCGCCGCCGGCGACCTGCGGGGCGCAGCGCAGCGAGTAGGCGTCCTGCACCACGGTGCAGTCGGGGGTGGCGTGGCTGGCGACGATTCCGGAGCCGGCGAGCACCCGGCTCATGTTGGCGGCCGCGACCGCCTGACCGGGCTGCGGGCGCAGCGCCTGCAGGTCCGCCGCGAACACCTTGTCGGTGCCCATCAGTCCCTCGACGCTCATCGCCGCGGTGACATCGGTCAGCGACAGCAGCTTGCGCAGGTCGTGGCAGGCCAGCACCAGCATGCCCAGCATGCCGTCGGTGCCGTTGATGAGGGCCAGGCCCTCCTTCTCCTTGAGCTCGACCGGCTCGATCCCGGCCGCGGCCAGCGCCTCGGCGGCGGGCATGAGCTCGCCGTCCGCGTCCCGCACGGTGCCCTCACCGATCACGGCCATCGCCACGTGCGCGAGCGGCGCGAGGTCGCCCGAGCAGCCGAGGCTGCCGTACTCGTGCACGACCGGGGTGATGCCCGCCGACAGCAGCGACGCGTAGACCTGGGCCACCTCCGGACGAACGCCGGTCCGGCCGGTCGCCAGCGTGGACAGCCGCAGCAGCATCAGCGCCCGCACGACCTCGCGCTCGACCTCGGGACCGGACCCGGCGGCATGCGACCGGATCAGGCTCCGCTGCAGCTGCGCCCGCAGCTCCAGCGGGATGTGCCGGGTGGCCAGCGCACCGAAACCGGTCGACACTCCGTATACCGGCTTCGGGTCCTCGGCGAGTGCCTGGATGCGGGCGCGGCTGGCCCCGATCGCCGAGACCGCCTCTTCGGACAGGCGCACCGGCGCGCCATAGCGGGCGACGCGCACCACCTCCTCGGGGCTCACGGCGCCGATCCCGACCACGACGGGTTCCAGCTTGTCCATGGTGCGCATCTCCGTGTGCGAGAGGGTGTTCGTGCTCATGATTGTTCTCCGTTTCGAAATGAGCGGTAGTGGAAAAAGTTTGTCGGTCAGGATGTCGAGATCGCGGCGGCGGTTTCCTGCGGCACCGGGACCGGTCGGACCCAGCGGCGGTAGGCGAGGGCGAGCAGCGCCAGCCACCCCACCCCGACGATCAGCGCGACACGGGTGTCGGCGTCGAACGCGAGGACCGCGATCACGAACACCAGGAACCCGATGGCGATCAGCTGCCCGTACGGCCAGAACGGCACCGGGAACTTCAGGGCCGCGGCCTCGGCCGGGCTCATCTGCTTGCGGGAGCGGTAGTGCGACAGCAGGATCATCAGCCACACGAAGATCGTCGCGAAGGTGGCGATCGAGGCGATGACCAGGAACACCTTGTCGGGGATCAGGTAGTTGAGGAGCACACCGACGAGCAGGGTGACGGACATGATGACGACGGTCATCCAGGGCACCCCGTTACGGGAGACCTGCTTCATCACGGCGGGGGCCTGGCCGCGCTGGGCCATCCCGAACATCATCCGGCCGGCGCCGAAGATGTCGCTGTTGATCGCGGACAGCGCTGCGGTGATCACCACGATGTTCAGCACCGTTGCGGCGGGACCAATGCCGAGCCCCTGGAAGATCTGCACGAACGGGCTGCCCTCGGAGCCGATGCTCTGCCACGGGTTGATCGCCATGATCACGGCCAGGGTGAGGACGTAGAACAGGATGATGCGGACGGGGACCGTGTTGATCGCGCGGGGGATGGTGCGCTCGGGGTTCTCGGCCTCGCCGGCGGTGATGCCGATGATCTCGGTGCCGCCGAACGCGAACATCACGATCGCGAAGCAACTGATGAACCCGCCGAACCCGGTGGCGAAGAACCCGCCGTCCGACCACAGGTTGCTCACCGCCGGCTCGGAGTCGGCCATGCCGAATCCGAAGACCAGGATCGCGATGCCGCCGGCGATCATCGCGATGATCGCGACGATCTTCACGACGGTGAACCAGAACTCCACCTCGCCGAAGACCTTGACGCTGAGCAGGTTGATCGCGCCGATGAAGAAGATGATGGACAGCACCCAGATCCACCGCGGCACGTCTGGGAACCAGAAGCCCATGTAGACGCCGAATGCGGTCACGTCAGCGAGGCACACCACGATCATTTCGAAGGTGTAGGTCCAGCCGGTCATGAACCCGGCGAGCGGCCCGAGATGCTTGCTCGCGTACTCGCCGAACGAGCCCGAGACCGGATTACTCACGGCCATCTCACCGAGCGCGCGGAGCACGATGTAGATCGCCGCCCCGCCGATGAGGTAGGCGAGCAGCACCGACGGGCCCGCCCGGTTTATCGCCTCCGCCGATCCGTAGAACAGTCCGGTTCCGATTGCCGAACCCAGCGCGATGAACCTGATGTGGCGTGCTGTCAGACCTCGGGTCAGCGCCGCGGCGGTGTCTTTCACAATCGATCTCCCTGGACTGTGCTGGTGGATCCGGCCTGGACGGCCCCTCGCACTGTGTGGCGAGTCACACCATTCGGGATATGTATAGTCCTGTATATACAGCTTCGTCAAGGGTTCGTCGCCGAACAATTCGGTCGAGTACCGGCAACCCGCCGGCAGTCGACCATTGGGCGTGCGTGTCGCGATACCCGAACCTGCAGCACGTGCAGCGGCCTCCGCCCAGCACCGCCGGACAGGCCCTTGGCCTGCACTGTCGATCGACAGGCGACCGCCGGCGAACGACCGCAAGGCGTGGACAAGCGCATGGGCGCGCCGGCGTCATGAATCGTCGGTACGGGACGGGAGTCCCCTCACCCACGCACCAGGGATGAGGGAACCGCAAGCAGTCCAATTGCCGATCCGACCTCGCCGAGGGGCTCTCGACGACCCGTCCACAGTTCGACGCGGTCGGTGTCGACGATGCTGGCGACATCGATGACCAACAGCGAGGCATCCCCCACGACCCACCTCGACTCCGCTGGAACGGCGACGGCGCGGCGGAGTTCACACTCCACCGCGCCGTGCTCGGCGTCGGATGACTGCTGTCAGTTGTTGGCGGATTCGCCGGTGAGGATGTCGTCGAGGTCGTCGAGGACAGTCATGCCGCCGAGCGGGCCGACACCGGTGATCCAGTACGACATGTCGACGACGTGCATGTTCGGGAACAGTGCCTTGTCGGTCACCACCGTGGGCACCGATGCCGGGTCTGCAGGCGTCGCACTGGTCACGACGACCAGGTCGGCCTTCGCCTCGGGCGCGAGTTCGGGGGACACGTCGACGGAAATCGAGTTCTGCCAGTCGCGCGGCGGGATCGTGAAACCGGCGCATTCGAGGGTGCTGCCCGCGAACGACGTGGGTCCGTACAGGGTGAGGACGTCCTCGCGCGGACGGATCAGCTGAGCGGTCTTGCCCTCGGTGCCGTGCTTCGTCGCGACCTCCGTGCAGCGTGCCGTGTAGTCGTCGAGCAGGGCCTGGGCCTCGGAACCTCTGCCCAGGGCGTCTGCGACGAAACGAACGTTGTCCTGCCACGGATCGGCCTGCGACGCCATGTACACCGTGGGGGCGATCGCGGCGAGCTGGTCGTACAGGTCCGCGTGTCGGGTCTCGGTCCCGATGATGAGATCGGGGTTGAGCGCGGCGATCTTCTCCACGTTGGGGGCGGCTACGGTCCCGGCCATCGCGACCGAGGCGGCCTTCTCGCCCAGATACGCGGGAACGCCCGTTGCCTCACTGAAGACCGCGGCGCCGACCGGAACCACGCCCAGTGCGATGGAGGTGTCGAGTTGCACGGGCTCGAGGACCACGACGCGCTGCGGAGCGTCCGACACCTCTGTCGAACCGTGGGCGTGCGCGACCGTGCGCACGGACGATGCCGGGGCGGTCGAGTCTGTGTCGTCCCCGCTGCCGCAGGCGGCCAGTGCCAGCGCCGCGGCGATCACACCGACCAGCACGCGACTGGTGCGCGTCACTTCCTGTCTCATCCACACTCCTGAAACTGCACTCGCAACCCGGTCCGGTTGGGCCGGGCGGCCGCCGATTCGGCGTCCCGTAAGATTGGTAAGGCTAACTTACATAACGGGGGGATTCGTAGTGCCTGCCCGCCTCGACGGCGTCTGCTCGGAACCGTGCCCCGTGCTCGGGGGATCGGCCGCGCCGGTCCCCGGCTATCCGGCCTTCGGCGCCTCGGTGATCGAGAACCCCCAGGCCAGTCGCCGCCCCGACGCGTGCTCGCTGCAGTCGACGACGGTTGGCGAGCCGATGGCCGCGCGCGCCGGACACACCCGGCTGTGGGTGCTGGTCGAGCATCCCGGGCCGTGGCCGAAGACGGCCCCGTCCGGTCTCCTCCCGGACGCCCTGCTCGATCGGATCGACTCCCTCGCCCACCCGGCCAGACTCGTGCTGATCCGCCGCCCCCGCCATCGGCGCGTCGTCGAGCCCCGCTGGATCCTCGCCTGGTCCGACGGGGTGGGAAGCTGGATGCGCGAGGGGACCATCGCCAGTTACGCCAACCTCTCGGACCTGCCGTTCGAGACGAGTGCTGTCGGGGTGGAACCGGACGTCGGGACGGCGCGTCGCGCTCCGCTGTTCGTGGTGTGTACCCACGGGAAGAAGGATGCCTGCTGCGCTGAACTGGGCCGTCCGATCGTCACCGCACTGACCCAGCTCGACGGCGCTGACGTGTGGGAGTGCACCCACATCGGAGGAGACCGGTTCGCGGCCAACCTGATTGCGTTTCCGGCGGGGATGTACTTCAGTCGCCTCGGCGCGGAGTCGGCACAGGCGACAGCTCGCGACTACCTCGAAGGCCGGATGGCGCTCGCCCATCTGCGCGGCCGCGCCGCGCTGCCACAGCAGGCGCAGGTCGCCGAACACGTGATCCGGGAGGTCACCGGCGTCACGGATGTCGACGCGCTCGAAAGCGTCTCCGTGGCAACGGCAATCGACAGCACGGTCACCGTCGACATGAGGATGGCGGGGCGGACCTTCCGCGTCGTCGTCCGGTCCGGACCGCCGGAAGAACCATTCCGGCACGGATGCATCCCCGGCACCGACGCGACCTGGGCCAGATGGATCGTCGAGCGCCTCGAGGAAAACACGGTCGAGTAGGCCGATCCTGGAAAAGGGGCATTGCGACGGCGAACGTCGACGATGGCGACTCGGTTGTCACGACCCTCCACCGCAACCCGATCCAGCCATCTGCTGACAGATCGCGAAGTGGAACGAGCGCGCGCAACTGGCGGTTGTCGACCTGGTCTCAGCCGACCGTCCAGCTCTTGTGACGTCGAGGCGATCTCACCCTTGGACAGCCCGCGTGCGATGAGGACGAGCACTTCCGATTCTCGTGCGGTGAGGGTGTGCACTCGTGCGGTGTCGCCGGCGTCGTCGGGGGTTCGGGGCTGTGTCGCTGGCGAGCGCACTGTGAAGCAGGACTCCGCGAATGCCGCTTCCGAACGCAACCCCACGGGCGGCATATCGTCCGCATATCGAAAATCGCATACGTGCCGGCAACACCGCGTTGGCTTGACTTTCGGCATGTCCTACAGCGACCTGGGTTTGATCGACAGCGAAGTGATCGCGGAGCGACGCGTCCGAGTGCTCGATGATTCGTCACCCTCGGCCGTCCCGACCACTGGAGTCAGTGTTTTCGGATGCGGTCACGACGAAGCCGTTGTGTTCCGCGAGATGGGAACCCGTCTCGGGCTGACGCCACGCATCACCGAGGAAGCGGTCAGCGAGACCAACGCTGAACTGGCGCGTGGCAACCGATGCATCAGCGTGAGCCACAAGACGCAGATCGACAATTCCACGCTGCTGGCGCTGAGCCGAGTAGGAGTGGAGTACATCTCCACCAGAAGCGTCGGGTACAACCACATCGACGTGGAATTCGCGGCGAGCATCGGTATCTCGGTCGGCAACGTCGACTACTCGCCCGACAGCGTGGGCGACTACACACTGATGTTGATGCTGATGGCCGTGCGCCACGCGAAATCAATTGTCCGCCGCGCCGATACGCATGACTACCGGCTGAATGACATACGCGGCCGGGAGCTTCGCGACTTGACCGTCGGGGTGATCGGAACAGGGCGCATCGGCACGGCAGTCATCGACCGGCTGCAGGGATTTGGCTGCCACGTGGTGGCACATGACAGCAGGCCTCACGCCTCCGCCGACTACGTTCCGCTCGATGAACTGCTGCGGCAGAGCGACATTGTCACGCTCCACACTCCACTCACCGCGGACACACACCATCTCCTCGATCGCCAACGCATCGACCAGATGAAGTACGGCGCGTACATCGTCAACACGGGTCGCGGACCGCTGCTCGATACCGAGGCCCTCCTCTCCGCACTGGAGAGCGGCCGGTTGGGCGGCGCGGCGCTCGATGTCGTCGAAGGAGAGGAAGGGATCTTCTACGCCGACTGCAGAAGGAAGCTCATCGAGAACAAGGCCCTGGTGCGGCTGCAGCGCCTCCCGAATGTGCTGATCAGTCCGCACTCCGCCTACTACACAGACCACGCCCTGAACGACGCCGTCGAGAACAGCCTCGTCAACTGCCTCAACTTTGAAAGTGGGAGAACAGCATGAGCAGATTGAAGGTCGGGGTCATCTTCGGAGGGGCTTCCGAAGAACACCCCGTCTCCATCAAGTCGGCGCGAGAGGTGGCAAGAAATCTCGACACGGAGAAATACGAACCGTTCTGGATCGGCATCACGACCGGCGGCGAGTGGAAGCTCTGTGGCGGCCCCGACGCGGATTGGGCGAATCGCAGCGCCCGTCCCGCCGTGCTGTCACCCGATCGAAGTGTGCACGGCCTGCTTGTCATGGAGCAGGAGGGCTACGAAACCGTGCGCCTCGACCTCGTCTTCCCCGTACTTCACGGCAAGCTCGGGGAAGACGGCGCGATCCAAGGCCTGTTGGAGCTCGCCGGCATCCCCTACGTCGGCTGCGACATCCAGGGCTCGGCTGTGTGCATGGACAAGGACCTGGCCTACACCGTGGCCAAGACCGCGGGAATCGCCACGCCGACCTTTCGGGTTGTCGCGGAGAACGAGAAGGTCGACGCCGATCAACTTCGTTATCCGGTCTTCGTGAAGCCGGCCCGTTCGGGTTCATCTTTCGGCGTCAGCAAGGTCACCCGTGAAGACGAGCTGCCGAACGCGCTGAGCGCGGCGCGACAGTACGACTCGAAGGTCCTGATCGAAGAAGCCGTGGCCGGCAGCGAGATCGGCTGTGCGGTCATGGGTGAACTATTCGGCCTGATCACTGGGGAGGTGGACCGCGTCGACCTCTCGCACGGATTCTTCAGGATCCACCAGGAGGACTCACCCGAAACCGGATCGGAGAACTCGACGTTCATCGTTCCCGCCGACATCTCCGACGAATCGCGCCGGCTCGTCCAAGAGACCGCCAAGGTCATCTACCGCACCCTGGGCTGCAAGGGACTTGCCCGCGTTGACATGTTCCTCACCGACGACGGGCGGGTGGTCCTCAACGAGGTCAACACCATGCCCGGCATGACGTCGTACAGCCGGTACCCGCGGATGATGGCCGCCGCGGGACTGCCGATCTCCGACATGATCGACCGGCTCATCTCGATGACAATGCACGGGAAGAAGCGATGAACGACGACTTCGTCTACGTCGACGACTGGGTGCCCGGTGTCCGCTGGGATGCCAAGTACGCCACGTGGGACAACTTCACCGGCAAACCGGTAGACGGCTACCTCGCGAATCGGATCGTCGGCACCCGGGCTTTGTGCGCGGCCCTCGCGCAAGTACGCGAGAAGGCAGCTTCCCTCGGCTTCGGATTGCTTCTCTGGGACGGCTACCGTCCTCGACGCGCCGTCGACTGCTTCCTACGCTGGTCGCAGCAGCCGGAGGATGGCCAGACGAAGCAGCGGCACTATCCCAATATCGACAGGCCCGAGATGCTCGAAAAGGGATACGTGGCAACCCAATCGGGCCACAGTAGGGGCGGCGCCGTTGACCTGACGCTCTATCACCTTGCGACCGGTGAACTTGCTCCTATGGGTGGCGACCACGACCTCATGGACCCGATCTCAGGTCATCGAGCGCGAGGAATCAAGCCGATCGAGTCCAAGAACCGTGAGCTTCTTCGTTCCATCATGGAGGACTGCGGATTCGATCGGTACGACTGCGAGTGGTGGCACTACACGCTGAAACGCGAACCGTATCCGGATGTCTACTTCGACTTTCCGATCACGTGATGAGTCTCCATTGTGTCTCGCAGTGGGGGCGTTTGGCGAACAACGACGAGGTCGTGATGCGAAGGACCGGCGCATCGGGGCTGGAGGTCTTCTTGCGACACACCGATTCATCGAAACTGCACGACTGGGCCTCCGACGGATATCCCTCGCGCGAGGAGTACCTGTTCTGGTCCCGCAAGATCTGCGGCTTGGCGTGTCTCCAGTCGCTGCTCCACGGCTGGACCGACGTCCGACTGTCGATAGGCGAACTCCTTGCGCTGGCCGTCGAGTGGGGTTGCTATGTCGTGGAGCCTTCGGGCAAGGTCCACGGCCTTCTCTACAGGCCATTCATGGCGTGGGTCAGCACACAATTCGGATTCGACTGCCAACTGGTCGAGCACACCCCGATTCAGGTATCGGCCCGCGAGCTGCTGCCCGGCCAGGTCATGATCGCTTCGGTATCACCCGAGATTCGCGATCCCAACACCTACGAGCCGCGACGAGGAGGCCATCTCGTGCTGATCTATGCAGTCGATGATGGAGTGGTGCGGTTTCACAATCCGTCGGGCTACTCCCACAATTCAGACTCAACATCGCTGCCCATGCATGTGTTCGAGCGGTTTCATGCCAACCGAGGAATCTTGGTCAGAGGGGCATCGTGATGCTGGCTGGCGAACCCGCACCGCGCGTCGTTGTCGCAGGCGGCCATTCGGCCGGGCACATAGAGCCCACGATGAACTTCGCCGACGCGCTGAGCCTGCTGGAGCCCACGGCCGAGATCACCGCGCTCGGCACTGTCCGTGGCCTGGACACCACGCTCATCCCTGCCCGCGGCTATTCGCTCGAACTTATCCCGCCCGTGCCACTGCCGCGCAAGCTGAGCCGCGACCTGCTGCACACGCCGGGCAGACTGCGCGACTCCGTCCGGGCGACCGGAGCCGTACTCGACCGCGTGCGGGCCGAGGTCGTGGTGGGCTTCGGGGGCTACGTGGCCATGCCCGCTTACCTTGCCGCACGCCAGCGGGGAATGCCGATCGTCGTCCATGAGGCGAATGCCCGGCCTGGAGTGGCGAACCGACTGGCGGCCCGGATGACTACCCACGTATTCACCGCCGCGCCCCGTGTCCACCTGGCTCACGCCAGCGCGATCGGCATCCCGCTGCGGCCGGCGATCACCAGGCTCGACCGGGCCGCGCTGCGCGAGGCGGCTCGGCAACGGTTCGGCCTGCGCCTGGACGAGCCGGTACTGATGGTCACTGGCGGTTCGCAGGGAGCTCAAGCGATCAACGCCGCCGTGGCCGGCGCTGCAACAGCGTTACGGGCGGCCGGCGTGCAGGTGCTGCACATCACCGGGCCACAGCGCATGGTCGAGCCGCCCGACGGCGGCCCCGGCGACCCGCCCTACGTCGTCGTCCCGTACGTCGATGAGATGCAGTACGCCTACGCCGCAGCCGATTTCGCGATCTGCCGCTCGGGGGCGATGACGTGCGCCGAACTCGCCGCTGTCGGCTTACCGGCCGCCTATGTGCCGCTGCCGCTGCGCGGCGGTGAGCAGCGCTTGAACGCCGAGGCGGTCGTTGCTGCCGGCGGGGCAGTGATCGTCGACGATTCCGATCTCAACGCAGGATGGATCGAAACCACTCTGATCCCGCTGCTCGCCGATACCGAGCGGAGAGCGGTGATGTCTGCCCATGCGTTGGCAGCCGGCGCACCCGACGTGGGTTCGCTGCTGGCCCGGCACGTGCTTACGGTCGTCGCTGAGCGGCGGGCAGTCGCACTGCGACGGAGAGCCCGCCGGCAGCTCGGGGGCTGAGCGTGAGGGATCCGTCGTGTGCCTGAGTGATGCTCTTGACGATCGCCAGGCCAAGGCCCACCCTCGCATCGTCCCCGCGGGTGCGAGCAGTGCCGCGCTGAAACGGCTCGGTGAGTGTCGAGACCAACTGTGGACTGAGCTTTTCGCCGGTGTTCTCGACCGTGAGCACGACGGACCCGGGGACGATGGCGGTGCTGATCAGCACGCTGCCGTGCTCGGGGACGTTGTGGACGATCGCATTGTGCAGAAGGTTCGTAGTCAACTGCAGCAAGAGTGCGTGTGAGCCGATGACCGGCGTGATGTCCCCGGAGGTCTCGATGCTGACGCCGTGCTTCTCCGCGAACGGGAGGAGCGTCTCGGCGGCTTCTTCCGCGATGAGCGACAGATCGACGTCTTCTCGGCTGAAGGACCGTTGGTCGGAACGGCTGAGCAGGAGCAATGCCTCGGTGAGCTCGATCGCTCGTGTGTTGACAGCGCGGAGGCGTTCGTCGAGCTCGCCGCCGTCGCGGTTCGGATCGTTGCGGGCGACATCGAGAAGGGTTTGTGTGATCGCCAGCGGGGTGCGCAGCTCGTGGGAGGCGTTGGCGGCGAATCGCTGCTGCGCGGCGTCTCGTGCTTCGAGCTGTGCGAGCATGGCGTCGAAGGCATCGGCAAGTTCACGGAACTCGTCGTTGCGGCCCTCCAGTTCGATCCGGTACGACAGCAAGCCACTCCCCGCCTCCCGCGCGGCGCGCGTAATGCGCGTCAACGGGGCAAGCATTCGGCCCGCGAGAATCCAACCACCCACAAGGCCGAACACCAGCAAGAACCCGAGCGCCAAGATCGCTGCTGGGACAAACACCACGGGACCGAAGCTGCTCGGGTCGAAGACCCGGGCAAAATCGGCCAGATCAGGGAATTGGAAATTCGTGGACCGCCCTCTCAACAGGAAGACCCAAACCGCCGCGAGGAGCAAGACACCCGCGAGCATGAGGAACCCGGCATAACTGAGAGTGAGTTTGAGGCGAACGCCCAACCCAGGCGCTCTATCCACCGTCGCCGCCGCCTCTGGCGTCCGGTTCGGTATCGATGCGGTACCCGACCCCCGGCACCGTGGCGATCAGCCACGGTTCGCCGAGCCGCTTGCGCAACGTCGAGACCGTGATGCGCACTGCATTCGTGAACGGATCGGCGTTCTCGTCCCACGCCCGCTCCAGCAACTCCTCGGCGCTGATCACACCACCCTCGGCAGCGACGAGAACTTCGAGCACCGCGAACTGCTTCCGGGTCAGCGCGACGTACCGGCCGTCCCGGTAGACCTCGCGACGGAACGGGTCCAGCTGCAGACCAGCGATCTCCCGCACGGGCGGCCTGCTGTGCGCGCGCCTGCGGTCGAGTGCCCGGAGACGGAGCACGAGCTCTTGCAGCTCGAACGGCTTGGTGAGGTAGTCGTCGGCACCGAGCTCGAACCCGGAGGCCTTGTCGTCCATTCGGTCCGCGGCAGTGAGCATCAGGATTGGCATGCCGCCACCGGAAGCGACGATGCGCTGGGCGATCTCGTCACCGGAGGGGCCGGGGATATCACGGTCGAGGACGGCGATGTCGTAGGCGTTGACGCCCAACAGATCCAGGGCAGTGTCCCCATCACCGGCGATGTCGGCCGCGATCGCTTCGAGGCGCAGCCCATCGCGGATGGCTTCCGCCATGAACCGCTCGTCCTCGACGACCAACACACGCATGCTCGCCATGTTAGGCGGCCGCGTATATCGCCGGCGTATCAAAAATCGCCTTCAGGCTGGCAACAGCGCACTACCTTGATTGAGCGGTATGGGCCAGACCGCAGCACGGCCGAAGACCCGCAGGACTCCCAGACCGGTCGGCCTGGTCCTCGTCATCTTCGCTGTGATCGTCGGGATCGTGGCCGATCAGAGGTGGCCCCGGAATTTTGTCGCAGTTCTCAGTCTTTCGGGCGGACGAGTCTGGACTCGTACGCGTAGATGGCGGCTTGGGTGCGGTCGCGGAGCTGCAGTTTGCCGAGGATCCTGCCGACGTGGGTCTTGACGGTTTCCTCCGAAACGACGAGCGTCGAGGCGATCTCACCGTTGGACAGCCCGCGTGCGATGAGGACGAGCACCTCCGACTCTCGTGCGGTGAGGGTGTGTACCCGTGCGGTGTCGTCGGCGTGGTCGCGAGGTTCCAGGCGGCAGAACTCGGTGATCAGCCGCCTGGTCAGGTCCGGCGAGAGCAGCGCGTCGCCGCGGGCGACGCTCCGGACGGCGTCGGCGAGGTCGGCGGCGGATGCTTCCTTGAGGAGGAATCCGGCGGCCCGCCCGCAGTGCCCCCCAGGAACCATCGTCGCGGACGCCGGACCCGGCAGATCCGGCGGGCAACCATCGCGCTCGTGCTCATGCGCTGCCAGCGGTTCGCGGCTCAGGCGTCAGAATCCGAGGCTGCCCGGGCTGCCGGAGTCGAAGGCATCGAGGCTTCCGCCGCCCCCACACCCCAGGGTCTCGGGAGTCGGCACCGGAGTGCCGGCCTCGTTGACCGTGAAGGTCGGCGACACCGTCTCGCCGTATTGGGTCATGTGGATCGCGACTACCGCAGGCCGACGCCGGCCGCGTAACTCCGCACGATCCGAACTGAGCCTCAGCGACCGAAGAGACGACCGAAGAACCCGCCCCGGCCCGACGCGAGCGGCGCCCACTCGAGGTTCCACAGCTCCTCGACCGTGATCCCGGCGAGACGGCAGACGAACTCCAGGTGTGCGTCCTCCGGGTCGTCCTCGGTCTCGAACACCGCCTCGGCGTCGATCTGGGCGCCGAGGTCTTCGGCGACCTCGCGCTCGGCGAGCACTCGGAGGCGGGGGTCGTCTCCGAACGACTGGACCACGTAGACGTCGCTCGTGCCCCCGAGAGTGACGAGCACCGTTCCCGCGGGCGGATCGGAGAGCTGCGGAAGCTGCTGGAGATCAAGACCGGGATCCACGAGCACCACGTGCGTGCCGACCTGCGCAGCCGACGGGCCGGCCGCGGTGCTGCGGCTCGCGTCGCCGAAGTCGATGGTCGATTCGGCGTCAGCTCCGAAGGCATGGAGGTCGGTGTTCGGCACGAAGCCCAGCATGAAGTTCATCGACACTGCGCCAGCCTAGCGCCCGGGGACGACGGTTCCCTGACCCGAGAAGCCACCGGGTTGGCGCACGCTACTCGCCGTCGACCCGCCTGTTTTCGCGGACAGGCGGTTGTTGAAGACGGAGGTGTGCGCGCAGGAGGGCATGACCGAGCGGCTGGTCGCCGCCATGGCGCACCGCGACCACCTCCACCCGCGGCCTCAAGGAACCTGCGGCGCCTGGGCGCGAAGTTCACCCGGCAGGGGTAACGATCGCGCCCTGGCCCCGTAGCCGCTGAGCGGGAGAGGGGTTTGTCGCCGCCGACGGGCGAGCGCAGGCTTGACCCATGTCTGATTCCACCAAGCCCTCCCTCACGACCGCCGTCGTCGTCACCGGCGGAGCCTCCGGCATCGGCCTCGCCTCCGCCCGCGCGCTCGCCGAGGCCGGCCGCCCCGTCGCGCTCTGGGATCTCAACGAGGCCAGGGCCAAGTCCGAGGCCGAGGCCATCGCCGCCGAGTTCGGCGTTGCCGCCATCGGCGTCGGCATCGACCTGAGCAACCCGGACCTGTACGCGGACGCACTGGCCACCACCCGCGCCGCGCTACCGAAGATCGGTGGCCTCGTGCACGCAGCCGGCGTCGTCGACCAGGGCTCGCTCGAGGGCGTCACCGTGGACGTATGGGATTTGGGCATCAACACCCACCTGCGCCCGCTGGTGCTGCTGACGAAGGAGTTGCTGCCGGACTTCCAGGCCAACCTGGGCTCGGCGATCGTCGGCATCTCGTCGATCAACGCCCACCTCGGCAACGCGATCAACCCGGTCTACTCCGCGGCCAAGGGCGGCATGCTCGCGGTCGTGCGTTCGCTCGCCGACCGGCTCGGCCCCGAGGGCATCCGCATCAACTGCGTCTCCCCCGGCCAGATCCTCACTCCGATGCTGCAGCCGACCGTCGACCTGCTGCCGGAGGGCACCTTCGAGCGCCGCATCCTGATGGGCCGCCTCGGCAAGCCGGAGGAGGTCGGCCGTGCCGTGCGGTTCATGCTCTCCGACGAGGCCAGCTACATCACCGCCAGCGAGTTGGTCGTCGACGGCGGCAACATCTCCTCGCAGCGCATGTGATCGAGCGTCGCTGACCGCAGACGTCAGCGCCGCTGCCCGCCGACGGCATCTGAGTGAATGTGCCGTTCGCTCAGCCCGTTGGCGGGCGCCGAGGACCCGTGAGAAGGCCGTCAGATCGCGTAGTAGTCATCTAGGACATGCCTTCCGTCATGCTGTGACTCGCTCGCAAGTCAGACCCGGGAACGATGACGATGCGGTGCAAGTTCAGGCAGCGAGCATCCCGTAGGTGCGGATGAGAACAACCAGGGTGGCGTCCTCCGCCGCAATCATCGTCGACGGGGCCTGCGTGTGCGCCCACGAGCGTTTCTCGCTGGCCTCGGAGCGGACCTGATCGACGGTAGCATGCGGCGGGAGGCCGAGTTTTCCTGCCGCAGTGGGTTGTTCGACGAGGCGCCGCAGCTCACCGGTGACCGGAGAGACGGGTCGGCTTCGAACATCGCCTGCAGATGCTCGAACAGGACCACCGTGCGCGGCGGCGGCCATATTCAGGAACGAGCGAACGAGCTTCTTCGACCCGATCGTCCGCCGCATCGCCGCCGGATGTCACACTGCCCGCCGCAACTCCTGGAACAAGTCGAGTCGGTCATGGCCGCCCCGACTCCGACTCTGGACACCTACATCTCCGCGCAGGGCCAGCGATACCGCACTCCCTCGGCGACTTGACCCGGAATCTTCACTCGGGATCCGGCGAAACCAACCTTGATGGGGTCTGGCTCAGGATCACCAAAACCCCTCTGCCTCAATCACATTCTTCGGTCGCTGCGCCGGTGGTCCGGCGTGTGGGTGTTGATGAAGCAGTAGATCGGCCTACCCGGATGTTGTTCGACGACCGGCGCCCGCCCATGATCAACGTTGTTGTCTGTGGGCGTTGGTCCACAGCGAGGCTCTTGGCGTGGCCGCCGTTCCCGAACGAGAGAAGCGTCGGCCACGTCGCTGCCCGCAGTTCTGGTCAGGGGATGCTGCGGAAGAAGGTGCGGATGTCGTCTGCGAGCAAGGTCGGTTGTTCCATGGCGGGGAAGTGGCCACCTTCGGCGTACTCGCTCCAGTGGGCGATCGCTCCGGTGGGGTTCATGACACGGCGCATGAGTGGGTGAGTGTCGAAGACCGCCCACCCGGTCGGGACGGGCGCGAACATAGCGGGTTCGACCGTGGAATGCTGCGCCTCGTAGTAGAACTGGGCGCTTGACTCGCCGCTGCGCGTGAACCAGTACAAGGTGACGTTCGCCAGGAGTTGGTCGCGGTCGACCGACTCGTCCGGGGTGCGATAGCTGCTGTCCCTAGCCTTGAACTTCTCAGCGATCCACGCGAGCAAGGCGACCGGCGAATCGGTGAGAGCCACCCCGATCGTGTCCGGCTTGTGGTTCTGCATCTCGAGGTACCCGCGCTCGGAGGCAGCCTCGGCCTGCATGACAGCGAGTTGGCTACTCTCCTCGCCGGAAAGGTCAGCGGGCGCAGGGAAAAGCACTCCGACCAAGCCCAGCAGCCGACGCTCACTGCCGTAGTGCGTGCCGATCACTCGCTCCGGGTAGATAGTTGCCAGGCGCGCCATGATGCCGGTACCGGTATCGGTGCCATGCGCCGCGAACCGCTGATACCCGAGTCGGGTCATGATCTCCGCAAAGGCTTCGGCCGTCTGCGCCAGCTCCCAGCCCGTACCTGCAAGGGGGGTGGAGAAGCCGAAGCCCGGCGGCGACGGGATGACGACATGGAATTCGTCGGTCAGTAGCGGGAGGAGTCGCTGGTACTCGACGAATGAGCCCGGCCAGCCGTGGAGCAGCAGCAGCGGGGTTGCGTGCGGGTTTGACGACCGCGCATGGACGATGTGAAAGGCCTGACCGTCGATGATCGTCGTGACTTGTTCGATCTCGTTGAGGCGCGCTTCCTGCGCGCGCCAGTCGAAGTCATCGCGCCAGTACTCGGCGAGCTCTCGCAGGTATGCCATCGGGATACCGCGGCTGAAATCGGCGCGATCGTCTCGGCCGGGCACCGGGTGCGGCCAGCGGGCTCGCGCCAGCCGGTCTCGCAGATCGTCGATATCGGCTTGGGGGACGGTGATGCGGAACGGTGTGAGTGTCTTGTTTTCGATCATGACGCCCACCATTTCAGGGATCGCGGAAGGATAGCTTCCGCATTTGGGGGAATGATGGATGGCATGTTGAAAACCTCGGCCCGCTTGCTTGAGTTGCTCTCGCTTCTCCAGCTCAGACGCGACTGGACGAGCTCCGAGATCGCCGACCGCTTGGGGGTGAGCACCAGGACTGTGCGCGGAGATATCAGCAAGCTGCGTTCACTCGGCTATCTCGTAGACGCACGCCCTGGCGTCGCGGGTGGGTACCGTCTCGCACCAGGAGCTGTGATGCCTCCGCTCCTGCTCAACGATGACGAAGCCGTTGCCGTGGCGGTCGGACTCAGCGCACTCGCAACCGGAAGAGCTGGAGCTGAAGAGGAATCGATCACCGCGCTCGCGAAGTTGGAGCAGGTGCTCCCGGCACGTTTACGCCAACGCGTCGGCGCAGTCCGGGAGGCAACGAACACAGTCCCCGGAACTGCACCGCCCCTGGACCTCGCAGCACTCAGCGTCGTCGCTTCCGCGATTCGCGGCCACCAGCGGCTCCGGTTCGGATACACCAAACCCGAACGCAGCGAACAAGCACGCCATACGGAACCGCAACGTCTCATAAACTGGGGAGACCTCTGGTACTTGCTCGCGTGGGACCTGGACCGCGACGACTGGCGAATCTTCCGCCTGGACCGCATGACCGCACGCCCACCAACCGGCGTGACATTCCGGCCCCGCGCAGACCCTGACCGCGACGTCATCGGATACGTCACCAGACGCATCACCACAGCAGGCCGCATCTACCACGCCCGAGTACTCGTCCATGCTCCCGCCGCCACCGTCGCTGCGAAGACTCCCATACCAATCACCGTCGAGAGCATTGGCAGCTCCACGTGCATCATCGAGATCGACTCGGGAGACCCGGCGCGACTCGCACTCTGGTTGGTACAGCTCGACACCGACCTCGAAATCATCGAAGGAGACGAACTGTCGCTCGCATTCAACAAGCTCGCGAGCAGACTCCACCGCGCCACCGGCACTCCGGTGTCACCACCCTCAATCGGTCCGGACGATTTGTGAGTCACACCGTTGCCCGCGGTCGCGGGCAGTTTTCGACTGATTGACACTGTTGTTGCAGCGCCCTATTGAGGCGTTGGTTGCAGAGAGCTCCATGTCGCAGGCCGGTTTCATCGGTCGGCTGCACGGCATCCTGGGCGACGGAGGGTCGTAGTGGGGTCTTCTGATCGGCTTCTGTGAGAAGTGATCTGCACTATCGTCGGCGATTCTTCCGTCTGGACCGCATGACCGCACGCCCGCCAACCGGTGGTGTACCGACAGATCGCCATGACCTGCCGGCAGCGGGATCTGCCGGTCCCGGCGCGCAACACGGTCGCTGCCCGGGTCGCGGCGCGTTCCGTGCAACTCCTTGCCGTGTGGGTCTTGCGAGACGACGCTTGGTGGTGATGAAGGACCGGAGCAAGGCGTCGGGTGTCGTCTCGGCAAGAGGTGGGCATCACCTCTTGCGCGCAGATCGGATACCTCAGTCAACCGCCATCAACCAGTCCTGGTTACCCGTCCTGCACGCTGATCCTGCGAGGGCTCCTTGTGCAGGGCCCACTTCCAGTTGGTCCCAAGTTCACCACAACGTCCCAGCGCCAGACTCAGCCAACCGACCGACGAGAACGCGCTCCCACCATCTTTCGATTTCGCGACCCGCAATTCGGGCGATGGCGACCGAGGCCTGTCTCAACAATCCGGAAAATGTCCGATTTCTGTCTCAACATCTCAACATGTCCGACTTTTGTCAGCAGCAGCAGCAGCGTAGGTTCCAGAACTACTCGTCCGAATGACCTGCGACTATCAAGATCTTCCACGACACTTGTCCACCGGAATCCGCAGAAGGTTGTCCCAATTCAGTGGAGCAAGCGGATAAACCGATCGATGGTCACAGACCACCGGCCGCGGCGAGCATCCCCCGTTATCTCAACGCCACCAGCGAGGACTCCCGGATCTGCGAGGCATGACACTCCGTGCCGGCACCCTGCCGCGACCCAGGCGCCACCGACATCTCCATTGGCCCAACGCATGATCGAGGGCCTGGTCCGGGTGTCGGAGGCTGATAGTAGCGTCGCTCCGCGTGAGCGAATCTCCCGTGTTTGATGTTGCCGAAGCGATGCGAGTAGCGCGGGAGGTGGAGCGATTCGACTGGTCGTGGTCGGCCAGCGATATCGAGCGCTTGCAGAGCCTGCTCGCCCCGTTCGAGTTGCGTGGCTCGAAGTTGCGTGGCTCGGAGTTGTACTCCGAGACGAGCACCGAAATCGATGTCGTGATGGTTGATATCGCGGACATCGTCCTCGACTCGGTAGACGATCCTGAGCGCGACGCGCTGTGGACGGGGTCCGCTGCACTTCGTACGGAGCTGATCGAGGCCTGGGGCGAGCCTGACCCCAGCATCGTCCAGGGAGTTCTTGTCTGGGTGTTGCCGCAGGTGGTTGTCGAACTGCACCGCCCGACGGACCGCGTGTACTTCCGCCTGCTCAGCCCTGATGCGCACAGGTCGACGGAAGCACTGTATCGGGCATGGCAGGAACAGGATGAGCAGCGCACAGATTTTGCGCCGTTCCTCGCCGCGCTGCCGCGAATCGCCGACGCGCACTTCGGGTCTTGGTCCCGATCCGATCTGGAACCGCTGTTCGACGCGGTCGGGTGGCCGATCGACATCAGCGAAGGGCGTCTGTTCCGAGAGGATCTGGTAGCCGAACTGAACGGGGACGCACTGCGGGCCTCGTTGCATGCCAGTCGGACCAAGGACTACATGGATCCCGACCGGTGGGGTTTCGGAACGTACTGGCGACTGACTCTGGACCAGTCGCTGTCGTGGCGAGTCACGCCGCAGGCCTACGCTGCCGCGCTCCGGTTGTGCGTCGAGTTGCTCGGTCCACCGCCTGTCGTCGGAGGTCCTGACACACAGGCGATCTGGCGCGGGGCGGACGTCACCTACACGCTGGAAACCGGTAACGGTCTGCACTTCTCCGTTACACCAACCGAGGCCGTCGAGAGCTTGGAGTACTGGGAGTGGAAGTGGGGTGACGGCTGGAACCCGCCGGAGAGCTGGCAGATGACCACTGGCGCCGACGGAGCCCGCTTCGGGACCCGGGACTGGTGGGTCCCGGAACGACGCGCGGAGACGTGGTCGATGCTCGACGACTACATCACTAAACTGTTCCCATCGCTCGCGTATGACCTGCCGCTGCTCGCTCCATATGCGACCGCGGTTGTGTGGGGATTTCGGGTGGCCGAGGACCCCGGAACCTTCATTCACGGTTGGTTCGCCGACGATGGTGCAGGTCTGCAAATTCACCTTCCAGGAGCCGAACCGTTCAAGCAGACGTACCCACCCGAACTCCAATCAGGCCGCCTGATCGCCGCGGAAACCACAGCGGCATTGCGGAAGTTGGGCGTCGCGTCCCCCACCGACCTGAAAATGGTGGCGTGGACCCCACAGGGGACCCAGACGCTGGACACGATCCGGCTGGGCTTTACCGGATGAACCGAGCGCTGGCCCATACATCTGTTCGATCCGCATTGGCACGGCGCGGTGCCTCGGTTTCCGAGGCGCCCGCGATCCGTGCTGGCAGGTCCGCTGCGTACCTCGCCGCACTTCACGCGGCACAGCGTAGGGACGAGACCAGCCACTGATCAGTGGGCAGGATGCGCGCAAACCCGGTTCACGTGCCCATTCATTGGGGTTTGGGACTAGGACAGGACCGGCGCACCGCCGCGGGCGATGTCCATCAACGCTGTCTCTGCATGCGTTCAGCCATCCACCCGCCACTCCCCATGCCCTGTTCGGCACACCAGCGCATGCGTCCTGACGAGGACTTGTGCTGGCCGGTACCGCGGGACGTCCCGATGTCGGAGCGCCCGGTTAGGGTTCAGCAGCGTCACGAAAGGACTGAAAACCGGCAATGGGCTTCTCATCGAATTGGATTGCGTTTCAAGACCTCACACGCGAGGAGGTGCACCGGCGTTTGGGGCTGATGCCGACCGGCACCTGGGTGGACTCGCCCTCCAGGCCCTTCGTGGGCCGGCAGCTACCGGACGGGCGATACCTGATCGTCGAGGCCAGCGCTCATGAGGAGGTGTCCGACAACTGGAACCTGGCAGTGTTGTCGCGTGGCGGTGGACTGTGGGCAGTGTCGGAAATCGACGGCCCCGGCTACGCCTATCTGTCGGGACGGCACGATGGCGAGCAGCGGTGCGAGGTATTCAGCGACGACGGCGAATGGGTACAGCACGGGGAACTTCCCGCCGAACTCGATCCCGAAATCCAGCAGCTGCGGGCCGCGGCCGACGCCGGCGAAGATGTCGATGCGGCGAACCTGATTCTCGGGATCGCCAAAGAGCTGACCGACTACGTGTGTGGCGAGGTGCTGGACGAACCGCGCTACGAGCTCCTGGCGCCGGTTATGGCTGGTCGCAAAAGAGACCACGCTGCGAACATGATCAAGGTGGAATTGACCGGCGCAATGGTACGCGCGGGATACATGCCATCTGAACCCCTCGCGGAAAGCAATGAGGGTGCCTTCTGGTTCAAGAGTAATGCTGTTGGCATTCCGAATACCATCGCTGCCGTGGAAGCACTTATTAGCTATTCGAGGGACGGTGCCGCGATATGCACGGGAACTGCCTTCCTGATATCTCCATCGGTCGGCGACATACTGCGATCGATGCCGCCCGAGGCACTCCTGCGAGGAGACAGGCCAGACAACCCGCGCCATAAGGATGTTGATTGGCAGCTTTTCAACGACATGCCGGGTATCGAGTCCGTGGGAAGGCGCCCTGGGTGATTACCGCAGCGGACGTGCCGACTGCCGTGCAGTGGTTCGAACACCGCGTATCCGGTGCGGCCGCGGCATGGTTCGACGACCGCAACTCGCTCGAGAAGATGATCGCGGTGGCGGAGGAGCCGATCCCGGGTACCTCACACGACCGGATCAACCCCCGTGTTCTACGGGCGGCGGTTCTCTTGTGCATCGTCAATGGCAACGTCACTGATGCAGGAAAATTGATGGCGTCGCACCTCGAACGCGATCACGTACAGCCGAATGTTGATTCATTCGAGCGTGCTGCCGCGTTTGATAGAGCTCTGGCGGACAGGTTTCCAGAATATCGGCGCGCCCGAGGCCGCTGACCTCGCCTATCCGAGAGGGCGGGATTCCGGTATGGCCGCCGGGAGCGACGCCCGCAGCCGGCGCGGCACAGGTGGGACCTGCCCAAATTTTGGTCGTCGTCGAACAACTGCCGGCAGATTCGCCCGGTCTGTTCCCGAGTTCTGAAGTGGCACAGTCGGGTTCGGATCTGGTGACCTCGGCGCCGTCGATACCTAGTGAGGACGGCGGTCAGCAGATTGCAGATCTCGGACAGGGCTCTGGGCGATCAGTTCACGTACCTGACCCGATCGCTGCACTGCCGACCGGCTTGGCGTACCTGCTCCGCCGTTCGACGGGCGAAAGGGACGGGCTGGCACTGAATGCCCGACGCGTCAGATTCTCCAGCTATCGAATTGCAGCCCGTATGGACAAATAGGTTGGATTTATGACAAGTGCGGGACATATAGGCCCGGAAAAGGCCAACTAGATCCGGAACCTACAACAGTCGACTACCCCCGCGCCATGTCCACAAACCTGGAGTAATGCAGCTGGTGCGCAACGGTAATCGTGGCCGTAGGACCACCTCGGTGCTTACCGAGGATGATGTCCGCTTCGCCGCCGCGCGGATCATCCCGCTCGAATGCGTCGGGCCGGTGCAGCAGCATGACCATGTCGGCGTCCTGCTCGAGTGAGCCGGACTCACGGAGGTCGGACACCTGCGGGCGCTTGTCGGTTCGCTGCTCGGGGCCACGGTTCAGCTGGCAGATCGCGACGACGGGCACTTCGAGTTCCTTCGCGAGAAGCTTGAGGCTACGCGAGAATTCGGAGACTTCCTGCTGACGGGATTCGACCTTCTTGCCGGACGTCATCAGCTGCAGGTAGTCGAGGACGACGAGCTTGATGTCGTGTTTCTGCTTGAGCCGCCGCGCTTTTGCGCGGATCTCCATCATCGTGAGGTTGGGGGAGTCGTCGATGTACAGAGGCGCCTCGCTGATCTCGCTCATCCGCCGGGCCAGACGGGTCCAGTCGTCGTCGGTCATCTTGCCGGACCGCATGTCCGACAGTTTGATCTTCGCCTCGGCCGAGAGGAGTCGCATGACGATTTCCGTCTTGCTCATCTCCAGGGAGAAAAGGACGCTGGCCATGCCGTGCTTGATGGAGCACGACCGCATGAAGTCCATGCCGATCGTCGAGTTG
Organism: Rhodococcus sp. Q; assembly: GCF_005503035.1. NCBI lineage: Bacteria > Bacillati > Actinomycetota > Actinomycetes > Mycobacteriales > Nocardiaceae > Rhodococcus > Rhodococcus sp. Q. The sequence goes on from NZ_SCOY01000001.1 coordinate 421,338, forward strand.
TGCGTCGGGACCATCGTGCGGCCCGCGAGGTACAGGTGGTCGGCGTTGTCGACCTCGACGCACCGCACGGGGACGCTGTCGATGCGGCGGACCGCGACGATGCGGCGCACACCGACGCGGCCGGGGTGGTTGCCGCGAAACTCCTTGTGCAGCATCGCCTTCCGGTGACCGCCGAACACGTCGTCCTCGGTCGCGAACGTGACCGTGGTTCCGTCGACCCGGAACTCGTAGCCGAGCCCGGCGAGCAGGTCGGCGAGGCCGGGCACGAATTCCGTTCCCGGAGCGGTGATCCCGATCGAGCCGTCCTCCGCGACGGTCGCGACGGTGTCGAGGACACCGGCGAGCAGCATGCGGCGCTGCGACTGCGACGCACGGAGGTAGCGGGCGGGGATCCGCCGCGCACCGGCGTCGCACACGGCGGCGAGGTCGGCGTCACCTTCGGCTTCGATCCGCATGACCATTTCGGGGTCGGCCGCCGAGGCGGCGACGGTGCCGTCGCCGAGCCACGCCCCGAGCGTGTACGGCGGGACGGGCAGCGACTCCGCGGGCAGGTCGAGCGGCCGGGCGTTGACGACGACGTGTCCGGCGTCGAGGGTGGCCGCGATGTCGCCGGTGATCCGGACGGCGGGGGAGCCGTCGACCTCCGTCGCCCACTGGTGCTGCTCGTCGGCGACGAGGACGGTGCCGTCCGAGAACTCAACCTCGTAGCAGGGCCGGTCGGTCATCACCTCGGTCGCCGCTACGACGGTTGTGGGCCTGCCGTGCGCGTCGACGAGAAGGTCACCGACGGCCACCTCGCCCATCGTGGTCCAGCCGGTCGGGGTGGGCAGGGGAGTGTCCAGCGCGAGCGCCTTGCCGACACCGGGGCGCGCCGCGACGATGATCATCTGACCCGGGTGCAGGCCGTTGGTGACCTCGTCGAGCTCGCTGAAGCCGGTGGGCACACCCAGGGAGATGCCACCGCGGCTGGCGATGGAGTCGATCTCGTCCATCGTGGGCTGCAGCAGTTCCTCGAGGATGACGAAGTCCTCGACGGCGCGACGCTTCTCGGTGACCTCGTACACCTCGGCCTGCGCGCGGTCCACGACCTCGGCGACGTCCTGGCCGTCGGCGCCGGCGTAGCCGAACTGGACGATGCGGGTGCCGGCCTCGACGAGGCGACGCAGGATCGACTTCTCCGCGACGATCTCCGCGTAGTAGCCGGCGTTGGCTGCCGTGGGGACCGTCTGGGTCAGCGTCACCAGGTACGGGGCACCACCAATGCGGCGCAGTTCGCCCTTGCGGTCCAGCTCTGCGGCGACGGTGACCGGGTCGGCGGGCTCACCGCGCGAGTACAGGTCGAGGATCGCGTCGTAGACGCTCTGATGGGCGGGACGGTAGAAGTCGCCGGGACGCAGCTTCTCGAGCACGTCCGCGATGGCGTCCTTGCTCAGCAGCATGCCGCCGAGCACGGACTGTTCCGCGGTCATGTCCTGTGGGGGCTGACGCCCGAAGTCCTCACGGGGCGGCTCGTCCGGCTCCGGGTAGTCCGAGTGTCCGCGATCGTCGACAACCGCCACGCGATAACCGTCCCTTCCGGAGTACGTGCCCGCCGTGCAGAACGCCAGCCGGACACCGTACAAGATTGATACGCCTGCCCACCGACACGATCCCGCGGCTGCGCCGATCGGCCGGCTCGCAGGGCGCTTCGTGGACACGCCCGCGACGACGTTATGCACCGTTGCGGTTCCGATCAACATCGGGTTGTGCACACACCTGTGGATGAATTGTGGAATCGCCTGAACGGCACTGTTCACCAGCTGTGGACAAACTGGGGACAACGAACATCACACATCACAAACATCCAGGTGAGGGCCTGTTTATCCGTTCACACACATGTGGATTGAAAGTCGTTCGGCGTGTCACATCTCTTGACAAGCCGGGCGTGTTGCGCATACCACTCGCTTTCACAAGGTGATGTGCCACACAGTGACACAACCCAGCGTGTGAATGGTTGTTTAGGTATCCGTCACAACGTTCTGACGTGCACCGTTTCGCGTGAAACACAAAAAACGGGGCCCCGCAGACCAGGTCTGCGGGGCCCCGCCGTGAACGGGTGTCGGACTAGCCGGCAACCACGTTCAGGTGGAACTTGGCGGTCACATCCGGGTGCAGGTTGACCAGCACCAGGTGCTTGCCGACAGCCTTGATGTGAGCCTTCGGCAGCTCGATCGAGCGCTTGTCGACCACGGGGCCACCCGCAGCCTTGATGGCACCGGCAACGTCGGCGGCCGTGACCGAACCGAACAGCTTGCCCGAGTCGCCTGCGGTCTTCACCGACAGCGAGATGCCCTCGACGCCCTCGATAGCGGCCTTGAGCTCCTTGGCGTGGTCCAGGCCGCGCACAGCGCGCGCTTCCTGGGCACGACGGATGCCGTCGACCTGCTTCTGCGCGCCACGGGTGGCAACGATGGCCAGGCCGCGGGGCAGCAGGTAGTTGCGGCCGTAGCCGTCCTTGACCTCCACGGTGTCGCCGGGCGCACCGAGGTTGTCCACGTCAGCAGTGAGGATCAGCTTCATGTCTTCCCTCCCTTTCCTTAGCGAGCCGTAGAGACGTAAGGAAGCAGGGCGACCTCACGCGAGTTCTTCACGGCAACCGCAACGTCCCGCTGGTGCTGGACGCAGTTGCCGGTGACACGGCGCGCGCGGATCTTGCCGCGGTCGCTGACGTACTTACGCAGCAGCGTCGTGTCCTTGTAGTTGATCTGCACGTTCTTTTCCTTGCAGAAGGTGCAGACCTTCTTCTTCATCACCTTGTCGCGCAACGGCGGCTTCGGCATTGTCCTTCTCCGTACTTCTCAATGTTTCTCGCGTTCGATCCGCGACAGGGACCTTCAGTCCCCGGCCGGGATCAGAACGGCGGTTCGTCGTTTCCACCGCCACCGAAGGAGCCGGACGCCTGCGGGGCATTGCCCCACGGATCGTCGGCCGGACCGGAAGACGCCGGGCGTCCACCGCCCGAGCCACCCGAGGAACCGAACCCGCCGCCGCCACCGCCGCCACCACGGTTGGCCTTGTTGACCTTGGCCGTGGCGTAACGGAGCGAGGGGCCGATCTCGTCGACCTCGAGCTCCACAACGGTGCGCTTCTCGCCCTCACGGGTTTCGTAGGACCGCTGCTTGAGCCGGCCCTGCACGATCACCCGCGAACCACGAGTCAGCGACTCGGCGACGTTCTCCGCTGCCTCACGCCAGATGTTGCAGCGGAGGAACAGCGCTTCGCCGTCCTTCCACTCGTTGCTCTGACGGTCGAACGTGCGGGGCGTGGACGCGACCGTGAAGTTCGCGACCGCTGCACCCGCGGGGGTGAAGCGGAGTTCGGGATCGGCCGTCAGGTTTCCTACGACGGTGATCACGGTGTCGCCTGCCATGCGGTTCCTCCTGCAGTGTGTGGAATCCAGATTGCCCCGAGCCTAGGGCGTCACTCGGACACTCGCGGCTCGACGCAGACAGGTCACTTGTTGTGGCGCAGAACCTTGGTGCGGAGCACCGATTCGTTCAGGCCGAGCTGGCGATCCAGCTCGTTGACCGTGTCCGGGGTCGCCTTCAGGTCGATGACCGCGTAGATGCCTTCGCTGTGCTTGGCGATCTCGTAGGCGAGACGACGCTTGCCCCAGATGTCGACGTTGTCGACGGAGCCGCCGTCCTGGCGGACAACATTGAGGAACGTATCCAGCGACGGGGCGACGGTGCGCTCGTCCAGGCTGGGGTCGAGAATGACCATCAGTTCGTAATGACGCATAAGACCTCATCACCTCCTATGGACTGTGTAACGGTCACGGACGTTCCGTGACAGGAGGGTCGTTGCGTCAGCAACCTTTGCAGGGTACACGAGGTGCCGCTGACCTGCGAAATCGCCCCCACACCCTCCGGGCGTCCAACTTCGGGCGTCGGTGCCCATAGGGTGGTTCGCATGCGGACACCGACCCGGGCGAACCTGTGGACGCCCCTCGTGGTGACGCTGGTGTGCGGTCTGACGCTGGCGCTCGGCTACCTGAACAAGGCTCGGTGCTCGGGAGTCCCCTACGACTCGCAGGGCCGCAGCCTCGTGTTCGACCGTCTCAAGGACTCCTCCGTCTGCTACTCCGACATCCAGTTCCTCTGGCTCGGGCGCAGCATCAACGACCACGTCTTCCCGTACCTGAGCGGCGGGATCACCGACTCTGGCGGGCTGACGGGCGGCACCGTCGAGTACCCCGTGCTGAGTGGGCTGCTGATGTGGCTCGGCGCGATCGGCGCGCACACCGACGCCGAGTTCCTGCTCCAGTCAGCGCTGATCCTGGCTCCGTTCGCGCTGGCGACGGCATGGATGCTCGGCCGCATGTCCGGATGGGCCGCGTTGCTGTGGTCGGCGGGCCCACCGCTCGTGCTCTACGCCTTCCACAACTGGGAACTTCCCGTAGTCGCCGCGGCCACCGCAGGCATCTTCGTCGTCGTCGCGTTCGACCGCGTGCCGCTCCGGACGCGGGGCGTGCTCGCTGCGGTCCTGCTCGCAGTCGGCTTCTGCTTCAAGATCTACCCGGGCATCTTCGTCCTGCCTCTGATCGCGTTCGTGCTCACCGGAGGAGTGGGCGGACGCGAACTGCCCGCGTCCGTGCCCGGCCGGTACGACGTGAAGGGTGCGCTCGCCGTCGCGGGTGCCGCGGTCGCGACGACGGTGGCGATCAACCTGCCGTTCGCGATCCTCGGGTGGGACGGGTGGCTGGCGTCGTTCACCTTCCAGTCCGACCGTCAGGCCGACGTCACCACGAACTCCGTGTGGTTCTGGGGAATTCGGCCCCTGTTCGATTCGGTCGAGGGCACCGACAGCGACTACGCGCGGTTCGTGTCCCTCGCATCACCGCTCCTCGTCCTCGCGTCGTTCGCGCTGGCACTGTGGTTCGGCTGGCGCCGCTACCGGCGTGACGGCACGTACGCGTGGGTCGCGGTGAGCGGGGCGATGCTGTGCGGATTCCTGTTGCTGCACAAGGTGCATTCACCGCAGTACACGCTGTGGCTCATTCCGTTCCTCGTCCTGCTGCGCGTGCCGTGGACGCTCGTCGCCGGCTACCTGCTGGCGGACCTGTCGATGGGTATCGGCGTGTTCCGCTACTTCGCCGCCCTCAGTGCGGGGGAGGACGCGTCCACCGAGGAACTCGCCGTCCAGTTCGGCGTGTGGGGACGCGCGGTTCTCCTGGTGGTGTTCTACGTCCTGTTCCTCCGTGCGGACCTACGCCGCCGACGGAACACCGAGGACGACTCACCCGAGACCACCGCCGTCCCGGTGGGGACGAGCCCAGTCTGACCACCCGTCAGCGGTCACCGATCGACACGACCAACTGCATGCCGCCGTCGACCGCACGCTCATCGACCTCGACGGCACCGGCGTCGGCGCGCAGCCCGATGAACGACTGCACGATCGAGTCGAGCGCCGGAAGCTCGACGACCTCCACGACGCTGCCGAGGTCCGGGTCGACGTGCTGCTGGGGTTGCTCGCCGGGACCCGTCACCCCGCTGAGATCGACCTGCACGATCGATTCCCCGGCGACCGGTGCGATCGTGGCGCCGCCGTACGGAATCACCTCGGAGACGGCCCGCAGGGACCACCCGACGGCTCCGTCCCCCTGAACGGTGAAGGTGATCTCGTCGCGTCCACCCGCGGCCGCCAGATCGACGGCGGTCAGCACGGGCAACGGCGGCGACGAGTAGGCTGGCGCGTTCGGGACGACCGGAACGGCTTCCATCGTCGCAGGCGGCGCCGCCGGTGTGCCGACGACGAGGGTGCCGGACTGCGGCAGGCCCACACAGCATCCGCTCGACACCGCGGGACCGGTGGAGGTTTCCGATCCACATGCCGAGAGGACCGCCACCGCGGCGAGGCAGCCGACGAGCTTCATACGCGTCACGGTCGAAATCTATCCGTCGAACCGGGTGGCGCGGCCGGAAAACGCCGATCCGTCAGCCGATCCGCACCGGACCGGCCGTAGACCACGCCTGCGGCGACGGCACGGGACGCAACCATCGGGGCAGCCAGCGGGGCGGGGCGTCGGGCGCGCCGTCGAGGACGCCGCCGACGGGATCGTCGACACCTGCGCCGCGCACCAGGTCCTCGGCGGGACGATAGATCTGCCGAATCACCATGACGCACAGCACGATCACCGCGAGGTCGCGGACCACGACCGTTCCGGTGAACCACTGCTCGGGCAGGCCCTTGTTGGACACCCCGAGGTAGTAGAACATCCGAGGCACCCACACGATCGCGTCGATCGTCATCCACGCCAACAGGATTCGACGATGGGGGAGTGCCAGTACCGCGAGCGGCACCAGCCACAGCGAGTACTGCGGACTCCACACCTTGTTCGTCAGCAGGAACCCGGCGACCAGCAGGAAGCACAGTTGCGCCACCCGCGGCCGGCGCGGCGCCGTCAATCCGATCCACCCGATGCCGACGCACACCGCGACGAACAGCAGCAGCGACACCGCGTTCAGCGTCGTCGGACTCTCCCCGCGCGCGAGCGGACCGTCGAATCCCGCCCACCCCGTGAAGGACGAGACCACGTTGTACAGCGAATCCGGGTCGGCGCCCCGTTCCGAGTTGAGCCGGAAGAACTCCCACCACCCGGAGGGGTACAGCAGCGCGATCGGCAGATTCACCGCGAGCCACGCCGCACCCGCGCCGACGGTCGCCCGCCACCAGTCGCGGACGCGACCCGCGCGCAGGCACAGGACGAGGAGCGGACCGAGGAGCAGCAGCGGATACATCTTCACGGCCCCGCCGAGCCCCAGCAGCACGCCCGCGAGAACCGGTTTCCGGCGCGCCCACGCGAGCAACCCCGTTCCCGCGAAAGCCGTTGCCAGCGGATCGAAATTGGTGAACGCGTGCACCACGACGAGGGGGGACACCGCGACGAGCGTCGCGTCCCACACCCGCCTGCCCGCGAGCAGCACCGTCGACCACACCGTCACCAGCCAGGCGATCGCCAAGCCGAACGCGACGACGTTGAAGTACAGCACCACCTGCAGCGCACCGGGCAGCCACGGCGCCGCGTGCCACGCTTTCGCGACCGTCATCGACGCGTACTGATAGAGCCCCGCGAGAACCGGATACTCCATGTAGCGGGTCTGGACGGAACCGTCGGATGCCGGTTCCTCCCAGGACTTCTTGTACGGGAACGCGCCCTGGTCGAGGCGTTCCGCACCGTACAGCGGCACCGTGTCCGAGTAGCAGAGCGCCGTGTACTGGCGGCTGCCGCTCCAATCCAGGCCGAGTGCACCGTCCGGCCCATTCGGGGCCTGCTGGATGCAGGGCGCCTTCGCCGTCCATCCCAGAGCCAGGAAGATCACCGCGAGCAGCAGGATCACCCGCAGCGGCGTCCAGAACGGCTGCCGCCCGATCACCGCCCGCTTGCCCACCGGACCGCCGAGCACCGTCGACACCTGCGCGCTGAGGGCGTCGGTGCGGCTCGGCAGGTCCCGATCGACGCTGCGCAGGTCGTCGGCCAGCGGGGCCGGCGACGCGATGGTCACCGGTCCCGTGGAATCCGCTGCGCTGTCCCCTGAGTCGTCGGCCACGGGGGCGACGTTACCGACCGCCTACCGTCCCTGTCCCCGGGGCACGAGTTGCCCGTAGCCCTGCGTATCGGACTCCTCCTCGTCCCCGACGGTCGGCTGACCCGCAGCGGGTCCGTCCGCCGTGGTCCCCCGGCCCGTCGTCGGGGCAGGCGCCAACCCGGGGATCGGGATCGTGATGCCCGGCAGGACCTCGACCGGAGTCGTCGTCACCACCACCGGCGGCAGCGTCAACTTCGGCGACGACGGAGTCGTGGTCGGCGGCGGCGTGTAGGGCGCCGTGTACGCCGGCACACCGGCCTGGCCACCGATCGCCTCGGGCTTCGGGAACGTCTCGTTGTCGGTGCCCTCGAGCGCACCGTCCATCGTGTCCTTCCAGATGTCCGACGGCAGACCCGATCCGTACATCAGGCCGCCCCACGCATTCGTCAGCGGCAGACCCTGTTCGGTACCCACCCAGACCGCGGTCGACAGCGACGGCGTGTAGCCGACCATCCAGGCGTCCTTGTTCTGACCCGTGTCGCCGAGCTGCGCCGTACCGGTCTTCGCGGCCGACACGCGGCCCCCGGCGAGGCCGTGGCTCTTCGAGTACGCGGCGATCGGCTGCATCGCCGCGGTCACGTTGTCCGCGACCGCGGGCTTGAGCCGAACCTCGCCCGTCGACGCCTCACCGCGATCGAGCAGGACGGTGCCGTCCGAGGTGACGACCTTCTGGACGAAGTGCGGTGCGCGGTAGACGCCGGACGCGGCGAGCGTCGCGTACGACGAGGCCATGTCGATGACGCGGGACTGGTACTGGCCCAGCACGATTCCGTTCTCCGACTTGCCGTTCGGCTCCTGGAGGCTGGTGCCATCGACGGTCGGGATCTGCTCGGGGATGCCCGCCTTGTGCGCGATCTCCGCGATCTTCTCCGGACCGTCCTCGATGGACAGCATCTGCCGGTAGAAGCTGGTGTTCAGCGACCGCTTGAGCGCCTCGGCGATGGTGCAGTTGCCGCAGGACTCGCCTTCGACGTTCGTGATGGTGACGCCGCCGAGGGTGAGCGGGCCGCTGTCGTACATCTTCGACAGCGGGATCCCCTCGTTCAGCGCCGACGCAAGACCGAACACCTTGAACGACGAACCGGTCTGCAGGGCGGCCTGCGCGAAGTCGTAGCCCGCGCCCTGCTCGCCGCCGTAGTAGGCCTTGACGCCACCGGTACGCGGGTCGATCGAGACGACGGCCGTTCGGGTCTCCGGGTTCTCGCCCTCCATGTTGGTGGCGACCGCGTCCAGCGCGGCCTGCTGCGCCTGGTTGTCGATGGTGGTGGTGATCTGCAGGCCCTCGGTGTTGAGCACCTGCTCGTTGATGCCGTTGGCCTCGAGCTCCTTGACGACCTGCCTGCGGATGAGGCTCGCCGGACCGCTGCCGACGGCACCGGTGTCGGCCTCCTCCTGCGGCACCACGTACGGGTAGACCATCCCCGCGCGCTGACCGGCGTCAAGTGTCTTCGCACCGACCATGCCGTCGAGGACGTAGCCCCAGCGGGTTTCGGCTCCGGTCGGGTTCGTGGACGGGTCGAGGCCGTACGGCTGCTGGATCGTCGCGGCGAGGACGGCGCCCTCCTCGACGGTCAGCTCGCCGACCGGCTTGTCGAAGTACGCCTCCGAAGCGGCCGCGATACCGAACACGCCACGACCGAACGGGATGGTGTTCAGGTAGGCGGCGAGGATGTCGTCCTTCGCCCACTGGCGGGCCATCTTCGCGGAGATGACCAACTCCTTCATCTTTCGAGTGAGGGAGCGCTCCGAGCCGACGAGTGCGTTCTTCACGTACTGCTGGGTGATCGTCGAGCCACCACCCGCGCTCTCCCGGCCGAGCACGTTGTCCCGGGCCGCGCGAGCGAATCCGGACACCGAGAAGCCCGGGTTCGAGTAGAAGTCGCGGTCCTCCGCGGCGAGCACCGCATTGCGAACGTGCTCGGGGATCTCGTCGATCGACACGTCGGTGCGGTTGCCTTCCGGCGGCACGATGGTGCTGATCACGGTGCTGCTGTCGCTGGCATAGATCGTCGCGACCTGATTGGTCTTGATGTCACCGGGACGCGGCACGTCCTGACCGACGTACGCGACCATGAACACCAGCATGGGCACGACCAGGCCGAGCGCGACGAGGCTGTAGGCGGTTCGGCGGATGATCTTCCAGCGCTTCGACTTCATCTTCTTCGGGGGTGTCGGGGGTTGCCCGCCGGTGCCACCGGACCCACCGGAGCGACCGGTGGGCGGGGGACCTGCGGGAGGACGACCGCCGCCACCGCCCGCTTGCGTGGGACGGGACGTCGCGGCAGCGCCGGTGGTGGCGCGGGGCTGGGCCGACGCGGACTGCCTGGTCCGGTCCGGCTGGCTGGGCGGGGTCGGACGAGGGGGAAGCGGAGCGCCGGGACGCTGCCCGGACTGCCCCGACTGCGGCGGGTACGGCTGTCGCGGCGCATCCTGCGGCTGACGCGGCGCACCCTGCTGCGGGCGCGGCTGACCCGGGTACGGCTGCGGGGGTCGGCCACCGGGGCCGCCGGCGGGATACCGCGGCGGCTGGCCCTGCCCGGGTCGTGCGGGCTGAGCCGGACCGGGCCTGCCGTAACCGGGCGGCTGATTCGGCTGCGAGTACCCCGGAGGGCGCCCACCCGGGTGCGGGCCGGGACGAGGCTCTCCGGTGGGTCGACCACCCTGCGGATCGTTGTAGGGGGAACTCACGTGGGGTATCTCCAGTACTTGCGTGGACACGACAGTGTCACTCGGTATCGGCCGGTTCGGCCTCGGTCAAGGTCGTCGGCGCGATTCACTCACTCGCCGTGCGCCTGGTGTGGGCGCGGGTCGTTCGCGTGCGTGCCGGTTTCGGTGTCGGTACCGACCCGAGAACGTACGACTGCACGAGGTGGTTCCAGTTGCAGGTCCGGCACACCTCGACGACGTGGACGGAGAACTCCTCCTGCGTCGCCTCGAGGCGAACCAGTTCCTCGGCGGTCCTGGCCGATCCGGACACCGGGCCCAACTTGTCGCCGAACACCCACGACACCAGCGTGAGCTGCTCTTTTCGACAAATCGGGCACGCGATGTCCGACGGGGTCCCGTGGAACTTCGCGGCGCGCAGCAGGTAGGGAGTGGCATCGCACACCTCGGTCACCCCGGTCCGGCCGGAGTACACCTCGGCCAGCAGGGATCGCCGCTGGAGGGCGTAGTCCACCACCTGCCGCTGCAATCGCACGTTGACCAGAGTACGTGGGAGACCCATTCCGGTCTCGGGTCGTGCTGCAGATTCCGGCTGCCGCTCCTGGACAAACAGGAAGAATCGCCCACGTGGACACGGGTGACGATCCACACACGGCAGGGCGTCGCGCCACTTCTATGATTCCCGGGTGTCACCGCTGCGCGATTCGACCCGGGCCAGGGACCTCGACCGCACCAACGCCCGCTGGCTGCTCGACGCCGCCTACGAGGAGGGGCAGCTCGGCGCCGGTGAATACCACGACCGGATCGCACAGGCCGCGTCCTCCGTGACCCTTCGGGATCTCCGGGCACTCACCTCGGACCTGCAGCTGCCCACCTCGGTCGTCTCCACCCACCCGGTCGGCCACCGGTCCACTCGCGCCCGACTCGTCGCCGCGACGGCGATCACGGGTGTCGTCCTCGTCACCGGCGTCGTCGTTGTGACCGTCGGCCGGGACGGATCGGACACCGAAGCCCCCGGCCCTCCTGCCGCCGTCCTCGCCGATCCCGGCTCCGGCGCCCACGCGGACGCCCCGACGCACGACCTCACGACGCCGATCGACCCGTTCACCGCGGCCGGCATCGATGCCGTGGTGGCTCGCTACCGATTCCAGTTCGGCGACACCGTCGCCACCTCACTCGTGCTGTATCCCGACGGGGTACGGGTGACCCGTGCGGCGGCCGGAGCACCAGGACGCGTCGACGTCCTGGAGCTCGCCGAGCGGTTCGAGCCGACCGGCACCGAACCTATCCCTCCTCGGGCCTCACCGCTGGATCTGACGCAGGTGGACGCCGTGGGCGTCGAGCGGCTGATCGCCGACGCGCCGGCACTGGTCGGGGCGGAGGCCGGGCACGTCGAGCACCTGCTCGTCGCCGATTCGATTCGACCGACCGTCACCGTCTACGTAGCCGATGGCGGCCGCGCCGCCGGCTACGTGGTCGCCGACCTCGCGGGCGCCAGCCCACAGGTGATTCGGACGAAATAGGATTCCGCCGTGGCCCGCCCGTACCCGTCGACGACCCGCGCGACCAACGCCGACCGTACCGCCGTGCTCACCCTCCTCGACGCCGCCTTCGCGGACGGTCAGCTGGACGTCGAGGAACACGACCTGCGGACCGACCTGGTCGCCGACGCCAGAACGCTCGGCGACCTCGAATCCCTGACCTCGGACCTGCAGGATGCGACGCCGCCGCGCCCGACCACCTCGCTGCGAGATGCCGACGTGCGCACGGACCCTGCCGTCCGCAGACAACGCTTCCTTGCGGGGACCCTGGCCGCTGCCGTCGCAGCCGGCGTTGCCGCATTCTGGTTCGTGGGGCAGGACGACGCCGACGCGGCCCCGGTCGCCGCGCCCACGGCGACGGCGGACCTCGACGCGCTCCCGGCCCGCGTCATCCCGACACCCGACCTGCGAACCGCGGAGGGTCTCACGCAGTTCATCGGCGACTACCGCGCCACATTCGGCGACACGGTGGTTGACGTCCTCTATGTCTACGACGACGACGCGAGTGTGTACCGCGCACTTCCCCGCGAGGCCAACCGGCAGGCGAGATACAGCTACCGCTACGGGTTCACGCCGTACGGCGATGTGGAGACCCGCCCGATCGACACCCCGACCGTCGACCTCGCCACGATCGACCTGACAGCCCTGACCCGCGTCCTCGACGAGACTCCTGCGCTGGTGAACGTGCCCGACGGCGACATCACCGTCATCTCCGTGGAGGACGTGGGCTACGGACGGGGTGCCGCGATCGACGTGCACGTGCGCAACGAATTCGACGAGAGCGGTTGGCTCCGGCTCACGCCTGCGGGCGACGTGCTCGACACCTACCCGTTCGGAGGGTGAGGGTTCCCGATGGCATCGACTCGGCGGAAGTTGCGGGCGCGGGACAGCGACCGCGTCGAGACGTGCGGCCTGCTGGACGCGGCACACGCACAGGGCCAGCTCACCGACGGCGAGCACGATGACCGCACCTCGCGAGCGATGACGGCCGTCACCGTGGACCAGTTGAGCACGTTGGTCGACGACCTGCAGGTCCCGTCCCGGCACGTCGATTGGGCGCTCGTCCGGCCGGACCGTCGGCCCCGAGAGGTTCGCCCCGGTGGTACCCGCAGGTGGACGGTCGCGGCCGGCGTTGTCGTGGTCGCCGCCGGAATCGGCGCGCTGGCCGGGTCGTGCTCGGGAGGCAGCGGTTTCGCGTCGTCGAGGTCGATCCCCACTCTCACCACCGGCGACGGGATCCGGCTCTTCATCGACGACTATCAGGCGCACTTCGGGGACACGGTCGCGGACGAGGTCCTGCTGTTCCCACAGAGCGCCTCGGTCGACCGGCAGTCGGACACGGACCCGACCAGGTACGTGGACTACACGTACGACGGCGAGTTCGATTCGTTCGGCAGCGATTCGGCCCGGGACAGGGACGCGCGCACGCTTGATCTCGGCGCCGTCGATGTCGCGGCGCTCGCCCCCCTCGTCGCCGGCGCACCGGAGACGCTGAGAATCCCCGACGGCGAGATCAGCCAGGTGCGGTTCGACTACGACATGAACGACAAGCTCACCGAACCGGTCGTCCGCATCTACGTCGACGACGAGTTCGAGCGCTCGGCGTACATGACGGTCGGTTTCGGCGGCGAGGTTCTCGAGGTGTACATCCCCACCGACTGAGCGTCGGCGCACGCACCCGCACCGGCAAAAGCACCAGGTCAAGCTATTTTCTGCGACGCACTCGTCAGCGGATATCCCGAGGACGAGTGACTTCTGCGCCACATTCTCGTTTGCTACCCGTGCGCTCGTATATATCGGCGCGATATAGTTGGTGGTCGCATCATGCGGTTAGGTTCGGACGATCGAGGAGGTGGACAGGATGCTCGAGCTCGCGGTTCTCGGGCTGCTCCTCGAGTCGCCCATGCACGGATACGAGCTGCGTAAGCGGCTGACCGGCCTCCTCGGCGCGTTCCGCGCCTTCTCCTACGGATCGCTCTACCCGACACTGCGCCGGATGCAGGCCGACGGGTTGATCGCGGAGGACGCCTGCCCGGACGGGACCCTGAAGCGCCGCGCCCGCCGCGTTTACCAGCTGACCGACAAGGGCAGGCAGCGGTTCACCGAACTGGTCGCCGACACCGGACCGCAGAACTACACCGACGACGGCTTCGGGGTGCATCTCGCCTTCTTCAGCCGCACCCCCGCAGAGGCGAGGATGCGAATCCTCGAGGGGCGACGCCGTCAGGTCGAGGAGCGCCGGGAAGGGCTCCGCGACGCGATCGGGCGGGCCAGTGGCTCGCTGGACCGCTACACCCGCCAGCTCCACCAACTCGGACTCGAGTCGAGTGAGCGTGAAGTGCGGTGGCTCAACGAGCTGATCGCCGCCGAGCAAACACCAACAGCGTTACCCAAGAAAGAAGGAGAACCCGACCATGGGTGAGAACAGCACCGCGGTGCGCGTGGCCATTGTGGGCGTGGGGAACTGTGCCTCGTCCTTGGTCCAGGGCGTCCAGTACTACCAGGATGCGGACGAGAACGCGTCCGTTCCCGGCCTGATGCACGTCAAGTTCGGGCAGTACCACGTCCGCGACGTGAAGTTCGTCGCCGCGTTCGACGTCGACGCCAAGAAGGTCGGGTTCGACCTCTCCGAGGCCATCAACGCCAGCGAAAACAACACCATCAAGATCGCCGACGTGCCGCCGCTCGACGTCCCCGTCCTGCGTGGCCCGACCCTCGACGGCATCGGCAAGTACTACGCGCAGACCATCGAGGTCTCCGACGCCGAGCCCGTCGACGTCGTCAAGGCGCTCAAGGACGCTCAGGTCGACGTCCTCGTCTCCTACCTGCCGGTGGGCTCCGAAGAGGCCGACAAGTTCTACGCGCAGTGCGCCATCGACGCGAACGTCGCGTTCGTCAACGCCCTGCCCGTCTTCATCGCCTCCGACCCGGAGTGGGCCGCGAAGTTCAAGGACGCCGGCGTCCCGATCGTCGGCGACGACATCAAGTCGCAGGTCGGCGCCACCATCACGCACCGCGTGATGGCGAAGCTGTTCGAGGACCGCGGCGTCGTGCTGGACCGCACGTACCAGCTGAACGTCGGCGGCAACATGGACTTCAAGAACATGCTCGAGCGTGAGCGCCTGGAGTCGAAGAAGGTCTCGAAGACCCAGGCCGTGACCTCGAACCTCACCGGTTCGCTCGCGGGCAAGGTCCACGACCGCAACGTCCACATCGGTCCCTCGGACTACGTGGAGTGGCTCGACGACCGCAAGTGGGCGTACGTCCGCCTCGAGGGTCGCGCGTTCGGTGACGCCCCGCTGAACCTGGAGTACAAGCTCGAGGTCTGGGACTCGCCGAACTCCGCTGGCATCATCATCGACGCCGTCCGCGCCGCGAAGATCGCCAAGGACCGCGGCATCGGTGGACCGGTCTACCCGGCTTCCGCCTACCTGATGAAGTCCCCGCCGATCCAGATGGCGGACGACAAGGCACGTGCCGACCTCGAGGCCTTCATCATCGAGGCGTAACCCACGCCGACGCACGACGACGGGCGGTTCCCGAGCAGGTCACTCGACCGATGCTCCGGGAACCGCCCGTTCGCGTCAGGTCATCTTCGCGACGACGGACAGCGGCAGCACCTTCATCGCCAGCGACACCGGCAGCCACGGCCATGCGGGCACGTACGCCTTGGCGGGTTCCTTCTCGATCGCCTTCACCAGTGCGCGGCACCCTGTTTCGGTGTCGACGATGAGAGGCACCTTCTTCACGTTCTCGTTGATCTCCGACCGGATGAAGCCGGGGAAGACGGTGCTGACGTCGATGCCGGTCTTCGCCAGGTCCGCGCGCATCCCCTCGCCGAGCGACGCGACCGCGGCCTTCGACGCCGCGTAGGTGGTCATGTTCCGTGGCATGCCCCGCACCGCGCTCACCGACGAGATCAGCACCAGGTGCCCGGTGTCGCGCGGCCGGAACAGTTCCAACGCCGCCTCGGACTGCGCGAGTGCGCCGAGGAAGTTGGTGTTCGCGGTCTGCGCGTTGGCGCGGAAGTAGCCGGTACCGAGGGGCTGGCCCTTCCCGAGACCCGCGTTGACGATCACCCGGTCGAGTCCGCCGAGTTCGTCGTCGAGCTCTCGAAAGACCGTGAACACGTCGTCGTGGCGGTCGACATCCAGTGTCCGGATCGCAACGGTGACACCGGGATTCGCGGCGAGCAGTTCGTCGCGCAGCTCCTCCAGCCGCTCGGTCCGACGGGCCGCGAGCGCGAGGTTGCGCCCGCGAGCGGCGAACTCCCGCGCCATGCCGCGGCCGAGACCGGAGCTGGCCCCGGTGATGAGGATGTTCTTGCGGAGTCTGTCCATGTCGGAAGCGTATCGGCAGGCGTCACGCCGACACACCGGTCATGACCTGCGCCGCTGCGGTTCGCCGCTCGCCTAGCGTCGAGGTGGTTCATTCCCGAAAACGACAAGGACGGATCACCGTGACCCAGCATGTCAACGTCGACAATTTCGTCCGGGCCGAAACGGACCGCATGTTCGCGGACCTGCAGCGTGATGCCGGCGGCGTCAACACCTTCTCGCACAACCGCGAGCCCGCGTCGATCGATCACCAGACGGTGATCCGACTGAACCGGGACACCCTCTACAGCTTCGCCGTCGTCGATCTCGCGGCGGGTGCGACGCTGACGATCCCCGATCACGGCGACCGGTACCTGTCCGCGATGGTCGTCAATCAGGACCACTACGTGGGCGAACTCTTCCACGACGCGGGCACGTACGAACTGCGGGCAGCCGACTTCGGGACGCGGCACGTGGTCGTCGCGGTACGCATCCTCGTCGACCCCGCCCTGGACGGCGATCTCGAGGCCGTGGCAGGCATCCAGGACGGGCTGGGCATCGAGGCGGGCTCCGCGGAGCCGTTCGTCGCGCCGGACTACGACGTCGCGAGCCTGGACGCCACCCGCACCGCGCTGCTGACGCTGGCGGCGGGCCTGACCGGGTTCGACCGCACGTTCGGCCGCCCCGACCAGGTGGATCCCGTTCGCCACCTCATCGGCACTGCCGCCGGATGGGGTGGCCTCCCGACGGATGAGGCGTCCTACATCGGAGTCGACCCGGGGCTGCCACCCGGTCGCCACGAACTGACGCTGCGCGATGTTCCCGTCGACGGCTTCTGGTCGGTCTCCGTCTACAACAAGGACGGCTATTTCGAGAAGAACGCGGGAAATGCGTACAGCGTCAACAACATCACCGCAGAACCGAACTCGGACGGGTCGGTGACGGTGCGCTTGGGCGACTTCCCCGACGGCACACCGAACGCGATTCCCGTCACCGACGGCTGGAACTACCTGGTGCGCCTGTACCGCCCGCGGGCGGCGGTGAAGAACGGCAGCTGGCAACTGCCGGCGTTGGAACCGTCGGCGCGGTGACGCGGCCCCGGCGTCGTCACCCGGGAATCGGGATGACGACGCCGGGCAGGATCTCGATGTTCCGGGGCAGGGGAGCGACGGGGATCTCCGGCGGGACGATCACCGGCGGCGCGACAGCCGGTGGAGGTTCGTAGGGTGCGGGCTGCGGCGCCATGGCGGGGGTGCCCGCTGATCGCACCGACGTGGGTGAGGTCGCACCGGAGTTGGCGGGTACGCCTGCCTGACCGCCCACCGGTTTCGGCCAGGGGAACGACTCCCAGTCCGTGTCCTCGAGTGCGCCGTCCATCGTCGCCTTCCAGATGTCCGACGGCAGCCCGGAACCGTAGATAGATCCGCCCCACTGGGTGACGATGGACTGCGCCTGCTCGGTGCCGACCCACACCGCCGTCGACAGCGACGGCGTATAGCCGACCATCCACGCATCCTTGTTCAACCCCGTGTCGCCGAGCTGGGCGGTACCCGTCTTCGACGCCGAAGGCCTGCCGCCCGCGAGGGCGTGGCCGTTGGAGTACGAGGCGATCGGCAACATGGCCTGGGTGACGTTGTCCGCGACCGGCGCGGGAAGGCGCTGCTCGCCGGGATCGGGAGCGCGGTCGAGCAGCACGCGGCCGTCGGCGGTGACGACCCGCTGCACGAAATGCGGTGCCCGGTAGACACCCGACGCCGCCAGCGTCGCGTAGGCCGATGCCATGTCGATCACCCGAGTCTGGTACTGGCCCAGCACGATTCCATTCTCCGGCGGCCCTCCGTTCTCGCTGAGCGTCGGACCGTCGACCGCGGGGATCTGCATCGGGATACCCGCGGCGTGCGCGGCGTCCGCGACGCTCTGCGCCCCGCCGTCGAGGGACAGCGTCAACCGGTAGAAGCTGGTGTTCAGCGACCGCTTCAACGCCTCCGCGACAGTGCAGGTGCCGCACGACTCGCCGCCGACGTTGCCGATGGTGACGTCGCCGACCGTGAGCGGAGCCGAGTTGAAGGTGGTCTGCAGGCCCCGGCCCTCCTCGAGGAGCGCCGCGAGCGCGAACACCTTGAACGCCGAACCGGTCTGCAGCGGGGCCTGCGCGAAGTCGAATCCGGCTCCGTCGGCGCCGCCGTAATAGGCCCGCACCGCACCGGTTCTCGGGTCGATCGACACCACCGCCGTGCGCAACTCGGGCGGTTCCCCGTCGAGAGTCTCCGTGACGGCGTCGATCGCTGCCGCCTGCGCCACCGGATCGATGGTCGTGGTGATGAGCAACCCCTCGGTGTTCAGCTCCTGCCCGCTGACCCCCGACGCCGCCAACTCGGCGAGGACCTGCGCCCGGATCAACCCTTCCGGACCACGTGCGGCGCCCGCCTCGTCGAGCTGAGACAACGGAACGGTAGGCGGAAACTCCTGTACCGCACGGTCCTCCGCGGACAGCACACCCATCTCGACCATGCCGTCGAGGACGTACTTCCACCGTTCCTGGGCCGAGGCGGCGTTCGTCTCGGGATCGAGCGATGAGGGAGTGCGGATCACCGCCGCCAGCACCGCCCCCTCCGACACCGACAGCTCGCCGACCGGCTTCCCGAAGAACGCCTTCGACGCCGCCGCGATCCCGTACGCGCCGCGTCCGAAGTAGATGGTGTTCAGGTACGCGGCCAGGATGTCGTCCTTCGACCACTCGCGCGCCATCTTCGACGAGATGACCAGCTCACGCATCTTCCGCATGACGTTGCGATCCGCCCCGACGAGGGTGTTCTTCACATACTGCTGGGTGATCGTCGATCCGCCGCCGGCACTCTCGCGGCCGAGGACGTTGTCGCGGGCGGCGCGGGCGAAGCCGCTGACCGAGAACCCTGGATTGGTGTAGAAGTTGCGGTCCTCGGCGGAGAGCACCGCCATCCGCACATGTTCGGGAACCTCGTCGATCGCGACGTCGGTCCGGTTACCTTCGGGTGGAACAACTTTCGTGATGGCGGAGCCGTCGGCCGCGACGATGGTCGCGACCTGGTTGGTCCGCATGTCCGACGGCCGCGGCACCACCGCCCTCATGTACGACACCGCGAACACGGTGGCGGGGACGAGGAGCAGGAGCACCACTGTAGCGAGCGCCGCCCACAGGAGGCGACGCCGGCGTCTTCGGCGCGGAGGGGCGGAACCCGGCGTCTCGCCGTCGTCGGTACGGCGCTTCTCGTCAGGCTCCGGCGGCGGCGTCGGGCCAGTCACATGCACTCTCCTGAAGTCTCAGGGGTCGGCACAGCAAGACGGGCGGACGAGCCCGTCCTCCTCGCATCGTGGCATCGACCGGCGCCGACGTCCATCACCGGCTACACGCCAGCGTGTCCCGCTGCAGTTCACCTTCACAGGGTGAGGCGGGAGCGGACGCGGTCGCGGAGGGTGGCGTGATACTCGCAACCTGTGCCAGGAGGCCGACATGTGCCAGTCCCCGAAGGATGCCAGCCCGGCAACGGCGGCAGCCAACCGTGCCGCGGTCGACAAGTACGACATGACGGACCGGCAGGACTTCACGGACTCTCGGCACGGCCTCATCGCCGAACTTCCCGGCAACGTCACCGGGCCGGACGGCTCGGTCATCTTCGACCCGACCGATTTCGACTACATCGGTGACGACGTTCCGGCCCCGGACTCGGTCGAACCGAGCCTGTGGCGGCAGTCCCAGTTGATCCGGCACGGCGGACTCTACGAGGTGACCAAAGGCCTCTACCAGGTCCGCAACAACGACATCGCGAACCTCACCGTCGTCGAGGGCGACGACGGGCTGATCGTGATCGACTGCATGGCGGGCGTG
This sequence comes from Rhodococcus sp. Q, assembly GCF_005503035.1. Taxonomy (NCBI): domain Bacteria; kingdom Bacillati; phylum Actinomycetota; class Actinomycetes; order Mycobacteriales; family Nocardiaceae; genus Rhodococcus; species Rhodococcus sp. Q. Next base: position 441,352 of record NZ_SCOY01000001.1, read on the forward strand.
GAATCGGCACGACAGGGCATGGACCTCATCCGCGAACACATCAGCGACAAGCCCGTCGCGGCGGTGATCTACACGCACACCCACATCGACCACTACGGCGGCGTCAAAGGCATCGTCGACGTCGAGGACGTGGCCTCCGGCAAGGTGCCGATCATCGCGCCGGGCCACCAGTTCGACAAGTACGCGATCGGTGAGAACGTCGTCGCGGGCAATGCGATGGCCCGCCGCGCCGCGTACGCGTTCGGGGGTCTGCTCGAACCCGGCCCCACCGGCTTCGTGACCTGCGGCATCGGCATCGCGAGCACGAAGGGACCCGAGGTCTCCTACATCTCCCCGACCGACCTCGTCACGGAAACGGGGGTTCGCCGCGAGATCGCGGGCATCGAGTTCGAGTTCCTCTACGCGCCCGACACCGAGGCGCCGGAGGAGATGCACATCTGGATCCCGCAGCTGTCGGCGCTGACCTGCGCGGAGAATGCGAACCACTCGCTGCACAACATCCAGACCCTGCGCGGCGCCCGCACCCGGGACGCCCGCAACTTCGCCCGCTACCTCGACGAGACCCTGGAACGATGGGGCGACGCGGCCGAGGTGCACTACGGGCCGCACACCTGGCCGGTGTGGGGAAACGAGAACGTCACCGGCTTCATCGAATCGCAGCGCGACACCTACAAGTACATCCACGATCAGGCGCTGCGCCTCGCGAACAAGGGCTACACGCCGCTCGAGGCCGCTGAGGTCATCGAGCTGCCCGACGAGCTCGGTCGCAACTGGGCCAACCGCGGCTACCACGGCACCCTGCATCACGACGTCCGTGCGGTCTACACCAAGGAACTGGGCATGTGGGACGGCGACCCGGTGTCGCTGCACCCCCACCCGCCGGTCGAATCCGCGAAGCGATTCGTCGAGTTCGCGGGTACCGACAACATCCTCGCCGAGGGCAGGCGCGCCGTGGAGGCCGCCGACTACCGGTGGGCCGTCGAGATCCTGCACAAGCTGGTCTTCGCGCAGCCGGACAACACCGCGGCGCGTCAGTTGCAGGCGGACGCGTACGAGCAGATGGGCTACCAGGCCGAGGGACCGCAGTGGCGCGGAATCTTCCTCAGCGCCGCACTGGAACTGAGGGAGGGCGTCAAGCCCGCGCCGTTCACCACGGCCAGCAAGGACACCATCCTCGGCATGCCGATCGAGATCCTCTTCGACTTCGTCGCCGTCCACGTCGACGGACCCAAGGCCGCCGACGTGGACGTCCGCATCGACTTCGACTTCACCGACCGCGGCGAGACGTGGACCATGTGGATCCGGCGCGGCACCCTCAATGCCCGCCGCGGTGCGTCCGGCAAGACGCAACTGACGGTGTCGGGATCCAAGGCGGCACTGACCGGAGTGCTGCTGAGGCCGGGCAGCGCGAGCACACTGGCGGGGTCCGGCGCCATCACCCTCGACGGGGACGCGCAGGCGCTCGCGACGCTGGGCTCGGTCCTGGACGAGTTCGATCCGGCGTTCCCCATCGTCACCCCGTGAAGGTCAACGTGCTCGGCGCCAGCTCCGGATCGCGGCACCGAGAGCGATCACCAGTCCGAGCAGCACCAACGACGGCGTGACCCCCGGGTCGCCGCCGACGATGCCGGCGACCGCCGCGATCAGCGCCATCAGGGTGAAGAAGCCGAGGATGCCGATCAGCATCTCCAACTGCTGACGCTTGCGCGCCCGCCGTCTGCCGTCGTTCATGCGGAGCAACCGCTCACGACTTGACGCCGCCCGCGGTCAGACCGGACACGATCCGGCGCTGGAAGATCAGCACCATGATCACCAGCGGGACCGTGACGAGGGTGCCCGCCGCCATGATCGCCGCATACGGCTGGCTGAACGCGTCGGGGCCCTCGAACCGGGCGATCGCCACGGTCACCGGTTCCGTGCGCTCGTTGGACAGCAGGCTCGCGAGGAGGAATTCGTTCCAGGTCGCGATGAACGCGAGGATCGCCGTCGTGAACAGTGCGGGCGCCGCCAGCGGCAGCAGCACCATGCGGAACGCCTGCCCGCGCGTCGCGCCGTCGATCCTCGCCGCCTCCTCCAGTTCCCACGGCAGGTCCGTCAGGAACGAGGTGAGGGTGTAGACCGTCAGCGGCAGGACGAACGAGATGTTCGGGATGATGAGCGCCTGGTACTGACCGATCCAACCGAGGTCGCTGAACAGCTGGAACAGCGGCGTCACGAGCGCCACGGTCGGGAACATCGACGCGCCGAGGATGACACCGACGACGAGGTACTTCCCACGGAATTCGATGCGCGCCAAGGCATAGGAGGTGAACACGCCCAGCGCCAACGCGACGGCGGTGGTGACGGCACCGATGATCATGCTGTTGACGATGGCGCCGAGGAAGTCGTTGCCCGTGTCGGTGGACAGTGCGTCGCGGAAGTTGTCCAGCGTCAGGTGTGTGGGCCACGGCGTCGTGCTGAACGTGTAGGCGCTGTCGCGGAATGCGGTGACCACCATCCAGTAGAACGGGGCCAGGCCCCACACGAGAATGGCGATGACGCCGATGTAGTTGCGGATCGCGGGTCCGAGCGGTTGCTTGCGACGCCGCAGGGGAGCGGCTTCCCGCTCCGGCTCCTCCAGATCATCCGGCTCCTCGAACGCCGGGATGGCGGGGATGAGGATCGTCTCCATCGAATCGTTCGGGGTCTCGCTCGTGAACCGCTCGTACGGTGCGGAGCCGCCCTCGGGGGCACCGCCCTCGGGAACGCTGTGCCGTCCCATCACCGATCACCGCCCTTGCGCTGCTCGTCCTGGGTGCGAACCGCGTTCGCCCCCAGGAACTTCACCATCACGTACGCAACCGCGAAGATCCCCAGGAAGATCAGCGTCGACAACGCCGACGCGCTCTGCAGGTTGTTCTGCCGGATGTCGGCGACCGTCAGGATGGCCACCGTCGAGATCGGGGTGGACCCGGACGGCCCGCCGAGGATCACCGGGAGGTCGTAGATCCGGAGCACGTCGAGGGTCCGGAACAGGACCGCGACCATCAGCGCGGGCTTCACCAGCGGCAACGTGATGGATTTGAACCGCTGCCACGCGGACGCGCCGTCGACGCGGGCAGCCTCGTACACGTCCTGCGGAATCATCTGCAGTCCGGCGAGGATGAGCAGTGCCATGAACGGCGTCGTCTTCCAGACGTCCGCGATGATGACGGCGAACCGGGACGCCCACGGGTCGGTCATCCACGCGATGTCGGTGCCGAGGAGGCTGTTCGCGATGCCGTTCTCGGCGAAGATGAAGTACCAGAGCTTCGCGGTGACGGCCGTCGGGATCGCCCACGGGATGAGCACGCTGGCCCGCAGCAGGGATCGACCGACGAAGCTGCGGCCCATGATCGTCGCCATCCACAGACCGAGCAGTGTGGAGAAGCCGACGATCGTGACGGTGAACAGCAGCGTCACGCCGACCGCGGGCCAGAAATCGGCACCGAGGGTGCCGGGCGGGCAGGAGCCGCGGCCGGTGCCACAGTTCCCGGTCAGCCACAGCAGGTAGTTGTCGAAACCGGCGAAGCCGCCCGACACGAAGCGGCCGGTGACCTCGTCGACACCCGGATTGCGCTGGAACGACAGGATCACGGCCTTGATGACCGGATAGACGATCACGACCGCGAGAACGATCATCGTCGGCGCGATCAGGTACACCGGGCGCCAGTCGAAACGCCGTTTCGACGGCGGCTCGGAGGGTGGGGCGGGCGCGGCGACGCCGTGACCGATGTGGATCACTTCGGTCACGGCGTCGTTGTCGTGCGCAGCCGGCTCGGGGGAGTCGGTCATCGAACTACCTGATTTCCTCTTCTCGATGTGGACCCACCGAACCGGCGCAGCCACCCGGCGTGACGGAGCGTTCAGGCCTCGAGGACCTGAACGCTCCGTTCACGCGAACTACTTGGCCGCGTTGGTGATGGCGGCCGACATGTCATCGGCGGCCTGCTGGACGCTCACCGAACCGTTCAGCGCGGCGGTCGCGTTGTCCTGGATCGCCTTGGAGATCGCGCTGTAGTACGGGGTCACCGGACGCGGGACCGCGTTCTCGAGCGCCGCCTTCAGCGCGGGCAGGTACGGGTACTTGGCGACCAGGGCCGCGTCGTCGTACACCGATGCGAGGACCGGCGGGAACGACGCGTCCGCGAAGGACATCTGGTTCTCCGGGTTCTGGATGAACTCGACGAAGTCCTTGGCCGTGGCCTTGCTCTTCGAGAACACGTTGATGCCGTTGTTGTAGCCGCCCAGGGTGGACGCGCCTGCGCCTGCCGGGCCGACGATCGGAGCGACCGCGACCTTGCCCTTGACCGCCGAGCCGTCCTTCTCCGCGTTGGTGTACATGTACGGCCAGTTGTAGGCGTACGCGGACTCACCGCCGACGAACGCGAGGTTCGTCTCTTCCTCGGTGAACGAGGTGGAACGCTTGGCGATGGTGCCGCCGTTGTAGGCGTCGACCAGCGCCTGCAGGCCCGCCACCGACTGCGGCGACGTGACCTCGGGGGTCTTGCCGTCCTCGGCAACGACCGAGCCGCCCCACGAGTTGATGAACTGCGTGGTGTTGACGGTCAGGCCCTCGTACTGCTTGAGCTGCGTGATCAGGCAGTCGGTGGTCTTCGCGACGGCCGCGGCGCAGCTGTCGGTCAACGCCTTCCAGTCCGCGGGGGCCGCGGGAACCAGGTCGGTGCGGTAGTAGAGCAGCTGCGCGTTCGTGTTCTGCGGGGCCGCGAACAGGGTGCCGCGGTAGGTCGCGCTGTCGACCGTCGCGGGCAGCAGGTTGGCGGTGTCGATGGCGAGAGCGCCGTCGAGGGGCTGCAGCCAGCCGTTCGCCGCGAACTCCGCGGTCCAGGTGACGTCGAGAGCCATCACGTCGTAGTCGGCGTTGCCCGCCTGCAGCGACTGGACCAGCTGGTTGCGCTGGTCGTCGGCCTCACCGGGCAGTTCCTTGAGGGAGACCTGCTCGTCGGGGTTCGCGGCGTTCCACGACGCGATGACCGGCTGGAGCTTGTCGACGTCGTTCTTGCCCATCGCGAACGTGATCGGGCCACGGCCGTCGACGTTCTGGCTGACGGCTTCGTCGACGCTGCCGCCGCTGCTGCTGTCGTCACTGGAACATCCGGCGAGCGCGAGCAGCACCGCGGCGGATGCCGCCACGGCGATCCGCGACCGCGTGTTGAAAGAACGCATGGTCCACCTTTCGAAAGGACGAATCTTCTGGCCACGGACACCGACTCCCCGGGCCGAGGCATTGTCGTCGCCTACTGTGGCACGCCCGCAGGGTGATTTCGCCTATTACCCCCGCACTGGGTCGGCCACGCCACCACGACCGTCACCCCAGACGGCGGCCGTCGGACGCCGAGAAGAGGTGCACCTCGTTGGGGTCGACGTGCAGCCGGACGCGGTCGCCCTTGCGCGGCGGGCGACGCCAGTCGGCGCGGGCGACGATCTCCTGACCGTGGTCGGACACCGAGGACCACCCGTAGATGTAGGCATCCGAACCGAGTTCCTCGACGACGTCGACCTCCATCTCGACGCCGTCACCGGCCACGTTCGCACCGACGAGTTCCAGATGCTCGGGCCGCACGCCGACGACGACCTCGGAGTCGTGCACCAAACCGAGGGTGCTGCGCGGGACCGGGATCACCACCGTGCCGAACCGCACCCCACCGTCCACGACGGGGAGGGTGAACAGGTTCATCGACGGCGACCCCATGAATCCGGCCACGAAGACGTTCGCGGGGCGGCTGTACAGCTCCCGCGGGGACGCGCACTGCTGCAACAGCCCGTCCTTGAGGACCGCGACCCGATCGCCCATCGTCATCGCCTCGACCTGGTCGTGGGTGACGTAGACGGTGGTGGTGCCGAGCCTGCGCTGCAGCTGCGCGATCTGCGTGCGCGTCTGCACGCGGAGCTTCGCGTCGAGGTTCGACAGCGGCTCGTCCATCAGGAACACCTGCGGCTGCCGGACGATGGCGCGTCCCATCGCGACGCGCTGCCGCTGACCACCCGACAGCGCCTTGGGCTTGCGTTCCAGGTACTGCGTCAGGTCGAGCATCTTCGCCGCCTCCTCGACGCGGCGCCGGATCTCGTCCTTCGGGGTCTTCGCGAGCTTGAGTGCGAAGCCCATGTTCTCCGCGACCGACATGTGCGGATACAGCGCGTAGTTCTGGAACACCATCGCGATGTCGCGGTCCTTCGGCTCGGCCGAGGTGACGTCGCGGTCGCCGATCAGGACACGTCCCGAGTGGACCTCCTCGAGGCCGGCGAGCATGCGCAGCGACGTGGACTTGCCGCACCCCGACGGGCCGACCAGCACCAGGAACTCGCCGTCGGCGATGTCGAGCCGCAAGCGGTCGACAGCGGGCGTGTCCGAGCCGGGGAACAGGCAGGTGGTCGAGTCGTAGGTGACTGTCGCCATGGGTGTTCGTCGATCCCTTCACCGGCTGCGCCGGACGCTCTGGTCACTCCGCAGGCTCCGCTCCTGCGCCGGACGCTCTGGTCACTCCGCAGGCTCCGCTCCTGCGCGCGATGTGTCCGCGCGACAGTATGGCAGGCCCCGCCGTGCGGGCACCGGTGTCTGCACCCTGGCCCTTCTGTTCGGGACTGCGGCGGCAGAGAATGGAAGGCGGCCCGATCGGACCGTGACAGCCCAGCCGACGACCTGGAGGCACAGTCATGAAACCCGCCGACGACGCGCCCGCCGACACCCGAGTGATGGGCATCATCCATTCCGCGCTCCGCCGCGACCTGCTGCGGCTCCACCTCGTGCTCGCGGCGGGGCCCGTGCCGGACGACCATCGTGTCGAGCTCGCCGACCACGTGCTCTGGCTGATGGAACTCCTGCACCACCACCACGAGTCCGAGGACTCCGCCCTGTATCCGCAGGTGCTGGACCACAACCCCGACTCGGCACCGATGGTCGCGCGGATGAACGAGGACCACCACCGCATCGAACCCGCCATCACAGCGTTCCAGGAGGCCGCACACGCGTTCCGCGACGGGACACCCGGCTCCCAGGAGCAGTTGGCCTCGGCACTGGACGGTCTCTCGGAGGTACTGCTGCCGCACCTCGAGCGCGAAGAGCGCGAGATGATGCCGATCGTCTCGGCCAGCATCACCGAGGCGGAGTGGACCGCGTGGGACGAGCAGTACAACATCAAACCGCTGTCGCTGCCCGAACTCGGCCGGGAAGGCGTCTGGATTCTGGACGGACTCGACGACGCGTCGAGCGACTACGTCGTGCACCTGGTGCCCGCGATTCCCCGATTCCTGATCCTGCACGTGCTCGGCCCGCACAACCGTCATCACTTCGCCGACCTGTGGAAGGGGACCGACGCCGAGAACATTCCTTCGCAATCGCTTTCGAGTGGAGCCTGATCAGCGTAGGTGGAATCCGCGGTTCCGGAGTGCCTCACCGATCCGTTCGCGGCCGTTGAGCCCGCCGACGGTGCCGAACCGGACGAGCACACGCTCGATCCAACTGTGCGCGAGTCCTTCTCCCTCGTAGAACGCCCGGATCGTCTGCTCGTACTCGTCGACGGCAGGAAGCTGGGTGTCCTCCCGGTACCTGTCGTGATGTACGACGGCCTGCTGCGGCAGACGCGGTTTGACGCGGGACGCATCCGAGTCGTCCGGGTGCCCGACAGCAAGCCCGAACGCCGCGACCACCCGATCCGGCAGATGCAACTCGGCAGCGAGATCCTCGGGATGGTTGCGTGCGCCTCCGACGAACACCGTTCCGAGGCCGAGTGATTCGGCGGCCAGCGACGCGTTCTGCGCGGCGAGGGACACGTCGACGAATCCGACGAGTGCGGATTCCACGTAGTCGGCACCCTCGAGTCCGTGCTCGTGGCGGTCCGCGAGCTGTGCGAGTCGCGCGAAATCCACGAGCCACACCAGGAACACCGGGGCCCGGCGGATGAATTCCTGGTCGCCGGACAGCGTCGCGAGCCGGTCCTTGAGGTCGGGGTCGCGGACCACGACGACACTCCACGTCTGCAGGTTCGACGACGTCGGCGCCGACTGCGCTGCCGCGACGATCGCCTCGACGGCGGCGTCGGACACCGGGTCGGGTCGGAACGACCGAACCGAGCGATGCGCCAACTGCTGCCGGATCACTCCGGTGACCTCGCGTGACGAGCTGTGTGTCGTCCCGTAGCGGTCCGCGAACAGGGCCGCGTCGGTGTCGGGCGCGGAGGTCGGGTCCAAGGCAGCGGTCATCGCGTTCTCCCGGGGTGAGGTGTCGGTGTGTGCGGAACTATCCCGTCGTCGGCGGTGGGCGTCGACGGTTGCGCTCATCACGACGCGAACCTCCTCGGGTTTTCCCGACCCGGTCCGTGCGGCACAGTGGAGAGAGCGCACGTCACTGCCACCTCAGGAGGTATGTATGACCCGCCCCGTTCGCATCGGCGTTCAACTCCAGCCCCAGCATGCTCCCGAGTACACCCTGATCCGCGACGCCGTCCTGCGCGCCGAGGACCTGGGCGTGGACATCGCCTTCACCTGGGACCACTTCTATCCGCTGCGCGGTGACGCGGACGGCGCCCACTTCGAGTGCTGGACGATGCTCGGCGCGTGGGCGGAGCAGACGGAGCGGGTGGAGATCGGCGCGCTCGTCACCGGCGGCGGCTACCGCAATCCCGATCTGCTGGCGGACATGGCCCGCACCGTCGACCACATCAGTGGCGGCCGCCTGATTCTCGGTATCGGCGGCGGCTGGTTCGAGAAGGACTACACGGAGTACGGCTACGAGTTCGGTACCGCGGGTAGCAGGCTGACACTGCTGGGCGAGAACCTGGCCCGGATCCGCGAACGCCTCGGGAAGCTGAACCCGCCTCCGCACCGCCACATCCCGATCCTGATCGGCGGCAGCGGTGAGAAGAAGACGCTGCGCCTGGTCGCGGAGTACGCGGACGTCTGGCACAGCTTCGCCGATCTCGGCGCCCTCGCCCACAAGTCCGCCGTCCTCGCCGGACACTGCGCCGACGTCGGCCGCGACCCGCACCGCATCGAACGCTCCGTCGCGTGGCCGGGCACCGACTCCGCGCAGGCATTCGTCGACGCGGGCGTGACGCTGTTCACCGTCGGGACGAGTGGGCCGGCCTACGACCTGTCGACGCTGGCCGAAGCGATCCGGTGGCGGGACGAGCACTACGCGCAGCCGCTCGCCGGACTCGCCTGATCCGAACCACGCCGCGGGTTCGCCACCGGCCTGGATGTCCGATCGGTGTGACGGTTCGCACCCCCGTGGCAGATACCCCCTGGGGTATGGTGGTGCCAGTTCCGTCGTACCGAGGTGCATCACGCCTCCCGTCCCTGCCCGGACGGCTCCTCGGTCGCCGACCACCCGATCCGCACCGAGGACATTCACGTGACCCACTCCCACCCCCGCCAGAACTGGACCGTCGAACGCGTTGTGCCACTGATGGGCGGCGTCATGATCCTGCTCAGCGTCGCGCTCGCGGTCGGTCTCTCACCGTGGTGGCTGGTCCTCACCGGGTTCGTCGGCGCGAACCTCGTCTTCTATTCCGCGGTCGGGTGGTGCCCGGCCAGCCTGCTCATGGAACGCGCCGGCCTGCCGCGCGCGAGCTGCCGCGTCCGGAACCGCCCGGACGAGGGGAACCCGCGCCCGGCCTGACAAAGGCCTGGGTTCCTCTACTCGGACGGGGAGTGGCATTCGGCGGCCACCCGCCCGCCCGGTTACGCTTCCGTTCATGACCCGGTCACGATCGGTCAAGGTGTGGGTCGTTGCGGTGCTGGCGCTCCTACTGGCGTGCACCGCGACTGCCTGCGGCAACGACTCCTCCGATACCAGCGCATCCGCCGACCTGTGCTCGCCTCCCGGCCTCGGCAGCGCCGCGGCTGCGCCGACGAACCTGGATGCGGCGGCCGCAGCGGCAGGCGAGGACCGCTACACCACAGCGACCACGACACCGGTCGACCGGATCGACGTGAACTCGCTCGGACTGATCGTTCCCGGGACGCTCAGTGTCGGCACCCTCTCCGACGCGCCGCCGAGCATCTGCGTCAACTCGGCAGGCACCTTCACCGGATTCGACAACGAACTGCTCAAGGCGATCGCGGACAAGCTGGGGCTCGAAATCCAGTTCTCCGGCACCGAATTCGCCGGGCTGCTCTCCCAGGTCGCGAACCGCCGGTTCGACGTCGGCTCGTCGTCGATCACGACCACCGACGACCGACGCAAGACCGTGGGCTTCACCAACGGCTACGACTTCGGCTACTTCTCGCTGGTCGTTCCCAACGGCGGTCCCGTGCAGGCGTTCTCGGATCTGAACGCCGTGGTCCGGATCGGTGTGGTGCAGGGGACCGTGCAGGACGACTACGTCGTCAATACCCTCGGCCTCGACCCGGTGAAGTTCCCGGACTACAACACCGCGTACGCGAACCTGAAGTCCGGCCAGATCGACGCGTGGGTAGCGCCGTCACAGCAGGCGGAGGGCGCGATCAAGCCGGGCGACGGCACCTCGATCGTGCAGAACACGTTCAGCCTCAACAACTTCGTGGGTTGGGCGGTGAACAAGGACAACCGGGCCCTCATCGACGCGCTGAACTCCGGGCTGGACGCCGTCATCGCGGACGGCACGTGGTCGGAGCTGTACACACAGTGGGTGCCCCGCGAGCTACCGCCGGGATGGAAGCCGGGTAGCAAGGCCGCGCCCGAACCGGAGCTGCCCGACTTCGCCGCGCTCGCCGCCGAGCAGGGAACTGCGGAACAGGGCGAGGCGACGGCACCGAAATCGACTCTCGCGCAACTCGGTGACACCTTCTTCAACTGGGAGCTCTACCGCAAGGCGATTCCCGACCTGCTCAAGACCGGCCTGCCCAACACCGTCATCCTGGCGCTGACGTCCGGGGTCATCGGCACCGTCCTCGGCATGCTGCTCGCCATCGCCGGCATCTCCCGCACCCGGTGGCTGCGCTGGCCCGCGCGCGTCTATACGGACGTCTTCCGCGGCCTGCCCGCCGTCGTCATCATCCTCATCGTCGGGCTCGGTGTCGGGCCGGTGGTCAGCGGTATCACCGGCAACAACCCGTACTGGCTCGGCGCCGCCGCCCTGTCGCTGCTCGCCGCCGCCTACATCGGCGAGATCTTCCGGTCCGGCATCCAGAGCGTCGAGCCCGGCCAGATGGAAGCGGCCCGCGCGATCGGCTTCGGATACCGCCGGGCGATGACACTGGTCGTGATCCCGCAGGGTGTGCGCCGCGTGCTGCCCGCGCTGATGAACCAGTTCATCTCGCTCATCAAGGATTCGTCGCTGATCTACTTCCTCGGGTTGCTCGCCACGCAACGCGAACTGTTCGCCGTCGGCCGCGACCTGAACGCGCAGACCGGCAACCTGTCCCCGCTCGTCGCGGCAGGCCTGTTCTACCTGGTGCTCACGATCCCGTTGACGCACCTGGTGAATTACATCGACAAGCGCCTGCGAACCGGGAGGGCCGACACCTCCGGCACTCTCGACGACCTCGAGCAGGCCATCGTCGTGGAGAGGGGATAGAGCCCGTGACCGAGTCACCGAACCCCGAGTCGCCGAACCCCGAGTCTCCGCGCACCGAGTCCCCGAGCGCCGAGTCCCCGAGCGCCGAAGCCGCCCCCTCCGGTTCGCTCACCGGCACCGACCTGCACCTCGCGTTCGGACGCAACAAGATCCTGCGCGGCGTCGACATCCATGTGGCCGCGGGCACCACCACGTCCGTCATCGGCCCGTCGGGGTCGGGCAAGTCGACGCTGCTGCGTGTCCTCAACCGCCTGCACGAACCCGATGCCGGCGACATCCTGCTCGACGGACGCTCCGTGCTGGGGGACAACCCGGACGAGTTGCGGCAGCGGATCGGCATGGTGTTCCAGCAGTTCAACCTGTTCCCGCACCGGACGGTCGCCGACAACGTCGCGCTGGGCCCCCGCAAGCTTCGGGGACTGTCGAAGGACGCCGCCCGCGACCTCGCGCTGGAGTATCTCGACCAGGTCGGGCTGCGGGCGAAGGCGGACTCGCGGCCCGCGAACCTGTCGGGCGGTCAGCAGCAGCGCGTCGCGATCGCCCGCGCCCTCGCCATGAAGCCCGAGATCATGTTCTTCGACGAGGCCACGTCGGCGCTCGACCCCGAACTGGTCAAGGGTGTGCTCGCGCTGATGGCCGACCTCGCGTCCGGCGGCATGTCGATGATCGTCGTCACCCACGAAATGGGCTTTGCACGAAGCGTTTCCGACACCGTTCTGTTCATGGACGGCGGTGTGGTCGTGGAGACGGGCAAGCCCGAGGCCCTGTTCGACGATCCACAGACCGACCGCCTGCAGTCGTTCCTGTCCCAGGTGCTGTAGCTACGCGCCGTGGCGTCCCGCTCCGCCGGTGAAGCGGGACGCGCCGTCGACCCCCTCCGCGAAGACGATCGGAACCCCGTCCGCCCCTTCCCGTCGAAGCGCCTCCGCGAGGGGAAGATCCAGTGCCCGGTAGGTGGAGGTCCGGTCCGCGAGCATGCAGGCCTGGGGGAACGCGGCGATCTGGCGTGCCAACTCCTGCGCGGCCTCGAGCGCCTGGCCGTCGGGAACCACCCGGTTCGCCAGTCCCATCGACAGCGCCTCCGCCGCGTCGACGGCCCGTCCGGTGAGGATCATGTCCAGGGCGCGGCCCTGCCCGACGACGCGCGGCAGTCGCACGGTGCCACCGTCGATCAGCGGGACGCCCCAGCGTCGGCAAAAGACCCCGAACGTCGCGGACTCCTCCGCGACCCGCAGGTCGGCGAGCAGCGCGAGTTCGAGACCCCCGGCGACCGCGTAGCCGCTGACCGCCGCGATGAGCGGCTTGCTCAGCACCATCCGTGTCGGCCCCATCGGCCCGCCCCCGCCGCCGTCCGGGTCGAGGTCGTTGACTCGCGCCGGATCACCGACCGCGGACAGGTCGGCTCCCGCACAGAACGTTCCGCCCGCACCCCACAGCACCGCGACGCGCTGGGTGTCGTCCGCCTCGAACGCCGCGAACGCGGCGCGCAGCTCACGCGCGGTTGGTCCGTCGACGGCGTTGCGTCGCTCCGGTCGGTCGATCGTGATCGTGGTGATTCCGTCGCTGGACTCGAAACGGACGGATCCGGGCATGGTCGCCTCCTCGGCGAGAGCAATCAGACTGTGCCCCACCGTATAGCCCGACGCCCGGGCGAACGGGCAGCGCTCACCGAGGGTGCCCGACAACGTGGGGATTCGCTGGTCTGCCGTTCACCTGAGCGTTGCCGGGTGCACGCCTGAGCCCCCTACAGTCGCCCGAGTTGTCCATTTCAACCGGGAGTTCCACGTGAAACTCAAGCCCCTCGCCCTGTTCGTCACGCACGACGGATCGTCGTCCCGCGCGTCGGTCACGTGCCGCTACAAGTGTGGCGACGCGTGTTCCCACGACGTGCCGAACACGTCGGAAGGCGAATACTTCGGTGACATCGTGCGGGCTGCCATGTCGCGGCGCGGGGCACTGAAGGCAGGCGCGACGACCGTTCTCGCCGTGGGCGCGGGCGGACTGCTCGCCGCATGCGGGACCGACACCGCCGTGGCACAGTCGGGCTCGGGCGACACCGGATCGCTCGGCGGTGGCAGCACCGCACCGGGCACGGGCTTCACCCCCGTCGCCCCGAACACCCAGGACGCCGTTGTCGTCCCGGCCGGGTACGAACAGGCAGTCGTGATCCGTTGGGGTGACCCGGTTCTGCCCGGCGCTCCCGCGTTCGACTTCGACAACCAGACGGCGGCGGCGCAGGCACTGCAGTTCGGCTTCAACAACGACTTCGCCGGGCTCCTGCCTGTCGACGGTGAACTGGGCGGCTATCTGCTGGTCGTGAACCACGAGTACAGCACCGAGCCGTTCATGTTCCGCGGCTACGACGGCGAGAATCCCACCGAGGAGCAGGTCCGGATCGGGCTCGCCGCGCACGGCATGTCCGTTGTCAAGGTTCGCGGGGAGGTCGGGTCCGGCCGTCTCACACCGGAATTCGGCCCGCAGAACCGCCGCATCACGGCGAGCACCGAGTTCGTCGTAACCGGTCCCGCCGCGGGCTCCGAACTGCTCAAGACTTCCGCCGACCCAACCGGCACCCGCGTCCTCGGCACCCTGAACAACTGCGCGGGCGGTCTCACCCCGTGGGGCACGGTGCTCTCCGGCGAGGAGAACTTCAACCAGTACTTCGCGAACGCCGAACAGGTCACCGATCCGATCGTCGCGGCCCGCCTCAAGCGGTACGGTCTCACAGGCGCCGCGAGCGAGCGCAAGTGGGAACGTTTCGAACCTCGCTTCGACCTCGCTCAGAACCCCAACGAGGCCAACCGATTCGGCTACGTCGTCGAGATCAACCCGTGGGATCCGGCGTCCACGCCCGTCAAGCATTCCGCGCTCGGCCGGTTCAAGCACGAGGCCGCGACCATCCACGTCACCGGTGACGGCACCGTCGTCGCGTACAGCGGCGACGACGAACGCTTCGACTACATGTACAAGTTCGTCTCCGCCAGGAAGATGATGCCCGGACGCGGGCAGGCCAGCATGCGCCACAACCTGACGCTGCTCGACGCGGGCACCCTGTACGTCGCGAAGCTGACCGGCGACGAACCGGATCGGGTGGACGGTTCCGGAACCCTGCCGCCGAGCGGACGGTTCGCGGGCAAGGGGGAGTGGATTCCGCTGCTGCGCACCGGCGAGGACGGTCGAGGCGAGTCGCTCGTCGACGGCATGTCCGCCGAGGAGGTCGCGGTGTTCACCCGGCTCGCGGGCGACAAGGTCGGGGCCACCAAGATGGACCGTCCCGAGGACTTCGAGCCGAACCCGAAGACCGGCAAGGTGTACGTCGCGCTGACCAACAACACGCAGCGCGGCACCGACGGCAAGGCGCCTGCCGACGAGCCGAACCCTCGCAACAACAACAAGAACGGGCACGTCCTCGAGATCGAGGACGATCACGCGGGCACCGCCTTCGTGTGGAACATCCTGCTGGTGTGCGGCGACCCGGCCTCCGCCGACACCTATTTCGGCGGCTTCGACAAGACGCAGGTCAGCCCCATCTCGTGCCCCGACAATCTGGCGTTCGACCCGCACGGCAACCTGTGGATCTCCACCGACGGCAATGCGCTGAAGTCGAACGACGGCCTGTTCTCCGTCGTCCTCGAGGGCGAGCGGCGCGGCGAGACGAAGCAGTTCCTCACCGTCCCGAAGGGCGCCGAGACCTGCGGACCGATCGTCGACGACCGGCGCGTCGTGGTCTGCGTGCAGCATCCCGGTGAGTTGGATGGGGCCGGCGCCGACGCCCCCGCGTCGCACTGGCCGGACGGCGGCACGTCGCAGCCGCGTCCGTCCGTCGTCGCCGCGTGGCGGTCCGGCGGCGGATTCATCGGATCCTGACACGCTCGGCGGTGCACCACCGGACGTCGCCCCGTCCGGTGGTGCACCACTTCGTGGGACGGGCGGACCCTACCTGGCGGAAGTTGTATATACTTCTTTAAAGAAGTATTGACATCTGCCTGCGTGACGGGAAGGTCCGACCACATGAGCACAGCCACACTCGAGTTCGACGTCGTCGTCGTCGGCGCGGGCATCGTCGGCCTCGCCCACGCGTACCACGCCCACAAGCGGGGATTGTCGGTCGCGGTGGTCGAGCACACCGACCGGGTGGCGGGTGCGTCGGTCCGGAACTTCGGTCACGCGTGCATCAGCGCACAGTCCGGTGAGGCGCTCCGGTACGCCCGGGCCGGGCGCGCGGACTGGCTCACCCTTTCCGCCGAGGCAGGCTTCTGGTCGGCCGAGACCGGGACCGTCGCCCTCGCCCGCCACGACGACGAGCTCGCCGTGATGCAGGAGTTCGCCGCCCTGCGCGGACCGAGCGCCGCACGCATGCTCACCCGGTCCGAGGTGCTCGCCCGGGTTCCCGCCGATCCGGCGGGCGTCGTCGGCGGAATGTTCCTGTCGGCCGACCTCCAGGTCGATCCCCGGACGGCGGCACCGAACATCGCCCAATGGCTCGAATCGGTTGGTGTGAAGTTCTTCTGGCGTACCGCGGCGACCTCGTTCGAGCCCGGCCTGGTGCGGACGTCACGAGGCGGGATCCGTGCCGGGACCACGTTCGTCACCGTCAACCACGACATCGATCGCCTGTTCCCGGATCTCGCCGAGGACATCGACTTGCGGCGGTGCGCACTACACATGATGAAAGCTGTTGTTCCACTAAGGTTTCCGCTCACGGCCCCGCTCTTCACCGGCTGGTCCCTGTTGCGCTACAGCGGGTTCGAGACGATGCCGTCGACACCGGCGGTCGCGGCCCGCCTGCTCGCCGAGTTTCCGGACGAGACCACGCTCGACCTGCACCAGATGTACACCCCGCAACCCGACGGCACCCTTCTCATCGGCGACACCCACATCCGGGAGGTGACCCCCTCGGCGTTCCAGTCCGAGAAGGGCTTCGAGGTGCTGCTGGACCACACTCGGGAACTCTTCGGCGTCCGCACCGTCGACGTCGTGGAACGCTGGCAGGGCGTGTACAGCACCGCACCGGGACGCGAATTCCTCCGCGCCGAACCGCTGCCACGCACCCACGTCGTCACGGTCACCACCGGCATCGGCATGACCACCGGCCTCGGCCTGGCCGCGGCCGGTGTCGCAGCAGCGTTCGACACCGCGGCGGTCGGGGTGTGACGCGATCAGGACAGGCGGATACGGTGACCGGCGAACAGCAACTCGGTGCAGTAGGGCGGAGGCGGGAATGACCCCCCGACATCAGGAGATCTACGAGTACCTCCGCACTCAGATCGACGACGGCACCTACCGCCCCGGCGACGAACTGCCCCCCGAGACCGCGTTGATGGAGCAGTGGAAAGTCAGTCGTGGACCGATCCGGCAGGCGCTGAACAACCTTCGCGCCGAGGGGCTGATCCACACGACCCGGGGGCGGCCCGCCCGCGTGCGCCGTCAACCCCAGCCGACGCAGACCCTCGCCTCGTTCACCCCGTTCTCGCAGTGGGCCATCACATCGGGCCGCCGTCCCAGCAACCACACCGTCGGCGTCGGCCGCGTCCGGGCCGGCGCCGAGACCGCCGACGCACTGCACCTCGACGAGGACGCGTTCGTCGTCGAAGTGGTGCGCCTGCGCTGCCTCGACGGAACCCCCGCGCTACTCGAGCGCAGCCGGTTCACCGTGGACGTCGGCCAGAGCCTGTTCGAGTTCGACGCCGACGCGGGATCCATCACCGACCACCTCGTCGACCGGGGAGTCCGGTTCGCGACGATGCGACACGTACTCGACGCCGTCCCGGCGGACGGAGTCGACGCCGACGCCTTGCAGATCCCGCAGGGCACACCCCTGCTGCGGGAGCGACGAACCAGTTACGACGCGGACGGTCGTCCGTTCGAGTACTCGGACGACCGCTACCACCAGGTCACCTTCTCGATCATGAACTCGATGACCGATCCGGGCTGACGCCCCTCGCTCCGCGGACGCTACGACCCGAACGGATTGCCGAACACGTGGATGTCGCCGAGTCCGCCGCCGTAGTAGTTCAGGTCGATCGCCGCGTTGACGCCGGGGATGCGGCCGGAGTCGGTGTACTGCCAGAACGTCCAGTGCCGCCAGCCGCCCGGCAGCGGTCCGGGGGCGGCGCCGCCGTTGTAGTCGGCGATCCACAGCGGGTAGTTCGAGAACTCGCTGGTGTTCGCCATGGCGGTACGCCAGAAGTTCGGATACGTGTAGATGATCGGCTGCCTGCCGGTCAGTGCCTGCACCGAGTTCAGGTAGCGGCGGGTCCAGTCGATCAGCGCTGCAGGCGGAAGGCCGCCGGAATGCTCGATGTCGAGAACCGGCGGCAGGCCTCCGGCGATGACCGGGGCCGCCGTCGAGGCGAAGAACGCGGCCTGTGCCTCGGGGGACTGGGTGGGGTCCGCGTAGTGGTAGGCGCCGCGGGCGATGCCTGCCGCACGCATGCCGATCCCGTCCTGCACGAAGTACGGGTTGACGTAGTTGAGGCTTTCGGTGGCCTTGACGATGGCGAACTCGTGACCCGACGCACGCACCGCGAACCAGTCGATGCTCGCGCCGCCGGGATGCTGCCAGGAAGCGGCGTCAGGCCCGTTGATCTGGGCCCCCGCGGCTCCCGGCGCCGCGAAGGCGAGCACCCCGGCCAACAACAGCGGGGCGAGGCGGATGACATTTCGGATACGACCGCGGCGCGTCGACGTCATCGCCCGAGACTAAACCGACACGTGGTAACGACGCAGCAATTCCGCGGCGATCGTTACCAGCTGTTCGGCGTGGCGTCACGATCACTCGAGCGCGTGTCGCAACTGTTCAGCCCAGCCAGTCCAGCACCGCCGCCGCCGTCCACGACTGCTGCATGCTGCCGAGCGGCTCGCCCGTGAACGGCTCGTAGTACTCGGCGAAGCTGCCGTCACTGGCCTGCCGCAACCCCTCGCTGCGCAGGTGCCGGGACCGTTCGGCCCACCCACGGCGCGCGAAGACCCAGGAGAACAACCACGTCATCACCGGCCACACCGGACCACGCCAGTACTCGCGGGACCGGAAGTCGCGCGACACCGGGGAGGTCGACGGCGGCACGCCGTACCGCAGATCCGGGTGGCCGCAGAACCGCGGGCCCTCGAAGGTCCGCAGCAGCGTCCTCTCGACGTCGCGGGGCAGCCCGCCGCACAGCAGCGGCGCGAACATCGCGATCGTGTCCGTCCCGATCCAGCGTCCCGTCCGCAGATCGAAGTCGCGGGCGGCACCGGAGCGCGGATGGGTCGACGCGACGACCCCCGCGCGGAAACGCTCCGCCCACTGGTGCAACTCGCGCACATCGGCCTTCGGCGCGGAGTGCTCCTCGCCGATCGTCGCGAGGACGTCGCAGGCGAGCGAGAAGATCGCGCTGACGAACACGTCCTCGACCGCGAAGCTCATCGCCGAGACCAGTTCCGTGTCGTCGTAGCGGACCTGCTTCATCTCCTCGAGCAGCCACAGGTAGCGGTCGTACTCGGCGTTGGTCGGTCGTTGCGTCAGGTCCGCGACGACGAACGTGTCCTCCCTCGTGTAGGCCGGGACCGCACCGGGAATCACGTTGGCGTAGGCGGTGTCCCAGCGCGGCGAGTTGTCCATACCGGACTCCCAGCCGTGGTAGACCGTGAGCCGACCGGCCTGCGCGGGGTCGCGGGCGTGCGCGAGCCACCGATGCCAGCGCATCAGGTCGGGCCAGCGGCGGTCGAGGAACTCCTCGGCGACGGCCCGGGTCGTGCGACCGTGCCGACGGGAGTGGTCGAGGATGCGCTGCACCGCGATTGCGTGCACGGGCGGCTGGGTGATGCCGGAGGTCTGCGGTGCGACGGGAGCGGCCGCGGCGAGGCCCGTGCACGCCCACCGATCCGGCCCCGGGAAGTAGCCGTCGACTCCGTTGGCGAACACGATGTGCGGAATCATTCCGTTGGTCCACTGCGCGGACAGGAGGGTGTCGAGTTCGACGACGGCGCGCTCGACGCTCAGCGGCGCCAGTCCGACCGAGACGAACGCAGCATCCCAGCTCCACATGTGTGGATACAGGCGGGGCGCCGCGCTCGTCATCGTGCCCAGATCGTTACCCCGCAGGAGGTAGGCGGCCCGCGCCGCGAGCTGGGTCGGGGTGAAACCGGGGTCGGACATGCCCACAATTGTGCGACCCGGCCGACCCTTCCGCCTGCCGGGACCGTTGGTTTCGCGTCACTCAGCCGGTGGGACGCGACACCTCGTCGGAACTGCGGAACACCAGACGTCCGTCGTCCAGCTTGATCGCCCAGCGCTTCGCCAGGGCCCAGCTTCGACCGTAGTCGGCGGCGTCCTCGGCGAGGTTGCCGCCGAAGTCGTCGACGATCACGCCCGGGGCCTGCGTCGACTTCCCGCCTTCAGTCACCGGATCGGCGCTGGTCACGACGGCGTCTCCGACGGCGAGAGGCGGTTTTCCCGCCGCACCGCCCGATGCGGCGGCAGGCTCCTTCTTTTCCTTGCCAGATCCCATGTTCGCGACTTCCTTCCCGATCGCCCGTTCCGGCAGCACTCGTCGGACCGGGGAGGACCACGGCACCCCACGGCACCAAGTCTCGTAACCAGAATGTAGCTGACGTTGTACCGAACATGCTGAACAGAGACCTGGGGGTCATCGTTTGCGCAGTTCAGGGTACTCCGATCTGCGACACAGGTCGGGAGATGACGTGGGCGCGTCGGCCCCGAGCGAACCGATCGCGTCGTGGAGTCAGGGTGCGACGGACGAGCGGAGCACTCCCGTCGACGGGGCGGTCAGGACGTGGCGGATGTCCTCCAACTCGACCGGCGCCGCCACCAGATCGGCCCACGGGAACACCTCGCGGGTGCGATCGAGGAAGTCGACCGCGGCCGTGAGGTGCCGGGGCTCGTAGTTGTGGACTCCGATGATCGTCAGGTGCCTGCGCACCACGGACTCGGGGTCGAGGGCGAGCGGGGGCCCGGGCGTCACCGACCCTGCCAGCACCAGCACGCCCCCGACATCGAGCCGCGCCAGGGCCCGCGTGATCGCCTCGGCGGACCCCGAGTAGTCGAGAACCACGTCCACCGTTCCGTCGGTGTCGGCGACGCCGCCGAACCGGTGCGCCACCTCGACCCGAGTCGCGTCGAGGTCGGTGATGCGGACGCGGGCACCGGCCTCGGCGCAGGCCGCGGCGGCGGTGACCCCGAGCATCCCCGCACCGCAGATCAGCACCCGTCTGCGCTGCAGCGGTCCGGCCGCCTCGAGCGTCGCCATCACCGTTGCCGTCGCGCAGGCCGCGGGTGCTGCGACCGCATCCGGCATCCGATCGGCGACCCGCGCCACGGCGGTCCCTGCGGGGAGCACGATGTACTCGGCGTAGGAGCCCGACAGTGCCCAGTCGCCGTTGAAGGCCTCGTGCCCGACCTTGCGGACCTCGTCGCACTTCGCGGTGCGGTCCGCTCGGCAGCGCACGCAACGGCCGCAGGCGACGGTGACGGACCACACGATCCGGTCACCGACCTCGGCGGCGGCCACTACGCCGCCGTCCGAGATGGGGCCGACGGCCTCGACCACCCCGACCGCCTCGTGCCCGAGCACGGACGGGCAGGCGGCGGTCCGTCGACCCGTCACGGTGTGCAGGTCGCTGCCGCAGATCGTCGCGAGCCGAACGCGCACCAGGAGCTCGCCCGCACCGAGGGTGGGTACCGGCACGTCACGGACCTCGATGCCGTCGCCGGTCCAGACGGCGGTGCGGCTCAGACGAGTTGTGAGCGAATCCATCCGGACAACCTCTCGATGGAATAGACGATGACGAAGATGACGACGACGATCGCGCCCGCGACGTCGAAGTTGAGCGTGCGGATCGATTCGAAGAGCAGGAACCCGACGCCGCCTGCACCGACGATGCCGAGGACCGTCGACGTCCTGACGTTGACGTCGAAGAGGTAGAGCGTCGACCCGACGATCGACGGCATCGCCTGCGGCAGAACCGCCGCGAACAGCGTCTTCCACCAGCCGCCTCCGACCGCGCGCACCGCCTCGATCGGGCCCGGGTCGATCTCCTCGATCGCATCGGCCACCAGCTTGGCGAGGAAGCCGACCGATCCGATGGCGAGCGCGCAGGTTCCGGCGACGGGTCCGAGTCCCAGCGCCGCGACGAACACCACCGCGAGGATGAGCTCGGGTACGGCCCGGACCAGCAGGATCCAACCCCGAGCCAACCAGTACAACACCGGATGGGGGGTCACGTTCCGCGCGGCGAGGATCGCGACGGGAATCGACAGCACCGCACCGATCGCGGTGGACACCACACCGATCGCGACGGTCTGCCAGGCGGCGGTGAACAGGTCGCTGCCCAGCGCGTCGAAGTCCGGAGGGAACATCCGGCCGAAGATCTCCAGCGACGGCCCGACCCAGGTGAACAGTGACCACGGGTTGATCTCGAGCACCCACAGCGCGGCGACCGTGCCGGAGGCGATCAGGGCACTGAAAGCGATGCGCCCGAGTCGATCCCGACGCGGATTCGACTGCGCGGGCGCGAGGAGCATCCGCCGGATCACGATGGCGACCACCTCCATCGCCGCGATCATCACGAGGATGATGCAGACGATGCCGAGCGCGCGCGGATAGATCAGGCCGCGCAGCGCGTCCTGCAGCGCGAAGCCGATGCCTCCGGCGCCCACGAAGCCGAGCACCACCGACATCCTGAGATTGATGTCGATGCGATAGACGAAGGTACCGATCCAGGACGGGACAACCTGCGGGACAACGGCGTTGACCATCTCGCGAAGGTAACCGGCGCCGGTCGCCCGGACCGCCTCCCGCGGCCCGGCATCGGTCTGTTCGATGGCGTCGGCGAACAGCTTTCCCAGCATGCCGATCGAATGCAGGGCGAGGGCCAGAATGCCGGGGAGCACACCGATTCCGAGTGCGCGGACGAAGAGCACCGCGAACAACAGGTCGGGCATCGCGCGACAGAACGTGATGAATCCTCGGGCCACGGCGTGGACGACGGGGTGGGGTGTCGTGTTGCGGGCGGCGAGGAACGCCAGCGGAATCGACGCCGTCGCCGCGAGCACGGTGCCGAGGACGGCCATGAGCAGCGTCTCGAGTGCCAGTACCCCGATCCGGCCGGGGTCCGAAACCCGTGGGGGCAGCATCCGTTCGATCAGGTTGCCGACCGCGTCGAGACCGCTCAGCAGGGTGCCGGGTGCGAACTCGATCGACCACGCAGACACCAGCGTCGCCACGAGCGCGGCGAGGGTGAGGGCGGGCAGCATCGCGCGCCGAGGAGGGCGCGGCCCGCGCGTCCCGGCGGTGTCGCCACCGCCGGGACGGTCGGTGAGGAGGGTGCTCACAGCGACCTCGCTGACGCCTCTGCCGCATTCGGGTCGACACGCCGGTAGATGTCCATGACCTCGTCTCGGGAGATCCCGACGGCGGGCCTGTCCATCACCTTGACGCCGCCACGCAGCCCGACCAGGCGGTGCGCCCAGCCGAGCGCCAGGTCGACCTGGTGCAGGGTGCACACCACGGTGAGCTTCTCCTCGATACACACCCGGAACAGCAGGTCCATCACGACGCCTGCGTTCTCCGGGTCGAGCGACGCGACCGGCTCGTCCGCGAGGACGATGCTCGGTCGCTGCATCAGCGTGCGCGCGATCGCCACCCGCTGCTGCTGTCCGCCGGACAGCGTGTCCGCACGCCGCTCGGCGAACTCGGCCAGTCCCACCCGATCGAGGTGTTCCATCGCCTCCCTGCGCATGCTCTTCGGATACGTCAGCGCTCCGTACCGCGGCACCGTCAGCCGGCCGAGCGCGCCGACGAGCACGTTCTCGAGGCAGCTGAGCCGGCCCACGAGATTGAAGTGCTGGAACACGAACCCGACGTCCTTGCGCAGCGCGCGCAGCTGACGCGCGGACGCACCGTCGACGCGGACACCGTTCACGACGATCCCCCCGGAGGTAACCGGATTCAGACCGTTCATGCACCGCAGCAGTGTCGACTTGCCCGAGCCCGACAGTCCGAGCAGCACGACCAGTTCGCTGCGGTGGATGTCGAGGGACACCTCGTCGAGTGCCACGGTGGACCCGAACGTCTTGGTCACCTTCCGGATCGAGGCGACCACGTCGTCACCGGCGACGGCGTGGGTGGGACCGGTCTCGTCCATTGGTCAGCCCTGGCACTTCTCGGAGCCGGTGACGTCACACACGTGGCGGACGCCGTCGTAGTCGGAGTCGGATGCCGCCACGACGCCCCAGGCACGTTCGTCGGTGATGCGGCAGGCGTCACCGGAGCAGAAGCCGGCGGCCTCGAGGCTCGGGGCGTTGAGCTTCTCCTCGAACGCCGTCTTGAGCTTCGCGATGTTGTCGGCACCGAGATCGTTGTTGGCCGCGAAGACGGAGCCGGCGATCATCTCGGACTTCCACACCGTCTTCAGTTCGCCGGGCTTCAGCTCGCCCTTCTCGATCATGGTCTTGTCGACCATGGTGTCGAACGCGAAACCGGCGTCGCAGTCGCCGGCGGCGATGGCGAGGGCGGACGCGTCGTGGCCGCCGGCGTAGATCGGGGACATCGCGGCGGAGATGTCGGCCTCGGAGCCGGACTTGACGACGCCCGCCTCGATCAGGCCGGCACTCGGATACAGGAAGCCCGAGGTCGAGCCCGGGTCGACGAAGCAGACCTTCTTGCCCGCGAAGTCCGTGAGGGCGTTGACGCCGGCGTTGTCCGACTTGGCGAGACCGTACGACTGGTAGCCGGGGGCCGCGCCCTCGTTCTTGACGACGGCGCCGAGCGGCGTCATCTCGGCGCCGTTGATGCCGGCGACGACGTAGGCGAACGGGCCGAAGAACGCGAGGTCGACGTTGCCCGCGATGATGCCCTCGACGACGCCGGCGTAGTCGGACGCCTGCACGAACTCGACCTTCGAACCCGTCTCCTGCTCGAGCAGCTTGATGACCGGGTCGTAGCTCGCCTTCAGGTCGGTGGAGTTCTCGGCCGGGATCGCGGCGAGGGTGATCGTTTCGGGGAAGCCCTGCCCGGTCGTCGCGGAGGCCGACGCGGAGTCGGACCCCGAACAGGCCGAGGCCGCGAGGGCCAGTCCGGCGATGCCGGCGACGACAGCGGTTGTCTTGCGGCGCATACGGAGGTTCATGGGTTGGTTCCTTCGTGTGGTGGTGTCAGGCCGGGAGGATCAACTGCGGGAACTCGGCGACGGAACCGACGACGTGGGTGGCGCCCGCGGCGCGGAGGCTCTCCTCGTCGTGGGCGCCGGTGAGGGTGCCGGCGACGATGGACGCACCGGCGCGGAGACCCGAGACGATGTCGCTGGAGGTGTCTCCGAGGACCGCCACGTCCCGGACATCGGCGACGCCGGTGCGCATCACGGCGGTGAGGATCATGTCGGGGAAGGGACGCCCGCGCCCGGCATCGGCGGGGCACAGGGTGATGTCGGCGAGGTCCTCCCACCCGAGGGTGGTGAGGATCTTCTTCTGGGTGCTACGGCTGAAACCGGTGGTGAGAGCGACCTTCACACCGGCGGACCGTAGGGCGGTGATCGCCTCGGCGGCGCCGGGGATGGGGGAGATGCCGCCGTCGGCGAGCGCCTCGTAGGCCGCTTCGAAGGCGAGGTTCGCCTGCTCGGCACGCTCCTGGGTGCCGAAGAGCGCGAGGAACACCTCGATCTTCGACTGGCCCATGGTGTCGAGGACGTAGGTGCGGGCGTGGTCGCGTTCGGGTCCGTCTGCCTCCAGGCCGACCGCGGTCGCCGCCTCGTCGAAGGCGCGGAGGACGAGCCCGTCGTCGGAGACGGTGGTGCCTGCCATGTCGAGTACTGCCAGGGCTGTGCCTGTCACTGTGTTCATCCTTCGAATCGGGAACTGTTGCGGGGGGCCGCAGTTCGGCTCCGGTCAGTACCCTGAACGTTGGTATAGACCACGGAGCGGACGCGGTTTGAACACGAAGTGAACAGCAGCGGGCATCTTGGTATAGACCACCGACTGATAGGCTGCGGCGATGACCGCCGCCGAACCGCGAGTGCTCAAACATCAGGTCGTTCGCGCGCAGATCGAGAAGCTGCTGCTCGGGCTCGAGATCGGCGACCCGGTCCCCGCCGAGCGGGATCTCGCCGAACGCTTCGACGTGGCCCGCGAGACGGTCCGACAGTCGCTGCGGGAGCTACTCGTCGCCGGTCGGATCGAGCGGCACGGGCGCACCACCGTCGTCGGCAGGCCGAAGGTCGTGCAGCCACTGATGATCGGCTCGTACACCGAGGACGCCCTCGCGCAGGGCCGCACGGCGGGCCGTATCCCGGTCGGCTGGGCAGACCTGAAGGCGGACGAGGAACTCGCCGAAGAACTCCAGATCCCGGTCGGCGCGCCCGTCCTCGAAATCGAACGCGTCCTCACCACCGACGACACCCGCGTCGGCCTCGAGACCACCCGACTGCCCGCGTACCGTTACCCCGGGCTGATCACCGACTTCGACCACCGGTCTTCGCTGTACGCCGCGATTCGCGCCCGCGGCATCGAGTTCGCGCGGACCACCGAGGTCATCGAGACCACCCTTCCGGATGCCCGGGAGGCGGCGCTGCTCACCGTCGATGCACGCACCCCGATGTTCCTGCTCAACCGCGTCTCCTACGACCAGAACGACATCCCGATCGAGAAGCGCCGGTCGCTCTACCGCGGGGACCGGATGACGTTCACCGCGACCCTCACCGGATAGGGACCGCCTAAGGTCGGATCATGCGCCCGACAGCACTGATCACCGGGGCGGGACGCGGCCTCGGCGCCGCCATCGCCCGCGAACTCGCCCCCACCCACGACCTCCTGCTCGGTGGCCGGACGCCGGACTCCGTCGACGCGGTCCTCGGCGAACTCGAAGGTGCGCGCGGCTGGCCCGTCGACCTCACCGACCACGACGCGCTCGCGGACGCGGTCGCCCACATCGACCGACTCGACGTCCTCGTGCACAACGCAGGAGTCGCCGAAATCGGAACGGTCGAAGGCACCCCGATCTCGGCCTGGCGGCACATGTACGAGGCCAACGTCCTTGCCGTGGTCGAACTGACCCGACTGCTGTTGCCGACCCTGCGGCAATCGAAAGCTCATGTGGTACTCATCAATTCGGGTGCCGGACTGCGCGCGAACCCCGGTTGGGGTGCGTACGCGGCGAGCAAGTTCGCGCTCCGCGCCTTCGGGGACGCGCTGCGCGCCGAGGAACCATCGCTGCGCGTCACCTCGATCCACCCGGGACGCATCGACACCGACATGCAGCGCGCCATCGTCGCCACCGAAGGCGACGACTACGACGCCGACCGCTTCCTCACACCCGAAACGGTGGCGTGGGCCGTCCGGAACGCCGTCGTGACGCCCCGCGACGCCCACCCCACCGAGATCGTGCTGCGGCCGAATCCGCGCTGACGGAGCGCCTTACACGCCGCGGTCCACCAGGACGCAGCGCGCACGCGTGAAGATCGTCGGCATGCACTTGTTGCAGTGGATGCACAGCGACCGAGTCCGCTCGTCCTCCGTGATCCGGTTGATCAGATCCGGTTCCCGAAGCAGGGCGCGCGCCATCGCAACGAAGTCGAAGCCCTCGGCCATCGCGGTGTCCATGCCGGCCTTGTCGGTGACACCGCCGAGCAGTACGAGGGGCATGTCCACGGCGGCCCGGATCTGCCGGGCCGATTCGAGCATGAACAGCGGCTCGTACGGGTACGTGCGAATGAACTGCTTGCCGATCATCTTCACGCCCATCCGGACGAGCGGCTGGTCCATCGCCTTCGCGAACTCGTGCACCGGCGCGTCGCCGCGGAAGAGGTACATCGGGTTGAGCAGCGAACTGCCCATCGTCAACTCCAGTGCGTCGAGGCTGCCGTCGGCCTCCAGCCACTGCGCAACCTGGATCGCCTCGTCCACCCAGAAGCCGCCCGGGACGCCGTCGTCGATGTTCAGTTTCGCGAGGATCGCGATCCGGTCGCCGACCGCGTCCCGAACCGCGCGCGCCGTCTCCAACACGATGCGGGCCCGATTCTCCAGCGATCCGCCGTAGGAATCGGTGCGGTGGTTCGTCTTTCGGCTGAGAAACGAGCTGGCGAAGTAGTTGTGGCCGAAGTGGATCTCGACCGCGTCGCACCCGCCCTCGATCGCGAACCGGGCGGCGTCGGCATGCGCAGCGGTGATGCGGCGGATGTCGTCGAGAGTCGCCGACTTCGTGACCTTCATGCTCATCGGGTTGAACGACGTCGACGGCGCGAGCGCAGGCAACCCGTTGGACTTCGCGTTGGCGACCGGTCCGGCGTGCCCGATCTGCGCGGACACCGCCGCCCCCTCGGCGTGCATCGCGTCGGTGAGCCGCCGCAGGCCCGGCACCACCTCGGGTCGCATCCACAGCTGCCCGTACTCGGTACGCCCTTCCGGCGCGACCGCGCAGTACGCGACTGTCGTCATGCCGACGCCGCCGGCGGCGACCTCGCGATGGAAGTCGATGAGGTCGTCGGTGACCAGGGCGTTCGGTGTCCGACCCTCGAACGTCGCCGACTTGATGATGCGGTTGCGCAGGGTGATCGGGCCCAGCTTCGCGGGCGCGAGCACGTCGGGATGGGTCACGGCAGGTCCTTTGGTCTCGGGTTCATCGAGCCTAGGACAATTTCGTTACCAGTGGAACCGTAATTGTGTATTTCCTGGGCGGAGCGGCTGCCGCCGTAGTTCCTGAATGGCCCATCCATTCACTCAGAGTGAATGGATGGGCCATTCAGGAACACCCAGGGGTCCGATCAGCGGGACGAACTCCGCAGCCGATCAGACCAGGGCGACGGCGGCGAAGGCGGCGAAGGCGGCGAGGGCGACGAGCGCCGCGCCGGTCACCGACTGCACCCGGCGATCCACGACGCACATCACCGACAGGAAGCCGGGCATCGAGCCGCCGCGACGGGTGTGGACGATCGCCGCGAGGCTCGGCATGCATCGCCCGAGCGAGACCACGGTGAACATGGCCGCGCCGAGTGCGGGGGAGCCGACCGCAAGTACGCCGAGCACCAGCAGGTAGTACGCGCTGGACCGGATGAAGATCAGGAAGCCCGGGCCGATGATGGCGCCGAACAGCAGCGACACCTTCCACGGTTCCATCGTCCTGCGCAGGTGCCGCGGCAACTGCCTGCGTCGCATCGGCGCGGGCATCGTCATCACGCCCAGCTCGTGCAGGCCGTACGCCAGCGCGAACAGTGCCCACCCGAAGAGCATCCAGGTCACCGACAGATGAGCGGACACCAGCGAGCCGAGGACACCGAGCGCCGCGCCGGTGACGGCGCCGGTGGCCACCGAGCCGAGCGCGTGCCAGGCGAGCCGGCGCACCGGCGTCGACGTGCCCTTGCGGCCGGGTTGCTTCGGTGCCGCGACCACGCCGGCGACGGACATCCCGCACGTCGACCAGTTCGCGGCCAGGGACGTCACCAGGCCCGCACCGACCACGGCAGCGGTCAGTGCCGTCGGCGTCGCCGGATTCGCCAGCGTGGCGACGCCTGCGCCGACTGCTGCGGCCCCGGCGATCATCCCGACGCGGGCGGGTACCGCGACAGCGTCGCCGAGGGCGGGTCGGATGTCGGGCAGATCGGTCTCGATCGGTCCGTGATTGAGGACGGTTGTCATCGTTTACCTCCAAAGTCGTTGCTGAACTCGAGTTCTCACTCGACCGTGACGGTGCCCGTCATGTACCGGTGCACCGAGCAGGTGTAGACGTAGGTTCCCGCGCGGTCGAAGGTGTGCCGAAAGGTCCCGACACCGGTTATCCCACTGTCGAATTCGCCCTCCACTCCCAGCCTGGGCTCCGCTGCCACGTGATGCAGGACGCCGCCGTCGTCGAACCTCCGACGGTTCCGCCGACGGGAACGGTGACGTCCGCCGGACCGAACTGCACGTTGCTGATATCGATCACCGCGTCCGGCGGGGCCTCCCCGGAGCAGCCTGCGAGGAGGACGGCGGCGATGCCGGGAAGCGCGAACCTCCTTCCGATTCCGTTGCGGCGCACTACTGCACGATCACCGTGCCGACCATCATCGGGTGCGGCGTGCAGTGGTAGGTGTAGGTTCCGGGGTCGTCGAAGGTGTACTCGTAGGTGCCTTCGGTGAGCAGCTCGCTCTGCAGCACACCCTCGAGCGCAGCGTCTCCGGAGACGTCGTGCGGCAGGCCGTTGTCGTCGAACCGCCACCGCACCGTCTGTCCGGCCTCGATCGTCACGGAGGCAGGCGTGTACGACATGTTCTTCACGTCGATCACCACTGCAGGCTCGGCCGACGCGTCCGCGGAACCGCACGCGGTCAGGCTCGTCACGGTCGCCAGTGCGGCGAGGAGGGGAAGCAGTTTCTTCATCGGGGGTCCTCTCAACGGATGTACCGCAGGTTCGCGGTCATCCCGGCTTCGAAGTGATAGGCGTTGTGGCAGTGGAACATCCATTCGCCCGGATTGTCGGCGTCGAACTCGATCGCGAGTTCGGTACCGGGGAGGACGTTGACGGTGTCCCGGCGCAGGCCGCCGTAGTCGGGGACGGCGAAGGTGTGGCCGTGGGTGTGCATGGGATGCCACATCGTGGTGGTGTTGGCCATGGTGATGCGGATCCGTTCGCCCTGCCGCATCACCAGTTTCCCGGCGTCCGGGCCGGCCATGCCCCAGACGTACCGGTCGCCTGCCTGGATCAGCTCGACGCGGTAGTCGCGGTCAGGAGTCCGTGAGTCGAGCCGAACTCCGTCGACGGGACGCAGCGCGCTCTCGGCGAGAAGCCGTCCCGACAGTTCCGGGATCGCACCCCCGGCATCCGGCTGGGACAGCGGCGCGGCATCCGTGGACCGCAGGACGGTGGACGCGTACCCGTCACGTCCCTCCACCTTCGCCACCACCGGCCACGCCCCCGACTTCAGGGTCACGAGCACGTCGTAACGCTGCGCCATCCCGACGACGAGGGTGTCGGTGGTGGTCGGCACGACGTCGAACCCGTCCGCCGCGATCACGGTCAACTCGTGACCCGCGACCGCGAACCGGTACGGGGTCTCGGCTGCCGCGTTGACGATCCGCAGCCGGACCCGCGCACCCGGTGCCGCGGTCACCACCTCCGGGTCGTTCGGCGGTCGCCCGTTGACCAGGTGCAGCGGGTACGCGATGTGCTGGGTCATGCCACCCAGCGGATCCGACGACCCGTGCCCGCCCGCGACGAGCGACTGCGCGACGCCGATCGAGTCGGCGGAATGCACGACCGGGGCGCCACCACCGCCGTGACCGGCGTGCCCACCGGAGATCGCCGGGTTCAACGCCATCAGGACGGCGTCCGGCGTGGTGCCCAGCCCGTCGAGCCAGTCGTCGAGCACCAGCACGGCGTCGACGTCCGCCCCGGAGGCGTCGTCCGGGTCCTCCACCACCAGCGCACCGAACAGACCGCGGTCGGCCTGCAGTCCACTGTGCGAGTGGTACCAATGGGTTCCGGGGTCGGGAACGACGAACTCGTAGTCGAACCCGGTCCCGGGACCGATCGGCGCCTGGGTCGCCGGGGCGGCGCCGTCCATGTCGTTGCGGATCCGGATTCCGTGCCAGTGCAGCGTCGTGTCCGCGGGCAGGTCGTTGCGGACGGCCACCTGCAGTCGGTCCCGGGCGGTGACCCGCAGTTCGGGGGCCACCGCCTTCCCGCCGTAGGACCAGGTCTCGACGAGCCGGCCGCCGAGGTCGACGGTGGCGACACCGGCGGTCAACGCGAACGGCGCGACGCGTCCGTTCCACCCCCGGGCCGCCTCCGCCGCAGCGATCTCGGGATCGGTCGGTGCGATGTAGTCGGGCGGCGACGTGGAGTCCGTCGCCTCGACGAATCCACATGCCGTGGTACCCGTCCCCAGCACCCCGAGGCCGAGGGCCCCGAGGGACCCCAGCCGCAGGAACCCGCGACGGTCGAGGACGGGCCCACGGCGCGTCATTCCAGCACCTGCGGAGTGAGCAGGGTGCCGACGTCCTCGACGGTGCCCGTGACCTCTGCCGAGCTGACCTTGTCACCGGTGGCGGCGGCGATGCCGACGATCGTCTTCGCGGTCTCGCCGTCCACCTCCGGGCCGTCCCCGAGCACGTACAGCGTCGCACCGTCGACCGACCACGCCATGCTGTCGATCCCGGTCAGCCCGAGATACGGCAGGTCCAGCGTCTTGACCGGAGCGAAGGTCGCCGCGTCGCGCAGTTCGATCTTCACGACGTCGCCGCCGCGGGCCGAGTCCGGGTGGATCGCCGAATCCGTGTACTCGACGGCGAGGCGACCACCGGTGTTGTCGATGGCGTTCTCCCCGAACCGGCCTCCCTCCTGGCCTGCGTTGCCGATCGGCGCGACGGCCGCGGTGGGCAGACCGTTCGAGAAGTCGAAGACGTAGACGTCGCCGTTCTCTCCGACGAGCAGTGCCTTCTTCGCGTCGGCGGCCCACGTGACCTTGCGGGTGCTGACGAAGTCCTCGGGAAGCACCTTCGACCGCTTGGTCTCCGAGGGGACACCGGAGTCGTCGATGGAGATCTGGATCAGCTCACGTGTCTCCTCGCAGATGCTGTACAGCTCGTGGCCGTCGAGCCAGGTGAACGGTCCGCAGCCGATGATCTGCACCGCACCGCTCTCCTTCTTCGCCTCCAGGTCCACGACACGGACGCCGTAGAGCCCGTCGTCCCAGGTGACGAAGTACTTGCCGTCGGAGGTGACGGCATTCGATCCGGGGCGCGAATGCACGCGGGCGTAGTCGGGCAGCGGTGCCTCCGACGGTTCGAGGAGATTGCCCGAATAGGTGCTCACGACGAAGCTCGCTGCACCGCGCGACCCGCGAGGTCGCCACACCTCGGCGGCGAGAACGGCTGGATCACTTGGTGTCTCGCCGACGAACCCGTGGATGACCGGATCCCAGATGCCCGGTCCCACGACGAATCTGCTTCCGGCGACCCCGGTCACCGGGTCGATCGCGTTGACACCCAATTCGAGTTTGCCGAACCCGCCTGCAACGGCGAGCAGATCTGTCGACTTGATCGGGGTGATCTCACCGACGTGCACCGGCTCCGGAATCGTGGCGCCGATCTCCTGGTCGTCGCGACCGAGCGAGATGCCCTCGCCGGGCGCGGTGAACGGCACGGTCGGATAGGTGACCTCGCCGGAGGCGGCATCGTCGTCGGCGGAGCTGCACCCGGCGAGCCCCAGGGTGGCCGCCAGCGGCAGGGCGACCGCTGCCGACCGGGAAAGACGCGTCATGCGTGAACTTTTCATGCTCCGGCACCGACCTTCGGGCGCTCGGCCGGACGGGTCTGGCAGTCCTCGCCGATGATGGGCGCCATCGTGCAGGTGTAGGCCTGCGATTCGTCGGAGACGCACCAGATGATCTCCTGGTCGTAGCTTCCCGACACCGGGTTGTACATGACCGCCTGCATGTCCGGCTCGCCGCAGAACGCGTTCGAGCACGACGGGGCCCCGCAGCAGTCGTAATAGGCGATGAGATAGGTCTTTCCGGTGTCCGGGTTGGTGCAGCAGCCCACCCAGAACTCGGCGCCGGGCTTGGAGCCGGGCGCGCAGGTCGTCACGCCGCCGCCGTTGCAGGTGGCACACGAGGTGCCGTCCATGTTGCACCAGCGCCAGTACTCACACTCGGCGGGATCCTTCCCGTCGTACACCGGTACCAGCGGCTCCGGTGCCTCGGGAGCGGGGGGCGCCTCCTGGGCCATCGCGGTGCGGGTCACCGGAAGCGATCCGATCAGCGCGACCCCCGACACCCCCATCGTCCAGCGACCCACCTTGCTGATCATCGAGCGTCGCGAAACCCGTTCGGACAGTTTGCGTCCCGTGCGACTGGTGAACGATCCGCCCCGACCCGCCATCCACGCGGACTGCTCGCGCACGGTGTCCTCGTCGACCGGATACCTGTTCTCGGTCATGTCATGGTGTTCCACGGACGTGTCTCCTTCTCTCGGAACTCAAGCCGACTTCGCCTGCGCATGCAGGTGCTGGAGGGACGGGGTGCCGGACTCGAGGGCGTTGAGCAGACTCTCGACCTGGGCCATGTGGTTGCACAGGCCCTTGCCGGCGATCTTCCCGTGCTCGTCGAGGATCACCCCGTACGGTGTGGTGCCGACCTGGTAGGCGATGCCGACGTCGCGGGCGTCGACGTAGCTCAACTCGGCTCCGATGTTGCTGCCCGCCAGGAACTCCCGGTGCTCTTCCGGGGTTCCGTCGGAGATGATCACGACGTCGAGGTCGGACTCGGCACGTGCCATCGACCGCAGTCCGGGCAGCAGGCTCTTGCAGGTGCTGCAGCTCGGTGCGGTGAACATCAGCAGCTGCGGCTTGTCGCGGTGACCGCCGACCCGCACGGAGCGGCCGAGATGGTCCTCGAGGCCCGCGAACGACGGGCCCGCCTGCGCGACCTTCGGACCGGTGTCCATCATGCGGGCGCCCAGCGGACCGAGCCGCACCTGGACGCGTCCGATCTCCCGCGCCAGTGCCAACGTCATCAGGAACAGCAGCGCCACCGCCACCGTCAACACGACGACGCCCACCACCAGAAATGTTGTCATCGAACCAGTCCCGTCTGTCGTGGAAGTTGTTGAAGGTCGATCACCGCGGTGTCGTACCGCGACACCGTGTTCGAGGCCCGCAGGTTCATCGACGCGGCCGTGAGGTAGTCGTCGACCGGCCTGCGCCCCAGATGGACGACGGCGCGGATCTGTGCCACCACCACCGCCGCCAGCAGGATCAGCAGACCTGCCGCGACGCCGGCCAACCTCGCGACCGGCGCCACCTCGGGTGTCGGCACGAGCGCCAGCGCTGCTGAGACCGCCATGAATGCTCCTGCGCGGACCGCATGGAACCAGCCGATGCGCGGCACCTCGTGCCCGGCGCCGAACGCGAAGCAACCGCAGTCGAGGTCGCGGCGCCCCCGCGCCAGGTTGACGGTGAGCCCCGTCACGAATCCGGCGAACAGCACGGTTGCCGCCGCCGCGGACCATCTGCCACCCACTCCGACGATCAGCAACACTCCGATCGCGACCTCGACGTACGGCAGGGTCACCGCCACGAGGCGTTCCAGCGACGCCGGCAGCAGCCGGTATCCCTTGACCACCATCAGCAGTCCGTCACGGTCACCGAGTTTCGGGACACCCGCGAGCAGAAGCGTTCCGCCGAGAATCGATGCCACCACCACCCAGAACATTGATCACGTCCTCTCTCTCGTCGTGACAATGGTGGTGGGCGAATGCGGCGGTTTCGCTGCGCGCGAGCAACATCCGTACGCATCACGAGTGGAAATGGACCGCGGGTCGTTCCGTTCGCATCCGCACTGGTGGAGACCGGAATCCCGGAGCCGACGCCACCCACGAGCGGCGATGCCGGGGGCGCTCGACGGCGCACCGGCCACATCGGTTTCCACTTGGGGAAACACCACCGAAACCGTGGCAACACCCGTGAAACCGCCGACGCCCGGGCGCCGCCCTCGCCGACATGGGCCTGCGTCCCTTCGGGAAACTCGCCGGAAACACGAACCTTCTAGCCTTCCGAAGGACGACCGACCGAATGATGGCCGGCCCGGTGATCGAGAACGAGGTACCGACTTGGCAGCCAACAGATCTGGTGGAAGGTGGTCGCGAAACGGTGGTGCACTCGGCGCCGCGATCGCGCGGGCACGCACCACACCGCCTCCGACACAACAGGTCTTCTCACCGTTGGGAGCACTGGGGCGGCGTCAGCTCTCACAGGTCGACCTGATCGGACAATCCCTCTCGACGATCGCGCCTGCGACCGGGATGATCTACATTGCCGCCTGGATGATTTCGGCACGTCCCGGTCTGGTCGGCCTCGCCGCGATCGTCGGGATCACGGCCGTCGTCGTCGCCGTCGCCTTCTGTGTCACCCAGTTCACCCGCAGACTCGCCGCCGCCGGTTCGCTCTACAGCTTCGCGTTCCACGGGCTTCCGCGGCGAGCAACGCTGACGGTCGGGGCGGCCTTGCTGCTCGGCTACCTCGGTATCTCCATCTCGGTGCTGGCGAACTCGGCGGTCTCTCTGCTCGGAATCGCTGCCGCGCTGGATGTTCCGCTGTCGGGGAGCGGACCGATGATGGTGACGGCAGCAATGGTCGCGGGTCTCGTCGCGGTGATCGCGGTTCGGGGCGTCCGGTTCGCGACCAGAGCGATCCTCGTCGTCGAGGTCTGTTCACTGGCCCTGATCTGCATCCTGATGCTCGCGGGACCCGACGCTGCCGGTCACCCGACCACACCTCCGTCACCGGGCACCCTTCCCGTCCTCGCCCTCATCGTCGTCCTCAGCATGGCCGGATTCGAGAGCGCCGCCTTCTTCGGACCCGAGGCCAGGCGCCCGCTCACCACCGTCTCCCGCGCGGTCCTCGTCACGCCCGTGGTCTGCGGGTCGGTGTTCGTCTTCGCGGCATGGGCCGCGCTGACCGGGCGCGCCGATGCGGTCGTCGCCGCCTACTTCGACGGCACCGCCTCCGGGGTGAGCCTGGCCATGGTGCTGGCCGTGAAGGTCGGCGTCACCTGCTCGTGGCTCGCCTGCACCCTCGGTTGCGCGCAGGCCGGATCCCGGTTGCTGCTGGCGATGGGCGTGGAAGGAACCGCGCCGAGGTCGCTCTCCCGTGTGCACCCGCGACTGCGCACCCCGTACGTCGCCGTCGCGTCCTTCCTTCTCGCGGGCGTTGCCGGTGCGTGGGCGTACCTGCGGTTCTTCGTCCAGGATTCGACCGCCTTCGACGGGTTCGTCGAGGTCGCGCTCGTCATCGCCTACACCCTCCTCGCCGTCTCGTGTCTGCGGTTCCTGCGCAGGATCGGGGAGGACTCCCTGTCCACGACGGCGGTGTCGGTCGGCATGGTGGCGGCGGGTGCGAGCCTGCTCGGCTACCTCGTCGTCGACGGTGTCGCCCGGGGACAGTGGGTGCTGCCGGTCGCCGTGCTGCTGATCGGCGCGTCGGGGACCGCGTGGGCCGCGGCACTCGCACGCTTGCGCCCGCACTCCCTCACAACCATGGGCGCCTTCGACAGCGTCGAGACCGCGGACCTGCTTCCCGGCTCCGGGACGTTGATCCTCGACGACGCCGGGCGCCCCCAGCTGGTGTCCGCCCATGCCGGCCCGGGGCCACGGGAATGACCTCACACGTGGATGCGGAATCACCCGCCGGGTTCACCGGGCAGCAACCACGGGCGGTGCGCAAGGCACTCGGCATGCTCGAAGCGGTGGCCCAACTCGGACCAGGAACGACAGCGAAGGAAATCGCGCGATTCGCCGGCGTCGCGCCGACCACGGCCTACCGCATGCTCAACCTGCTTGTCGCCGAAGGCTTCCTCGTGCGCGTCCCCGACCTGTCCGGGTTCGCTCTCGGGCGTCGCACCGCCGAACTGTCCAGGGCCGCGGCGGCGACCGACACGTCCGCGTCGCTGCACGAGACCGTCGAAACCCTGCGGAGCCACACCCGATTCGGGCTGCACGTCGCGTCGTTCGCCGGTGGCCGGCTGCGTTTCGTCGACCAGGATCCCGACCACGAGATCGTCGGAATCGCCTTGCTGGCCAAGAACCTTCATGCCAATGCACTGGGCAAGCTGATGCTCGCCCACCATCCCGCGCTCGGCGCCGGGCTCGAACTCCGACGCCTCACCGACTACACCGTCTGCGACCCGGACGCTCTGCGCGCCGAACTGACACGGTCGCACCGTGACGGCCACACCTTCGAGAACCAGGAGTGTCGCCTCGGGCGATCCGCGCTGGCGGTACCGGTCCGCAACCATGCGGCCGAGGTCGTCGGCGGGCTCTGCCTGCAGGGCTCGCCGCTCCGCGTGTCCGGCAGTGATCCCGAACTACTCGGATTCCTGCACGACGGCTCCCGGCAGCTCACCGGGCTGCTGTAGACCTGCGCCGTGCGGCGCAGGTCTACAGCGAGCGTCGGTGCGCGGCGAAATCACCCGCGAACGTCAGTGCGCGGCGAAATCACCCGCGAACGTCAGTGCGCGGCGAAATCACCGAAGCCGCCCTTGAAGAAGAGCAGGGGCTGGCGTTCGATGTCGGCGGTGAGGTCGGTGATGCGGGCGATGACGATGGTGTGGTCGCCCGCGTCGTGTTCGACTTCGAGGGTCGCGTCGATGCGCGCGAGGGTGCCGTCGAGGGCGGGCGCACCGTTGGGGGCGGGTGACCAGGAGACGCCTGCGAACTTGTCGGCGCCGCTGCGAGCGAAGCCGGACGCGATCGCCTTCTGGTCGTGCGCGAGGACGTTGATGCAGAGGTGGCGGGCTTCACGCAGCAGCGGCCAGCTGGTCGACGTCTTGGTCGGGCAGAACGAGACGAAC
The DNA here is from genome assembly GCF_005503035.1 of Rhodococcus sp. Q. Classification (NCBI taxonomy): domain Bacteria; kingdom Bacillati; phylum Actinomycetota; class Actinomycetes; order Mycobacteriales; family Nocardiaceae; genus Rhodococcus; species Rhodococcus sp. Q. The sequence goes on from NZ_SCOY01000001.1 coordinate 479,196, forward strand.
GGCGGCTCGAGGGAGAGCGAGACGACGGACTGGCACGTGAACCCGAGGGGACGCTCCCCGTCGTGTGCGGTGATGACGGCGACGCCGGTGCAGAAATGACCCATCACCTGGCGCAGGGTTGCGGCATCGGGGCCGGACAGCTCTACGTGATCGGCGAGAGTGGGTTCCGCGCTCATGGGTGTCTCCTCCTGACGAATCTGACCTCGACAGGATGCGTGACCTGTCTGCGCTGCGCCAGGTCGTGTCCCGGCCAGTGGTCTCGACGATACTGGCCCGAGGTCGCGTCAGGCCGGGCTCTCGTGCATCACCGACTGGTAGCCCCTGGCTCCTGCCCGTTCGACTGCCGCCTTCACGAGGCCGAACACCGCGCCCTGGATCACCGCGGCGGCCAGAACCGCCCATACCGATCGGGACAGATCGTTCGCGTCGGGTACCGATTCGTCGTCGCCGACGCGCCTCCAGACCTCCTTGAACACGAGGCCGGCGAGGATGCCCCCGAGCACGCTCGTGGCGAGCGAGACGGGCGTGTAGATCGCTTTCGATTTCACACTCATCGTTGGTCCTCCACTCCTTGTCGAGGTGCCCGTACCCGAACGCCACGAGCGTGAAACATGGCACCGGGTCAGGCCTTGGCCGCTGCCTGTCCCGCGCGCCGCCCGAAGAAGCTGCCGTCGCCGAGTGATGCGCCGCTCGCGTAGCCGCCCGCGCACACCCCGGACGTGCACCGCCCCGCTGCGAACAGGCCGGGGACCGGGTCGCCGGAGACGTGGAGCACCTCCGAGTCGACGGAGGTGCGGAGGCCGCCGAGGGTGAATCCGCCGGTCATGCCGCGCAGGTCGATCGCCGCGACAGGGGAGCCGATCGGCCGCAGCCACTGCGCCTTCTTCCCGAACAGCGGGTCCTCGCCGCGTTCGGCGTTCCGGTTGTACACCTCGACCGTCGACTGGAGCGTCCCCGTCGCGAATCCCATCTCGGCTTCGAGTTCCTCGACGGTCTCGGCCACCCACTTGGGCTTTCCACGCAGCTGCGGCGTCGCCGTCGGGCGCGACAGGCCCTCCTCGTAGGCGGCTTCGTCGATGATCAGGAATGCCTGGTTCTCGTTCTCGTACAGCGTTGCCTGCCCGACACGTCCGGGGTAGGTGTCCTCGTTGATGTACCGCTGCCCCCGGCCGTTGACCAGGATTCCCCGGGCGAACAGCTGGGGGTCGCAGAAGAACGCGACCTCGGCGGCGTCCATGTGCGCGAGGTCCGCGCCGAGCGCCTGCGCCATCCGGATCGCGCGGCCGTCGTGTTCCTCGATGGACGCCGCGGGCCTGCCCTTGAGCTTCGGGGCGTACGACTCGAGCATCGTGTCGTTGTACGCGAAGCTGCCCGTCGCGAGGACGACGCCCCTGCGGGCGCGCACCGTCACGTCCTTGCCGTACTGCTTCGCGACGACTCCGACGACGCGACCCTGCTCGTCGGTCACCAGCGTCCGCACCCGCATGTCGTACTCGGAGCGCACACCGAGCGCTGCGGCGGTGTCGGTGAGGGGCTTCATCAGCATGTAGCCGCCGCCCTTCTCCGAGCTGGCGTGCTTGTCCTGCATCTGCGGGACGTGGCCGCGGGGTGCGGGCGGAATCGTTTCGTGGAACGGCGCCGCGTTCTCGCCGCCCGAGTATTGAAGACCCTGGTCGCCGGGCGGCTCCCAGCCCGGTTCGCCCCAGAATTCCGGCTTGAACGGCACGCCGCACTCGTCGGCCAGCCAGTGGTAGTGACCGACGCTTCCCTCGCAGTACGCGGCGATCTTCGCCTCGTCGACGCCGGGCCCGAGGGCCGCCGTCATGAACGCCTTCATGTTGTCGACGGTGTCCTCGAACCCGCATGCGCGCTGCAGCGGCGTTCCCCCGCCCAGGTAGATGAAGCCACCCGCCATCGCGGCCGCACCGCCCCATCCGCCGGTGCGTTCGAGAACGAGGACGTCGGCACCGGCCTGGGCCGCCGCGACGGCCGCAGACGCCCCGGCAACCCCGAATCCGGCGACGACAACGTCGGCTTCGAAATCCCAGTGTTCGATCCCGGCCTCCGGGACCGGTCGCACGTCGTCCGAATCAATCGTCATGGCAATGCCTTTCGGTTCGTTCAGGATACGCCGGGTGTGGCCCCTCTGATCTACCCGTGCACCGAACACCATCGGCTCCGCCGTCCCATCCTTCGGGAGTCGAGCCGTCCGCTCCCGATCAGCGGGAACGGGGCGGGGACACTGCGACCTCGCCACCTAGCGTCGACTCAGGGAACCGATGGGAGGCACCGACATGGACACGACGCTGCAGGCAAGCGGACGATTCACCATCGACGGCGAGCGCATTCGCGCGTTCGCGGACGCGACCGGGTGCACCCACCGGGCGTACCGCGAGGACAATCCCGTCGTCCCGCCGACCTACCTGTGCGGGGTCGACGCCCTCACCGGCGTCCATGACGTCCCGACCGAACGCGACTGCAGGTTCTTCGGCAGGCCGCCACGCGCAGGGGATCAGCTGACCGTCACGGTCCGCGACGGCGCGCACGACCGTCTCACCGAGTACCGCGACAGCGACGGCAGGCTCGTCGCAGATGCATGGATCCAGGGCGGCGGCGCGGACGGGGCCGTCGTCGGCCTTCTCGCCGATCACGCCACCGGCTGGCTCGGCGCAGAATCGTTGCGCCGCTTCCGAACCCGGCAACTCGACTCCGACTCCGGCCACGAACCGTTGTCGTGCACAGGAGAGGTCGTGCAGGAGTACACCGCGGACGGGGAAGCGCGCGTCGACGTCGTGCTCACGGCCGTCGGGGAGAGCGGACGCGTCGCGGGCCGCGCCTGGGCCACCTTCGCTCGCGCCGCCTGACCCCTGCCTCAGGTTCCCTGATGTCACATCGGGTCACTTGACGACCCCGACTGTGACATCAGGGAACCAGCGGGGGAGAGGTCAGCGGGTGACCATGTCCTCCTGGCCCCAGATCGCCTTCATGCTGGTGATCTTGGCGTCGTCGTCGAAGGTCATGACGTCGATGACGGAGATGTCGATCTTCTGCTCACCGAGGTGGGTGGTGAGGGTGAAATTGAACGCGGCGGTGTCGGCGGCGATGCGCACGATGCCGAGCTCGGCGGTCTGCTCGAGCGGCTCGATGATGCCGTAGAACTCACGCAGCGATTCTTCGGTGGTGCGGGGCGGCGTGCCGACCGGATCCTCCACCGTGGCGCCCGGCGCGTACAGCGCGAGCACGTCGTCGACGGTGCCGCCCGCGACCGACTTCACGTAGGACTCGATGGTGTTCTGGATGCTCTCGCGTGACGGCGCCATGCCGGTGTCCCTTCCTCGACTACTAGAACTCGTTCTACCCGCGAGGGTACAGGTGACCGCATCGTTCCCGAGGCTCAATCGAAACCGATTTGTGCTCCGACGTGCACAAATGACAAAGCCGAACGGTAGGTTTGCGCTGTTAGCGTCCCGCTCATGCCAATCCACGGTCGGGGTTTCGGGGTACGGATGGTGGTCGCCGCACTCGCGGCAACGGTGACGATCGGAGCCGGGGCGGCGGGCGGCGGGGCCCTCGCACAACCGACGGGAAGCGCGGGCGGCAACGGAGTCGTCGGCACCGGATCGTTGACGGACGGCACCGCCGAGGACGGGGTGTTGGGGAACGGCACCACGCTCGTCACCGGTTCGGTCGGCACCGGGTCCGCCGCCGGGACCGGGTCCGGTAACTGGCTGCCGCCGGTGATCGACTCGATCGTCCCGGCACCCGACCTCGGGTCGCCGGACATTCCCACGCTGCAGGCGGCGATGCTGCCCGCTCCGGTGGGGGAGGCCTTCTTCGACGAGTACCCGCCCGGCCTGGACGCGATGGCGAACGGCGCCGTCATCGGGACGCGGGACGTCACTCCCGTCGCCCGACAACTCCTGCGTGGCCCCGTGCGCGAGGTGCGGCAGTACAAGGTGAAATCCACCGACGCCGCGGGCGCACCCTCGTTCGCGACCGCGACGCTGGTCGTCCCCGCGACACCGTGGGCGGGTTCGGGACCTCGGCCCGTCCTGGTCAACAACGTGCCGATCAACAGCCTCGGCCGGGACTGCGCACCGGGCCACACCATGGCAAACGGAATAACCTTGTCCACCAACACCTTCGAACTGACACGGCCGGTCACCGCGAAGGCGGAGGAACGCGGCTACGCGGTCCTGATACCCGACCACGAGGGCCCACGGATGGCGTACGGGGAGCCGTTCGTCGGCGGACACTCGATCCTGGACACCATTCGCGGCATGCGGGCGCTCTACCCCGACGAGTTCGGTGACAGTCCGATCGCGATGATGGGCTACTCCGGTGGCTCCATCGCCACCCACGGCGCCGTCAAGCTGATCGACAGCTACGCACCCGAACTCGCAGGCGACATCGTCGGCGCCTCCCTCGGCGGCGTTCCGGCCGACTTCGAGATGCTGGCCCGCACCATGAACGGCAACCTGGCCGGCGGCCTGTTCCTTGCCGCGCTGTTCGGGATCTCGCGGGAGAACCCCGAGATCCTCGCACTTGCAAACAAACTCGCACGGCAGCTCGGAGTCTCGTCACTGAAGGATGCGTGCGGGAACAAGCTCATGGTCCTCGGCCTCTTCCAGGTACCCGCCGAGGCGCTCGCGAACGTCAAGCAGGCCCTGGACACCCCGGTCGCGCATTCCGTCTACACCAAGATGCGGATGGCGGACCGCAAGTCCGCCACCCCGCTGTACCTGTACAACGGCGGCCAGGACTTCTGGGTTCCTGCGCTGGGCACCCGGAACCTGTACGACGAGCAGTGCGGCTACGGCGTGCCCGCCGTGTACCGGCAGGTTCCCGGTGAGCACTTCGCCGCCGAGCTGACCGGTGTCGGCGATGCATTCGACTGGGTCGACGCCCGGCTGCGTGGGGAGCCCGCCCCCAGCGAGTGCTGAAGCCCTCGGAAAGACCTGCGGCCCCGGCGATCACACGATCACCGGGGCCGCAGGGCGTTCAACTCACTTGACGATGTTGACCATCTTGCCGGGCACGACGATCACCTTGCGGGGCGCGTTGCCCTCGAGGAACGCGACGATCTTCTCGTCGGCGAGGGCCGCGGCCTCGATGACGTCCGGCTTCGCATCCGCCGCGACGGTGACGCGGCTGCGGACCTTCCCGTTGACCTGGATCGGGTACTCGACCGAATCCTCGACCAGCCACTTCTCGTCCGCAGTCGGGAACGGGCCGTGCGCGAGCGACGTCTCGTGCCCGAGCCGCGACCACAGTTCCTCGGCGACGTGCGGAGCGACCGGAGCGAGCATCAGCACCAGCGGCTCGACGGCGGCACGCGGCGCCCCGTTCGGGTACGCCTTGGTGAGGTGGTTGGTCAGCTCGATCAGCTTCGCGACGGCCGTGTTGTCGCGCAGCGCCGTGTAGTCGCCGTTGACGCCGTCGATCGCTTTGTTCAGCGCCCGCAGCGTCTCTTCGGTCGGCTCGGTGTCGGTGACACGGACGGCGCCGGTCTCCTCGTCGACGGCGACGCGCCACGCACGCTGCAGGAAGCGCTGCGCACCGACGACGTCCTTCGTCGCCCACGGCCGCGAGGTGTCCAGCGGACCCATCGACATCTCGTACACGCGCAGCGTGTCGGCGCCGTACTCCTCGCAGATCTCGTCCGGCGCAACGGCATTCTTCAGGGACTTGCCCATCTTGCCGTACTCGCGGTTGACCTCGGCGCCCTCGTAGAGGAACTTCCCATCCTTCTCGACGACGTCCGCGGCGGGCACGTACACACCGCGGCTGTCGGTGTACGCGTACGCCTGGATGTAGCCCTGGTTGTACAGGCGCCGGTACGGCTCGGAGGAGCTGACGTGCCCGAGGTCGAAGAGCACCTTGTGCCAGAACCGGGAGTACAACAGGTGCAGCACCGCGTGCTCGACGCCGCCGACGTACAGGTCGAGGCCGCCGGGATCGTTCGGGCCGTGCAGCTCCGGACGCGGACCCATCCAGTACTGCTCGTTCTCCTTGGCGCAGAACGTGTCCTGGTTGGTGGGGTCGATGTAGCGAAGCTGGTACCAGGAGCTGCCTGCCCACTGCGGCATCACGTTGGTGTCGCGGTGGTAGTTCTTCAGGCCGTCACCGAGATCGAGCTCGACGTTCACCCAGTCGGACGCCTTCGCCAGCGGGGGCGAGGGCTCCGAGTTGGCGTCGTCCGGATCGAAGGAGACGGGTGCGTAGTCCTCGACCTCCGGGAGTTCCACCGGCAGAGCGGATTCCGGGAGTGCGTGCGCGAGACCCTGATCGTCGTAGACGACCGGGAACGGCTCGCCCCAGTACCGCTGACGCGCGAACAGCCAGTCGCGCAGCTTGTACTGGATGGTGCCGATGCCGCGGCCGTCGGCCTCGAGGTGCGCGATGACGGACTTCTTCGCCTCGTCCACCGGAAGCCCGTCGAGGAAGCCACTGTTCACCAGCGGACCGTCGCCGGTGTACGCGGCCTCGGTGACGTCGCCGCCGGAGATGACCTCGAGGATCGGCAGCCCGAGCTCGGTGGCGAACTCCCAGTCGCGGTGGTCGTGACCGGGCACAGCCATCACGGCGCCCGTGCCGTAGCCGGTGAGCACGTAGTCGGCGATGAACACCGGAACCTTGTGTCCGTTCACCGGATTGACGGCATAGGAGCCGAGGAAGACGCCGGTCTTCTCCTTGCTCTCCTGCCGTTCGAGGTCGGACTTCGCGGCGATCGCGGCGCGGTACGCGGCGACGGCGTCGACCGGGTTCGAGGCTCCGCCGGTCCAGCGTGCATCGACGTCGTCCGGGTACGCGTCGGCGACGAGCTGGTCGACCAGCTCGTGCTCGGGCGCGAGCGCGACGTAGGTGGCGCCGAAGAGGGTGTCCGCGCGGGTCGTGAAGACTTCGATGTCGTGCTCGGCGGCGGAACCCTCACGGTGTGCCGCGAACTTGACGCGCGCGCCGTGGCTGCGCCCGATCCAGTTGCGCTGCATGGACTTGACCTTCTCCGGCCAGTCCAGGTACTCGAGGTCGTCGGTGAGGCGGTCGGAGTACGCGGTGATCCGCATCATCCACTGCCGCAGGTGCTTCCGGAACACGGGGAAGTTCCCGCGCTCGGAGCGTCCGTCCGCGGTGACCTCCTCGTTGGCCAGCACGGTACCCAGACCGGGGCACCAGTTGACCATCGAATCCGACTGGTAGACAAGGCGGTACGAGTCGATCTCGGCGTGCTTCTCGGCGTCCGACAGATCCGACCAGGCGCGGCCGTCGGCGGGAGTGCGCACACCGGAGACGAACTCGGCCTTTAGCTCGGACACCGGCCGGGCCCTGTTCGCCTCGGTGTCGTACCAGGCGTTGTAGATCTGCAGGAAGATCCACTGCGTCCAGTGGTAGAAGTCGACGTCGGTGGTCGCGACGCTGCGGCGCTCGTCGTGACCCAGACCCAGCCGGCGCAGCTGGCGCTTCATGTTCGCGATGTTCGCCTCGGTGGTGGTGCGCGGGTGCGTACCCGTCTGCACCGCGTACTGCTCGGCGGGCAGGCCGAACGCGTCGTAGCCGAGGGTGTGCAGCACGTTGTGGCCGTGCATCCGGTGGAACCGGGCGAAGACGTCGGTGGCGATGTAGCCGAGGGGGTGCCCGACGTGCAGGCCCGCACCCGACGGGTACGGGAACATGTCCTGCACGAACAGCTTGTCGGCGGGCAGCGCGCCGGCGAGGTCGCCGACCGGGTTGGGCGCGTTGAAGGTGCCCCGCTCCCGCCACAGGTCCTGCCACCGGGCCTCGATTCGGCCCGCGAGGTCCGCGGTGTAACGGTGCTGGGGGGTCGCGTCGCCGCCTTGCTGCTGCACTGACTCGGTCACTTGTTCGCTGTCTTCTCTGCGCTGGGGGGCTTCGGGTGGACGGTCACCCGCACCCGGATTTCGGGCAGGGTTTCCCGACACCAGCCTAGAGTGTCACCCTCCGGGCGCCGCCGAACGGCCCCCGCCGTACCCTGGTATCCGTGTTCATCGTTGCAAGTGTGCTGCTCGTCGTCGCCGTGGTCGTCGGAGGTGTCGCGGCCGCCGCGATGACCGGACGGCTTCCGCGCAACCGCTGGGCCGGTGTCCGCACACCGGACACCCTCGCGTCCGAGGAGACGTTCCGCCTCGCCAACCGCATCGCGGCCCCGACCCTCGCGGTGGCGGCGTTGCTGCTGGTCATCGGCGCTTTCGGTGCGCTCGCACTCGGTACCGTCGGCGGACTCGCCGTCGCCGGACTCGCCGTCCTGACGGCGCTCGTCGCCGCCGGCTACGGCGGCACCGCCGGTGCCCGCGCGGCCGCCGCGGCCGCTCCCGCCGGATGCGGTGACGCCTGCGGTTGCGGCAGCGCACCCGACACCTCGGATGTCGACGCCGCCACCACGTCGGCCTGCGCCTCCGAGTCCCCCGCGGACGCGGCAGCCGCCGCGGACTGCGGCACGGATTCCTGCGGTTCGTGCTCCCTCAAGGGTGCCTGCCTTCCGCACTGAGGCACGGGCGTCACCCGGCGACCGAGTGCAATGACCTGCCGACGGCTGCCGCGATCCGCGACGCGGGCGGCAGATTCCCGGCGTCACACTCGACGCCGACCCACAGCCGACCTGCGTAGGACGCGGCGGTGAAGCCGACGCGTACGTTGCCCGCGAGAGGGCCGAGAGGCCACATCTCCACCAGCGGCGCACCGTCGAGTGTCAGAGGATGCCGCGGACCCCGGACGTTCGACGCGACCGTCGCGATGACCCGCTGATGACGGGTGAAGACGGTGAACAGCCTCGGGGACGGCACGCCCGCCGTCCCCGAGGCGCGGGCAAGGGGCTTCGACTCCGACGTCCGCCGGGCAACGATCCTCAGAGCCAGCTCCGGTTCCGTGAGCGGCACTCCGACGAGCATGACCCCGACGGCATTGTGCGCGGTGCCACGGGTGGCGACCCGCACCGGGACCGAGACCGTCAACTCGTCCGGCACCTGCTCGCCCGCCTCCGTGACCACCGCGCGCAGCCCCTGCCCGACCGCAACGAGATAGGCATCGTTGACCGTGGCGCCGAGCGTGAGTGCGCCCGCCTCCAACCGGTCCAGGTCCACGCTGGTCGAGGCGACATCGCGGGTACGGCCGACCGGTCCGAGCAGCGCCCGTGACCGCACAGGTCGCCGGAGGAACATCGTCAGGACGTGATGCGCCCGCGCACCGAACGACGGCCGGTCGGCCTCCAGGTGGTCCTCCCCGATATCCGACACCGGATCGACTTCCCCGCCGTCATCGAACAGCCGCTCGAGCAGAGCGCTTGCCCGCGCACCGTCGACCACCGCATGGTGGAGGCGCACGACGATTCCGCACCGTCCCGGGCGGGCCCCGGGGACGAGGGTTATGTGCCACAGCGGACGATCATGGGGAAGCGGCTTCATGACCAGTCGCGCGCACAGCGCTTCGAAGCCGCCGTCGCCGTGCGCCGACTCGACGGTGATGTGCTCCGACACGTCGACCGGCACGTGCACCCACCACCACCGGCCGCCCCGGCGCTGCGGACGCTGCTGCAGGTCGGGCTCCCGCGCCACCCGCGGCACCAGGAACTCCGTCACCCGCCCCGCATCGGGGTGGCCGTCCGCGTCGACGACACCACCCGGGCCCAGCAGCCCGGCGAGGGTCACCACATACGGCTGCCCGGTGACGTTGATGCCGAGAATCGCCGTGTCCACCGGGGAGATGGGAACGTCAGGCACCGGACCGGCCATCTTCGGGCTCCTTCGCGCCGAGGTCAACGCTTGTCCGCACTGTAGACCCGGGGCCGGTCGCCGTCCGCGACGAACCGTGGCCCCGGTACCACGCCGCGGGCCTCCGATCGCCTGGTTGAATCGGCGGCCATGAGCGAAGCGAGAACGTTCGATCCGGCAGGCGTCGCATTCGGCGTACTCGTTCCCGTCGCCGCCGCCGTGACGGTTCTCGTCACCGCGCAGGCATGGAAGTCGCGTCTGCCCTCCGAGATCGCCACCCACTTCAGCGGGGGGACCGCCGACGGTTTCACTGCCACGTCGTCCGCATCCTGGACGTTCGTGCTGGTCATCGTCCTCGTCGGCGGCGGCTGCAGCGCGGTCGCGGCGTTGGGACAGGCGATGCTGATGATGCGGCGGACCATGCTGATCGTCGGACTCGCCGTCACCGGGCTGATGCTCGCCCTGTGGCTGGCGCTGATGTCCGCGAACCTCGACATCGCCGACCCCGCCGACGCCGACCTGTCGACGACGTCGATCGCGGTCGGAATCCTCGTCGGCGGCGCGGTCGGGCTGCTCGGGGCGTCGATGCTGCGTGACCACCGAGACCGCCGACCCGCGACCGAGCGTCCCGACTCCCGCCTGCCTCGCGGACCCGTCGACGTCCCGATCGTCGCGTCCGTCGGGCTCGGCACCGGCACCACCGCGGTCCTGATCGGCATCGGGGCGCTCGTCACCGTCGGCCTCTGCCGCCTCGCCGGGTCGTGGTGGATGCTCGCGGTGTTCCTCCCCGTCTGCCTGCTGATGGTCGGGCTGCTGCGCTTCCGCGTCGTGGTCGACGAGGCCGGACTGCGGGTCTTCAACATGGGGATGTGCGCGGTCGGCTACGGCGTCGACGAGCTCGAGGGCGCGAAGGTCACCGAGATCGCACCGTTCCGCGACTTCGGCGGCTGGGGGCTTCGGGTCAAGGGCCGCGGCAACTACGGCGTCGTCACCGAGACCGGACCGGCACTCGTGTTCACCGCCGCGAACGGGCAGCGGCTGACCGTCACCACCGACCGGGCCGAGGAGATGGCCGGCGCCCTCAACGCCCTCGCGGACCGGCGGTTCTAGCGATACCGATACCGGCTGACCGGTTATTGATCACAAAGCGCGGCGCGGCGACCCCGCCCCGAGTAGCGTCGGGCGCACGGAGACGCGGGACAGGTCTCCCCTGGGGTGGCCGGACCGGCATCAGCCCGTTCGGGCCGGAACCTCGCTGCTCAGCCGGGCACGGTATCGGTTGGTGGTGCGCCGGGGGTCGGTACCGTCCTCGGCCGGCGAGCAGTCGAGACGTGACGGGTCTCCCGTCACGAGAGGGGGTCCTTGCGCGTGATCGCCTTCCGCGGTCACGCGCAAGGGCGCCGTTTCGGGGGTCCGCGTCAGGGCCGCACCGGGACTCGCCGTCGGTGTGCGGCCCGAACCGCCGCGGGATGTCGCTGACGGGACCTGCCTGCCGCGCGAAGACCGGTCCCACTCACCGGGACCGCACCCGACGTGACCTGGCACACGTTCTAGCGTCCGGGCAATGGAACGCAACAGCGCTGCGCAAGAACAGATCTCGGCGATTCTCGACCTTCAGCACCGGGCCCACACCGCGGCCGGATCCGCGACTGCGGAGCAACGCCGGGCGCGTATCCAGCGGGTGATCGACCTGCTCGTCGCCCGCGCCGACGACATCGCCAAGGCCCTCGACGCCGACTTCGGCGGACGCCCCGAAGGCTACTCGCTGATGAACGACGTGGTCGGCTCGATCACCGCGCTCAAGTACTCCCGCGACCACCTCGAAACCTGGATGGCCCCCGACGAGCGGCCCGTGTTCGCGCCCTACGATCAGCTCGGCGCGACGGCGCGGGTGCTGCACCAGCCGAAGGGCTCGGTCGGCATCATCGGCACCTGGAACGCCCCCGTCTACACCCTCATGAGCCCGCTGGCCGGGGTGTTCGCCGCGGGCAACCGGGCGGTGCTCAAGCCGTCCGAACTGGTGCCGCGCACCGCCGAGGTGCTCGCCGATGCGGTCTCCGCCGCATTCGACCCCGAGGACCTCGCGATCGTCACCGGCGGACCCGACGTCGCGGATGCGCTGACGTCGCTGCCGTTCGACCATCTCGTGTTCACCGGAAGCTCCGCGGTCGGGAAGCTGGTGATGGCCAACGCCGCAACGAATCTGGTGCCCGTCACGCTCGAACTCGGCGGCAAGTCCCCGACCATCATCGGTGCCGGCGCCGACCTCGCCGACGCCGCGCACCGCATCGCGGTCGGCAAGGCCACCAACGGCGGCCAGATCTGTGTCAGCCCGGACACCGTGTACGTGCCCGGCGACCGGCTCGACGACTTCACCGGCGCACTGCGCGAGGCTTACACCGCACTGCTGCCGACGATCGAGGACAACGCCGACGCCGTCGCGATCGTCAACGACCGGCACGTCACCCGGGTCGACGGCTACGTCGCCGATGCGGTCGAGCGCGGCGCCCGCGTCGAGTCCGCACCGGACGTTCCGCTGCCCGCTACCGGCCGCCGCCGCCCGCTGCGCATGGTGATCGAGCCGCCCGCCGACGCCGTCATACGGCAGGAGGAGATCTTCGGACCCGCCGTCGTGCTGCTCGGCTACGACGCGATCGACGAGGTGATCGACGCGATCAACACGGGACCGAAGCCGTTGGCACTGTACTACTTCGGCACCGATGTCATCGAGCGGGAGGCCGTCGTCGACCGCACCCTGTCCGGCGGCGTGACGATCAACGAGGTGATGATGCACCCCGGCCTGCAGGACGCCCCGTTCGGCGGTGTCGGCGGGTCCGGCATGGGCCACTACAACGGTCGCGAGGGTTTCCTCGAGTTCAGCCACGCGCGCGCTGTCTACGAGTCCGCGGGACCGGACCTGCGCGGCGAGTGGGGCATGCTGCCGCCGTACACCGAGCAGTTCCGCGCCATGATGGCCGCCCAGGTCACCCCGTAGACACCTTTCGTCACAACACTTTTCAGAAGGGATTCACTCGTGAAGACACGCGGTGCCGTCATCCGCAGCACGCCCGGCCGTTTCGAGGTCGTGGAGCTGGACCTCGACGCGCCCCGGCGCGGCGAGATCACCGTCAAGATGGTCGCCTCGGGCCTGTGCCACTCCGACGACCACGTCGCCAAGGGCGACCACGCTGTCGGGGTCTATCCGATCTGCGGTGGCCACGAAGGCGCCGGGATCGTCGTCGAGGTCGGTCCGGAGACGACCGGTTTCACCGAGGGCGACCACGTCATCTTCTCGTTCGTTGCCGGCTGCGGACGCTGTCGTTGGTGCGCGAAGGGGTTGCAGAACCTGTGCGACCGCGGCGCGGCCATCATGACCGGCAGCCGCCCGGACGATCCGACGAGCTTCCGTCTCAGCCTCGACGGCGCCCCGGTCGCGCAGACCTGCGGGCTGTCAACGTTCAGCGAATACACCACCGTCAGTACCGATTCCGCCGTCAAGGTCGACAAGGACCTACCCCTCGAGACGCTGTGCCTGCTCGGCTGCGGCGTCGGTACCGGCTGGGGCGCCGCGGTGAACTCCGCGCAGGTCTACCCCGGCCAGACGGTGATCGTGATGGGTGTGGGCGGCATCGGCATCAACGCCGTGCAGGGCGCCGCGCACGCCGGCGCGGCCCACGTTCTCGCGGTCGACCCGGTCGAGTTCAAACGGGACAGCGCGCTGAAGTTCGGAGCAACCCAGGTATTTTCGACGATGGAGGAGGCCACCGAGGTGGCCCGATCACTGACCAACGGTCAAGGCGCCGACGCGGCGATCGTCACCGTCGGCGTGACCACCGGCGACCACATCGCGCAGGCGTTCTCCGCCATCCGCAAGGCGGGTGTCTGCGTGGTGACCGGCCTCGGCAAGATGACCGATGTCGGCATCCCGATCAGCCCGATGGAGCTCACGCTCTACCAGAAGCGTCTGCAGGGCTCACTGTTCGGCGCCTCCGCCCCGAGCGCCGACATCCCGTGGCTGGTGGACCTGTACACCGCCGGCAAGCTCGAACTCGACGGCCTCGTCACCACCACCTACACCCTCGACGAGGTGGCGCAGGGCTTCGACGACATGCACGCGGGCAGGAACCTGCGCGGGGTGATCGTCTTCTGATCCCACTCGTGCGGACGCTCCGCCACCGTCGGGCCGAACAGGGCCCGGCGGTGCGCGGACGTCGACCCGGGGCGGGTCTCCCAATCCCGCGACAGGGATCGGGAGACATGCCTAACTGGCAGCCAGCTCGTCGGGGAGGACGCGGAAGACACCAAGAAAACAGCCAGGTTCCGGTTCCTCTGCGAAGACCCCGTGGCAGGGCTCGGTGTTGCCCACAGCAGCGCTACCCGACTCAATGGGGCCCGCAGCGCTGCCCAGTGGGGAAAGAAGGACTGCGGCGACCTGCATGAACAGATCGCCGGCGTAGGGGTCGTACTCCTCGGCCGACGCCGTGCCCCCACCGAGGGCCAGGCCACCGCCGAGCAGAGCCGCCGCGACCAGGACGGACGCGCCGCGGCGCACCAGATTTCGAGACATGCAACTTCCTTCGTACGAATGTGTAGGACCGGGAAGGTGTAGGGCTGGGGCGCCCACACCCGACGCGGCGCCCCCGACCGAGCCGGACTAGGGCGAATCAGCCAGTCCTGCAGCCGAATCGGATTCGAGCTTCCGCACTTCACAGCGTTGAACACGACCGGCGGCAGGACCCCCACCGCGCGGTGGTCCTGCCGCCGTCGGTCCCGCTCACTTGGGTGATTCGGACCTGAGGAGGTGTGTCTCCCACTCCCGCAACAGGGACTGGGAGAAGTGCCCTAACTCAGGGAAGCAAGCTCGGTGGGGAGGTAGCGGTAGGAGAATATGCAGCCAGGGCTGTCTTCCCCCATTTCTACCCAGCTCTGGCAGGGTTCGCTGCTGCCCACAGCGGCGCTGCCAGACCCGGGCTCAGAGCTGCCCAATGGGGCAAGAATGGGGGGAAGAATGACGTCGGCGAGGAATTGGCCGAATTCTGCGACGGAACCGCCGAAGACGGGGTCGGTCTCCTGGGCCGACGCCGTGCCCCCACCGAGGGCCAGGCCACCGCCGAGCACAGCCGCCGCGACCAGGACGGGCGCGCCGCGGCGCGCCAGATTTCGAGACATGCAGCTTCCTTCGTTCGAATGTGACAGACCGGGGCGACCACCCCAACGCAGCGCCCCCGACCGGGCCAGAGTAGGACGAATCGGCCAGTCCTGCAGCCGAATCGAACTCGAGTTTCCGCAGTTCACTGCGTTGAACACGACCGGCGGAAGGACCCCCCACCGCGCTGCGTCCTGCCGCCGCGAGTCCCGCTCACTTGGGTGATTCGGACCTGAGGAGGTGTGTCTCCCACTCCCGCAACAGGGATTGGGAGAAGTGCCCTAACTCAGGGAAGCAAGCTCCGCGGGGAGGTAGCGGTAGGAGAATATGCAGCCAGGGCTGTCTCCCCCCATTTCCACCCAGCTCTGGCAGGGTTCGCTGCTGCCCACAGCGGCGCTGCCCGCCCCAGGGGGGAGGTCCGCAACGCTGCCCGTCAGTGGGGCAATCAGTGGGAAAAGAATGTAATCGACGATCCAACTGTCGGGGAGGGGGTCGGTCTCCGCGGCCGACGCCGTGCCCCCACCGAGGGCCAGGCCACCACCGAGCACAGCCGCCGCGACCAGAACGGACGCGCCGCGGCGCGCCAGATTTCGAGACATGCAACTTCCTTCGTTCGAAGTGGGACCGGGGCGCCCACACCCGACACGGCGCCCCCCGACCGAGCCAGACTAGGGCGAATCGGCCAGTCCTGCGGCCGAATCGGATTCCAGTTTTTGCAGGTCACAGCGTTAAACACGACCGGAGGCAGGATCCCCACCGCGCTGCGGCCCTGCCGTCGTGGGTCCCGCTCACTTGAGTGATTCGGACCTAGCTGCGGCGCAGGCGGCGTTCGCTGGCCACGATGAGCGCCGTCAGCGCGGCCTCCGGCCCGGTCGCGGGCCGGGGGCGGCGCATCACCACGAAGTCGGCGTCGCCGGGGTCGGGCAGGGCGTGGCCGGGAAGCGGCACCAGGCCGTCCGGCAGCATCGACTCGGCGTGCACGATGTACCCGAGACCGGCCAGCACCGCCGCGCGCAGGCCGAGCAGGCTGTCCGTCACGCACGTCGTCCGCCACACGAGCCCCGCCCGCTCCATCGCCTCCATCGCAGCCCGCCGGGTGATGCTCGGCGGGGGATAGGTCACCAGCGGCACCGGACCCGCGGCGGGATCGACGACCTCACTCTCGGGAGATCCCGCCCACACGAGGCGGTCGCGCCAGACCAGCTCCCCGTGCCGTTCCCCGGGCCGGCGCATCCCGAACGCGAGGTCGAGTTCACCGGCCGCGACCTTCGCCCCCAGCGTCTCACTGAGCCCGACCGTCAGCTCCAGGTCGATCCGCGGGTGACTGCGCCGGAACTCCAACAGCACCTCGGGCAGTTCGGCGGCGACGAGGTCGTCGGAGACCCCGAACCGCAGCAGCCCGGACAGGTCGGGTTCCGCGAAATACGCCTCTGCCTGCTGTGACGCGTCGAGGATGGTGCGCGCGAAGCCGAGCATCGCGGCACCGTCGGCGGTCAGTTCGACGTTGCGGGTGTCGCGGCGCAGCAGTTCCCGGCCGACCGACTTCTCGAGGCGCGCCACGTGTCCGCTGACAGTGGACTGACTCAAGCCGAGCCGCGCCGCGGCGGCGGTGAACCCGCCTTCGCGATCGACGGCGACGAGGGAACGGAGCAGCACCGGATCCAGCATCCCCGATATTTATCACGTTTCTCGATGTGAATAATCGGTCTCATCGACTTCTCCGATACCCGGTGGTCGCCCTACCGTGGTCGGGTGAGGTTTCTGAGCAGGTTCCACGTCGACGGGTTCATCCTGTCGATCATCGCGGTCGCGGTGCTCGCCAGCATCTTCCCGGCCTCCGGCGCCGGCGCGACCACACTCGAATGGGCCACGAAGATCGCCATCGCCTTCCTGTTCCTGCTCTACGGCGCCCGCCTGCACCCCCGCGAGGCACTCGAGGGCCTGAGGCACTGGCGACTGCACTCGGTGGTGTTCGCCGCGACGTTCGTGCTCTTTCCGCTGATCGGCCTGGCGCTGCGGATCCTGGTGCCGTCGGTGCTCACCGAGGAGCTGTACACCGGCGTGCTGTACCTGTGCCTGGTGCCGTCGACCGTGCAGTCGTCGATCGCGTTCACCTCCATCGCCCGCGGCAACGTCGCCGGGGCGATCGTCAGCGCGTCGATGTCCAACCTGCTCGGTGTCTTCGTCACGCCGCTGCTGGTGGTTCTGCTGATGAACACCACCGGGGAGGCGCACGTCGACGCGTCCTCGATCGTCGACATCGTCGTGCAGCTGCTGCTCCCGTTCCTCCTCGGACAACTGATCCGACCGCGGGTCGCCGGATTCCTGCAGAAGTACGCCGAGCCGACCAAGCTCGTCGACCGCGGCTCGATCCTGCTCGTCGTCTACGCCGCGTTCAGCGCCGGCATGGTCGAGCACGCGTGGGCGGGCCTGTCCGCCTGGAACGTCGTCGCGCTGGTCGCGGTGTGCTGCCTGATCCTCGCGGTCGTGATGACGGCCACCGCGTACGCGGGCAAGGCCCTCGGGTTCTCGCTGCCCGACCGGATCGTCATCCTGTTCTGCGGGTCGAAGAAGAGCCTCGCCACCGGCTTGCCGATGGCGGCGGTGCTGTTCGCCGGCCAGCCGATCGGGCTGATCGTGTTGCCGCTGATGATCTTCCACCAGATTCAGCTGATCGTCTGTGCGGCGCTCGCACAGCGGTACGCGAAGCGCACCGACCCCGAACTGGAGGTCGCGACGGCGTCCTGACCCCGGTGCCGGTTGGGTCAGACCGGGGCGGCGCCCCAGCGGACGGCGGCGGCGCCGGCGAAGTCGCCCGCGTGCGCGAACGCGGACATCACCACCAGCGCACCGTTCGGGATGCGGCCTGCGCGGTTCTCGGTGTCGAGAGTGACGGGGATACCCGCGCCGAACAGGTTGCCGCACTCGTCGAAGGTGTCCGGATGCCGCTCGGGCGGAAGCTGCATCGCCTCCCGCCAGTTCCGCAGGAACAGCCGGTTCGGCTGATTGGTGACGAACACGTCCACCTCGTCCGGCGCCACCCCGACCTGACGGCACACGTCGTGCGCGACCTCCGGCACCATCCGGTTTCCGCGGGCGTACACGCGGGCGATCTTGTTCTGGTTGAACGCGATCCGGAACTGGCCCGGACCGGGTTCCCAGTACTTGCGCGGCGGGTCGACGTCCGCGTCGGCGGGCGACGGCGCGAACTCGCCCTGTGACCGGCACGCCGTCGCGAGGACCGGCGCCCGATCGCCGACGACGAGCAGCCCGGCCCCGCAACCGTCGCCGGGGATCGCGGCCTGCGGCTGCGAGCGGACCTCGGTCTGCGTGAACACCTGACCGGCCGCGTTCTGCACCGCGACGATCAGCGCCGACCGCGCACCGTCCTGCTGGAGCAGCTGGCGTGCCACCTTGATCATGTACGGGAACGCCGCGCACCCACTGTTGTGCACGTCCAGCACCCATTCCGGGTTCGCGCCGAGGCGGTACGCCAACTCTCCGGCGCATCCCTGCAACGGCAGGTCGGGCAGCTGAGTGTGCGTGAGGATCGCGTCGACGCCGCGCACCACGTCCTCCCCGGACCGCGCTACCAGCGGCGCGACAGCGCGCATCGCCATGTCGACGGCGCTCTCCCCGTCCGCGACGTGGTGCCGGTGCGCGGGCGGCCGGAACATCGGACTGTTCGCGAGCCGGCTCGGCGCCGCGAACTGGGCGAAATAGTCTGCGCCGACCCGGTTCTCGGGGAGATACGAGGCGATGTCCACCAGGCTGACGGTCTTCACGGCAGGCCTCCTCTCACAGCCCGGCGGGCGTCAACGGCAGACCGTGCGCATGCCGGTACTCGCAGATCTGCGTCAGGTTGTCCAGCTCGAGCCGGTGACCGGGGTAGAAGACGTCCCAGTAGTCACCCACCCACGCGTCACGACCGGGAAGCGCCTTCTCCGGGAACGGGTTACGGTCGTAGAACGGGTGATGACAGTTGGTCCACAGCACCACCGACCCCGGCTTGTCGAGCACCACCTGCGCGTCGACCACCCGCATCAGGTAGATCATCCACAGGTGCTCGCCCTGGTCCCAGGCGCAGTGGTAGTCGACGGTCATCGCGTCCGGGCAGGCGCGGGTGCGGGCGTAGATGTCGGTGTCGCCGTCACCGAGGAGGTCCTTGCCGAGCCACAGTCCGTCGTCGCCGACCGGAGCGAAGCCGCGCAGACTGAACGTCCACTCCTCCAGACTCCGGGTGTGCGCGAGGTAGTCGTACACCTGCCGGGCCGGCGCCGCGACGAAACCCTGCAGGGTGCAGTAGTCGCCGTAGATCTGGTCGTGCGGATACACAGAGTGGACCATCTCGGCAATCATCGGGTGCGCCTCCTCCGCGGGGGTGTTCTCGATTCGGTGCACCGCGGGCAACGCGTCCGGAGGGATGTCGCTCAGGGCGGCAAGGGGTTCGGTCACGGGGTTCCTCCCGGGTTGTGGGTGTCGGACCGGTCGGCCTCCGCGGGCGGAAGGAACGGCAGGAACGGCGGGATCTCGTCGGGGTCGCAGAGCACCTCCACGAACACGGGCCCCGGCACCTGGGCGACGGCGGACAGCGCCGCGTCGAGTTCGGCGACGGTTCCCGCGACGTACGCCGGCACCGACGGGAACATCGCCGCGACGCCCGCGGCCAGGTGCGAACTCTCGAACCTGTTGAAGCTGTATCGATCCGAGTACAGCAACCGCTCTCGGGTGACACACATGCCGTGCGCGTTGTTGTTGAAGACGACGAACGTCACGGGCAACGCATACTGCACCGCGGTGTGCATCTCCATGCCGTGCATGAAGAACGCGCCGTCGCCCGCGATCACCACGGTGCGGCGATCCCGCACGAAGGCCGACCCGATGCCCGCACCGAACGCGTAGCCCATTCCGCCCATACCGAGCGCGACGACGAACCGTCCGCCGCGCCGCACCGGCAGGTGGTGCACGATCGCCGCACCGGTGTTGCCCGCATCGACGAACACGTCCACCCCGTCCGGCAGATGGCGGTCGAGGACCGCGGCCGCGTCCCGGTACCGAAGGCCCGGCCCGTGGGAGGGTGGCACCGCGACGGACGTCGGCCGGTGGACGTCGCGGTTCGAGTGCGCCACAGGCACCGGCGCGAACGCGTCGACTAGCTGTTGCGGGTCATGACGTTGTAGACACCGGCCAGGATCTGGGCCAACCAAGGCGGACGGGTCCTTCCGCGGCAGGATGAGAAGTACCACCAACTCGTCCGCCGACAGAAAGAC